>NC_013851.1:115000-432916 GCF_000025485.1 Allochromatium vinosum DSM 180 | reverse complement strand
GAAAGCACGCAGATCGGACTGATAGGCGGTGAGCGTGTTCCGGCTCAGGCCGCGTTCCATCCAGAGTGCGTCGGCGAAGCCTTCGATCAGTGCGCGGTCGTCCATCCTGTCTTCAGAGGACCGTCGTCGGTCCGAGCGTGCTGTCGACCAGCGTCGAATACCGCAAAATACCCTCGTGCTCCAACAGCCGGCGCTTGATGGCGAGCCGCCGGCCCGACAGGTCTCCAGCGAAACCGCCAAGTCCGCGCTGGCCGACGACCCGATGACAGGGCACCACGATGGGGCATGGATTGGCACGGCAGGCCTGTCCGACCGCGCGCGCCGCACTGCCGAGTTCGCGGGCGATCTCGCCATAGGTGCGCGTCTGACCGGCCGGGATGGCGCGCAACAGCGCCCACACCCGTTGCTGAAACGCCGTGCCGGCCAGCTCCAGCGGTAGCTCGAAGCGCGTTTCGGGCGCCTGGAAATAGGCGTCGAGCTGGCGCGTGATCGCCTGTGGCGGCTCGCACTCTGACGGTGACTGGCCATCGGCTGGCAGCGGGTCCAGCTCGATGCCGGTCAGGACATCGCCCCGCCAGTGCAGGCCCAGCCGGCCGATCGGCGTCTCGATCAGGCACTGAGCGTCATGACACATATCTCGTTCTCCTCCACGTCGATGTCGATCGAGATCGAATGCGGTCGACGGCCGGACATCCTGGCCTCAGAATCGTCATTCCGATCCAGCCTCACCGACCATGAACCATGGTCGCCAAGCCAAACACGAGTCCTCGCCCGATGAACGAACGCTTTTGGGAAACCACGCCCCTGACCGAACTGACCGCCGCGCAGTGGGAGTCGCTCTGCGACGGCTGCGGCAAGTGCTGCCTGGAAAAGTTCGAGGATGAAGAGACCGGAAACATCGTCTATTCGCGCGTGGCCTGTGCCCTGCTCGATCTGGAGACCTGCCGCTGCCGTCGGTACGCCGAGCGCGCCCAGCACATGCCCGATTGCGTGACCATCGTCCCCCAGGTGCTGGCCTGGCCCAACTGGCTGCCGGAGACCTGTGCCTACCGGCGTTTGGCCGAAGGTCGGCCGCTGCCGGTCTGGCATCCGCTCATCAGCGGCGATCCGGCTTCGGTCGTGGACGCCGGACACAGCGTGCGCGGGCGCGTCATCGGACCCGAGACGGGCGAAGACCCGCTCATGAACCTCATCGACTGGATTCGCTAACGTTCACCCACGCGCGTCAACCCGGCTCCAGCGCGCGCGTCAGCAAGGCGCTGTCGCCGACGGGTTCGGGCACGGGGATACGGACTCGCCAGCCTGAGCCGGGCGCCACCTCCAGCGGCTCGCCGGCCAGCGTCTCCAGGCGCTCCAGTCGAAAGGTGCGGTTGCCGTTCGGCGTCATCAACTCCAGTGTATCACCGAGCGCGAAGCGGTTCCTGACCTCGACTTCGGCCCAACCCGGCCCGGCATCACCCAGGTCGCCGACGAAGATCCGGCGCTGGTTGCGCGAGGCGCCATAGGCATAGTTCTGGGTCTCGCTCGGGGCGTGACGACGATAGAAGCCTTCGGTATAGCCGCGATTGGCCAGCCCTTCCAGATCATGCTTGAGTTCGGGCCGGAAGGGCCGTCCGGCCACGGCATCGTCGATGGCGGCGCGATAGGCCTGAGTGGCACGCGCAACATAGTAGTGCGACTTGGTGCGCCCCTCGATCTTGAGACAGTCGATCCCCATGGCCACCAGACGCTCGACATGCTCGATAGCACACAGATCGCGCGAATTGAGGATATAGGTGCCGTGCTCGTCCTCGAAGATCGGCATATAGTCGCCGGGGCGCTGGGCTTCTTCCAGTAGATAGACCGACTCAGCCGCCGTGTGGCGGCGCGCTGGAGCCGGTTCGGTTTCGGCGTGCTCGTGCCAGTGATCGGGTTCGCCCCCCGGCCCGGCTTCGGCCTCGCCGGCCGTTACACCCAGCCGGTATTCCCAACGACAGGCGTTGGTGCAGGCGCCCTGGTTGGCATCGCGATGATTGAAGTAACCCGAGAGCAGACAGCGCCCCGAATAGGCGATGCAGAGCGCGCCATGGACGAAGACTTCGAGTTCCATGTCGGGACAGGCGTCACGGATCTCGGCGATGGCCGAGAGCGACAGTTCGCGCGAGAGGATGACGCGCTTGAGTCCCTGCCGCTGCCAGAAGCGCACGGCCGCCGCGTTGACCGTATTGGCCTGCACCGAGAGATGGATCGGCAACTCCGGCCACTGCTCACGCGCCATCAGGATCAGGCCCGGATCAGCCATGATCAGCCCGTCCGGCCCCAGCTCGACGATGGGCCGCATGTCGTCGATGAAGGTCTTGAGCTTGGCTCCGTGCGGCATGAGGTTGGCCGCCAGATAGAGCCGCTTGCCCTGTCGATGCGTCTCGGCGATCCCGACGGCCAGATTGGACAGGTCGAAGTCGTTGTTGCGCACGCGCAGACTGTAGCGCGGCAGACCGGCGTAGATGGCATCCGCACCATAGGCGAGCGCGTAACGCAGATTGCGCAACGTGCCGGCCGGGGACAGGAGCTCTGGAGGCTTTGGGTGATTCGAGTTCAAGTGACGCTTGGCCTGTGGGAGTCTATGCAGAGAGCGACGTGATCGTCCAACAGTCTACCGTTCGGCGCACTGAATCTGAAACGCGGCGGGCCGCGCACCCAGGCGCGCGGTGAACCAGAAGGTGCTGCCTTCACCCGGAGTGCTGGAGACACCCACCGTTCCCCCCATGAGATGGGCCAGGCGACGTGTCATGGCCAGACCGAGTCCAGTACCTCCGAACCGGCGCGTGGCGGAATTGTCGGCCTGCTCGAAATTCTCGAACAGGCGGTCGATGACATCGGCTGGGAGGCCGACCCCGGTGTCCTCGACTTCGAAGCGCATCATGACGAACTCCGGAGTCTGTTCGATGACCTTGGTGCGCAGCGTCACCGAACCGGTTGCGGTGAACTTCACCGCATTGGCGGCGTAGTTGAGCAGAGCCTGCCGTAAGCGGGCCGGATCGCCCATGAGTGGGGTCGACACGGGGTCCAGCTCCAGACCGATGTGCAAGTGTTTCGCCCGGGCCTGGGGGAGGATCGTGTCAACGACACTCGCCACCAGGGTGTCGAGGCGGATGGGGACGGTGTCCAGCTCCATGCCGCCCGCCTCGATCTTGGAGAGTTCGAGAATCGCGCTGATGATCTCCAGCAGGTGCCGGCTGGCCCCATCCAGGGTGTCGAGCCAACCGGCCTGCTTCACACTGACGCCGCTGGCGCGCACCAGATAGGCCATCCCAGTGATGGCGTTGAGCGGCGTGCGCAGTTCATGGCTCATGTTGGCCAGAAAGGCACTCTTGGCCCGGTTGGCGGCCTCGGCCTGCTCCTTGGCCAAAGACAGTTCCGCCGTGCGGGCCTGCACCAGTTCCTCGAGATGGTCGCGGTGTTGCTGGAGTGTGCGATTGGCCTCCTGTTGCCGCACCCGAGCCAGCCCCATCTCGCCCATGACCCGGGCCAGCCGGGTCAGGAAGTCCATCATCGAGCGCACCTGACGTTCGGTGAAGATGGGGGCTTCAGCCAGTGCCGCCAGATAGGCGGCTTCGTCGAAGCCGAACTCCTCGGCCTGACGTCGGAAATAGTCGATGTCCGGTGGCTCGAAGAAGAACTGCCCGGTGAAGAAGTTGGCAACGTGTTCGCCCCCGACATGGATCGGGACGGCGACGTCGACCAAGCCGTTCTGGCAGCGATAGACATTGTAGGATTCCCCGCGCCCCAGGCAGCCGGCGAGGATGGTATCGCTCTGGCGGCACCGCAGGGCGGTCCGAGGATGTGCCCGGTGGAACTGGGTGCAGATCCGCTGCCACCCCGTAGCGACGAGGATGTTCCCGTCCAAATCGAGGACGGCTGTCACGGCACCGGTCAGGGCGGTGAAGCTCTCGCAGAGTTCTCGCAATTCGTCGAGATCGACCAGGTCCTTGAGTTTCATCAGTCTCATGCACGCCCCAAAAGTGTACGAATACATCTCGGACAGGCTATCCCAACTGAATCACCTCGAATCAAGGCGCCGCCCCGGATTCAGTGTCAGCATAGGCCGCGATGCGCTCCGCTACAATTGCCAAGGGGATGGCAATGTGGTTGCCGGATTGCCGCTCTCGCGCTACAGGCGCGTTCGGAGGTTGCTGGCTGTCGGCATCAGACACGCCGTGGAACCGCAAAGCACTCGGGCGTCGGCCATCTCCCGGCCTTTGGCCAAGGGCGCTCGATATACAAACAAGGCTATGGAATACAAATATTTAGGATCGTTCCGGCAGCCGCCTGCCAACCAAATGACGCATAAATCAGGAGAAGCGTCCTCATGCTGATCAAACACAAGCTCGTTGGTCTTTCGGCGCTGTCCGTCATCAGTCTGCTGATCGTTTTGCTGGCGTCCTGGTGGACCTGGCTCCAGCTCGAAAGACTGGCGTCGGCCGGGCAACTGACCGCACAGCTTACCAGCCGGATCCTCAAGGTGGAGCGCCACGGGCAAGACTTCTTCTTTCAGCATGCGGAGCGGGATGCCGTGGAACTGCGCGAGCATCTGCGCGCGCTCGACCAGGATATCGCGCGACTCGCCGGCCTGCTGGGCCAGGATGCGATACCAGCCACCCAGTTCGATGCGCTCCGCCAGGAGATCGCTCAGTACCAGGAGCGCTTCGAACAGTTTTTCAATGAGTCCAAGACGATCGGGCTTGATCACGAGTCCGGACTCTACGGCAGCCTGCGCGAGGCGGTGCACCACGCCGAGGCCAGCGTCAAGGAGACAGGGCGCGACGACCTGCTGGCCGGAATCCTGCAACTGCGTCGCGATGAAAAGGACTTCATGCTGAGATCCAGCACCAAGTATGTGGACAATTTCAAAGCCAACTACGCCGCTCTGATCGCCCGGCCCGAGATCGATGAGACGGTCACCCGTGCCCTGGCGCGCTATCATCAGGATTTCCTGAATCTGGTCGAATCCCAGATCCGTGTCGGACTCAGCGCCGACCAGGGACTCAGGGCCGATCTGAACGCTCAGATGCAAGGCCTTCAGTCCCAAATCGATACCATCAGGACGAACCTCGAAACCCATCTTCAGTCGGCCGAGCTCCGTGCGGCATGGAGGCTCGCCGCCTTCGGCCTGGCCGTGATGGTGCTCGTGGGGCTGCTGACGTGGCTGATCGCCCGCCGTCTCAACCGCGGTATCAGTCGGGCCGTCAGCGTCATCCAGAACATCGCAGACGATCACGATCTCACCCTGCGTCTCGACGTCAGCGGCAAGGACGAGCTGGCCCGGATGGGCGAGCATCTCAACAGCATGCTGGACAGCGTGGCCCGAGTGATCCTCCAGTGTCAGCGCACCATCGATGACCTGAGCCAGACGCTGGCACAGCTCTCGGCCAATGCAGAGCAAACCTCGGTCGGCGGCCGCCATCAGCTCAGCGAGGCCGATCAGCTCGCCACGGCCATCACCCAGATGGTGGCGACCGTCGAGGAGATCGCCCGCAACACCGAGACAGCCGCCGACCGGACACACCGGGCGAGCCTCCATGCCCAGCAGGGGCGGGTCCAAGTCGATACGACCATTCAGCGCATCGACACCCTGGCCACCCGTCTGGCCGGCTCCACCCAGGCGGCGGACGAACTGGTGCAGAGTTCGACCACCATCGGCTCAGTGCTGGACGTCATTCGCGGCATTGCCGAACAGACCAATCTGCTGGCCCTGAATGCCGCGATCGAAGCCGCCCGCGCGGGTGAACAGGGACGCGGCTTTGCCGTCGTCGCCGGTGAGGTACGAACCCTCGCCATGCGCACCCGGACGGCGACCGAGGAGATCGGCGGCATCATCAGCGCGCTCCAGCAGAAGACCGGAACCATCGTCTCCCTGATCCAGGAGTGTCGCGAAGAAGGACTCGCCGGTTCGGCCCAAGCCAACGAGGCGGGCGCTTTTCTCCAGCGCATCACCGAAGACATGGCCGGCGTCCAGGAGATGAGCACGCAGATTGCCGCCGCCGTTCAGGAGCAGACGCATGTGGCGACGGAGATCAACCGCAATATCGTCGCCATCCGCGATATCGCCGACCACACCGCCTCGGCTGCTGACGCCAATGCCAGCACCTCGACCCAGATCGCCCAGAGCGCCACGGAACTCGCACATAGCATCAGTCGCTTCCGATGCTAGAGCTGCGTCAGCGATGCTTGTCGTACACCGCAATCTCTTCAAGCGGCTCTACATCTCAAACTGTGGAAGATCCGGCAACGTCCCGGACATGCGCCGGAGTCCAGCGATCAGGCAGGCAAAAAAATCCCTGCCTCCGCAAGAAGGCAGGGATTTCTTCTACTTATATGGCTCCCTGGGACGGGCTCGAACCGCCGACCTAGTGATTAACAGTCACCCGCTCTACCGACTGAGCTACCAGGGAAAGTCATGAGCCGCGCATGGTAGTGCCCGACCCGACCCGCGTCAAGCGTTTTTTACTGCCTGCTCGATCCGATCCAACGCCCGTTCCAGCGTCTCGCGGCTGGTGGCGATCGACAACCGCATATACCCGCCCAACCCGAACGCCGACCCAGGCACCACCGCCACGCCCGCCTTCTCGATCAGATATTCGCCCAGCTCCAGATCGTTGTTCACCCCTTCCAGACGTTCGATCAGCTTCTGCACCTTCGGAAATACATAGAACGTCCCATCGGTCGGCAGACACTCGATGCCCGGAATCTGGTTGAGCCGCTCGACCACGAAATCGTGCCGCTCCATGAACGCCTTGAGCATCACCCCGATGCACTCCTGCGGCCCGTCCAGCGCCACCTGCGCCGCCACCTGCGAGATCGACGTCGGATTGGACGTACTCTGCGACTGGATGGTGTTCATCGCCTTGATGATGTGCGCCGGCCCAGCCGCATAGCCGATCCGCCAGCCCGTCATCGAATACGCCTTCGACACCCCGTTCAGCACCAGCGTGCGCGGCGCCAGATCCGGACAGGCATTCAAAATGTTCACGAAAGGCGCCGAACTCCAACGGATATGCTCATACATATCGTCGGTCGCAATGATCACCTTCGGGAAATCACGCAACACCTCACCGAGCGCCTCCAGCTCCTCACGGCTGTACGCCATCCCGGTCGGATTGGACGGACTGTTGATGACCACCAGCCGCGTCTTCTCGTTCATCGCCCCCTTGAGCTGGGCCGGGGTGATCTTGAACGACTGCGCTGCGCCCGCCTGCACGAACACAGGCAGGCCGCCGGCCAGCAGCACCATGTCCGGATAGGACACCCAATAGGGTGCCGGAATCACCACCTCGTCACCCGGATCGAGCAGCGCCTGCGCCAGATTGAAGAAACTCTGCTTGCCGCCGCACGAGACCAGGATCTGATTCGGCGCATAGTCCAGCCCGTTCTCGCGCTGGAACTTGGCGATGATGGCGCGCTTGAGATCCGGCGTGCCGTCGACGGCGGTGTATTTGGTGAAGCCGGACTCGATGGCGCGGATGGCGGCGGCCTTGATGTGCTCGGGGGTATCGAAATCCGGCTCCCCGACGCCGAGTCCGATCACATCCTTACCCTCGGCACGGAGCGCGGCGGCGCGGGCGGTGATGGCAAGGGTCGCGGACGGCTTGACGGCCTGGACGCGGGCAGCGAGCTTGGTGGTCATGGACGAAAGTACCTGGATGGCCCTGATGGCTGGATTCGTGGTTGGAGGCCCACAATAATAGCGAATCGTCCGCTGTCCGACACTCGAATCGAACGCCCCTCCCCCACCTGCGCCCGCTGTGCGCATCCCCGAGGTTTCCCGGCATGTCCAACCCGTCCAGTCCCGCCTTCGAACTCGTCAGCCCCTTCGCCCCGGCCGGCGACCAGCCCGAAGCCATCCGCCGTCTGGTCGAGGGCCTGAACGACGGCGAGGCCGGCCTGACCCTGCTCGGCGTGACCGGCTCGGGCAAAACCTTCACCATCGCCAACGTCATCGCCCAGGTCCAGCGTCCGGCCCTGATCCTCGCACCCAACAAGACGCTGGCCGCCCAGCTCTATGGCGAGATGCGCGAGTTCTTCCCGCGCAACGCGGTGGAGTATTTCGTCTCCTATTACGACTACTACCAGCCCGAAGCCTATGTCCCGGCGACCGACACCTATATCGAGAAGGACGCCGCGATCAACGAGCACATCGAACAGATGCGCCTCTCAGCGACCAAGGCGCTGCTGGAACGGCGCGACGTCATCATCGTCGCCACCGTCTCGTCGATCTACGGTCTGGGCGATCCCGAGGCCTATCTGAAGATGGTGCTGATCCTCAAGCGCGGCGAGCGCATCGACCAGCGCGCCATCCTGCGCCGGCTCGCCGAGCTGCAATACACCCGCAACGAGATCGAGCTGTCGCGCGGCGCCTATCGCGTGCGCGGCGACGTGATCGACATCCATCCGGCCGAGTCCGACGACGAGGCGCTGCGCATCGCCCTGTTCGACGACGAGATCGAGACGCTGTCGCTGTTCGATCCGCTCACCGGCGAGGTGCGGCGGCAGGTCTCGCGCTACACGGTGTTCCCAAAGACCCACTATGCCACCCCGCGCGAGACCATTCTGAAGGCCATCGATCTCATCAAACCGGAACTCAGGGAGCGGCTCGACTGGCTGCGCGCCAACGACAAGCTGGTCGAGGCCCAGCGGCTCGAACAGCGCACATTGTTCGATCTGGAGATGATGCTGGAGGTCGGCTACTGCCAGGGCATCGAGAACTACAGCCGCTATCTCTCCGGACGCCAACCCGGCGAGCCGCCGCCGACCCTGTACGACTATCTGCCGCCCGATGCGATCCTCGTCATCGACGAGAGCCATGTCACCGTGCCCCAGCTCGGCGGCATGTATCGCGGCGACCGCTCGCGCAAGGAGAATCTGGTCAACTACGGTTTCCGGCTGCCCTCGGCGCTTGACAACCGCCCGCTCCAGTTCGAGGAGTTCCAGTCACGCCAGCCGCAGACCATCTATGTCTCGGCCACGCCGCGCGCCTTCGAGATCGAGCACTCGGGCGCGGTCATCGAACAGGTGGTGCGCCCGACCGGGCTGGTCGATCCCGAGGTCGAGGTGCGCCCGGCGCTCAGTCAGGTCGACGACCTGCTGTCCGAGATCGGCCCGCGCGTGGCCGCCGACGAGCGGGTGCTGGTGACGACGCTCACCAAGCGCATGGCTGAGGATCTGACCGAGTATCTCGACGAGCACGGCGTCAAGGTGCGCTATCTGCATTCGGACATCGACACCGTCGAGCGGGTCGAGATCATCCGCGATCTGCGGCTCGGCGCCTTCGACGTGCTGGTCGGCATCAATCTGCTGCGCGAGGGGCTGGACATGCCCGAGGTGTCGCTGGTGGCGATCCTGGATGCCGACAAGGAGGGGTTTCTGCGCTCGACCGATTCGCTGATCCAAACCATCGGCCGCGCGGCGCGCAACGCCAACGGCAAGGCGATCCTCTATGCCGACCGGATCACCGGCTCAATGCAGCGCGCGATCGAGGAGAGCGAGCGGCGCCGCGCCAAGCAGATCGCGGCGAACGAAGCCCAGGGCATCACACCCCAGACCATCCGCAAGGCGGTTGCCGACATCCTGGAAGCCCACACGCCCGGCGCACCGATGAAGGCCCGCGAATACGCCAGGGTCGCCGAGCAGGTGGCCGAGTACGGTCGTCTGACGCCCCAGCAGATGGCCAAGCGTCTCAAGACGCTGGAAAAGCAGATGTACCAGCACGCTAAGAATCTGGAGTTCGAGGAGGCGGCGGCGATTCGCGACCAGATCCGCGAGTTGCAGGCGCGAGGACTGGCCGCATGAAGTCGGGACTCGGTTTGGTCGCGCTGTTGATGCTGTGGTGTGGTGTCGCTTTAGCCGACTCAGCGCCGGTACTCGGCTATCGGGTGGTAGCGAGCTATCCGCACGACTCGAGCGCCTTCACCCAGGGCTTGATCTTCATCGACGGCACGCTCTACGAGAGCACCGGCAACTATGGCCGTTCGACCTTGCGCCGGGTCGATCTGGAAACCGGGCGCGTGGAGCAGGACATCCGGCTCGCCCCCAATCTGTTCGGCGAGGGCCTCACGGATTGGCGCGGACGCCTGGTGCAACTGACCTGGCGCGAACGGCTCGGGATCATCTACGACGCCAAGACCTTCGAGCGACTGGAAACCTTCAGCTATACCGGCGAAGGCTGGGGTCTGACCCAGGATGGACAGCACTGGATCATGAGCGACGGTACGGACGAGCTACGGTTTCTCGATCCCGAGACCCGGAACGTCGTGCGACGGGTGAAGGTCCGCGCCGGTAAGCGCCCGGTGCACAGGCTCAACGAACTGGAATACATCAATGGCGCCATCTGGGCCAACGTCTGGCGCAGTGATCATCTGGTGCAAATCGCACCCGACAGCGGCCAGGTGACAGCCGTGGTCGATCTGACGACGCTCTATCCATCCAGCGAGCGAGTGGGGCCAGAAGCGGTGATGAACGGCATTGCTCATGACGCCGCGACAGGTCGGCTGTTCGTCACAGGCAAGCACTGGCCCCGACTCTACGAAATCGTGATCGAATAGCGAAGCCCTGAAACGAAAGAAGCCAGGCAGAGCGCCTGGCTTCTTTCCCCGACTTAGATGTCGCGCTTACTTGGACTCGGACTGAGCCGGAGCCGCAGGAGCGACCGGTGCGCCGTAAGGTGCGCCATAGGGGAAGGCGTAGGGAGCGCCATACGCGCCGTAGGGAGCGCCGTAGCCGCCGTAGTAGGGATAGCCGTAACCATAGTAGGGGTTACCGTAGCCATAACCGCGACCGTAGCCGTTACCGCGACCATAGCCGCGACCGCCCCCGCTCATGCTCATGTTGAAGTCGCCGTAGCCGTCGCCGAACATGTCATTCATCCAGTCGCCCATGCCCGAGCCGTAGCCCGGACCGCCCCAGCCCGGACCCCACCAGGCGGAAGCGGAAGCGGAAGCACCAAGAAGGGCGGCGACGGCAGCAGCGGTAGCAAGCTTTTTCATCTGTTCTCTCCGATCATTTTGTCGTTGGCAGCAAGCGTGGCCAGCACTGCATCGACCACGGGGAAGAGTGTATATTAGAAAATAATTAAATAAGAAATCTTATTTAACGATCGCAACCATAAAAATCATAGGCAAAGCTGATCGAGATGTCCAGCCACTCGTTTCGTGTGGCATTGTTCGAAAAGTAACCGCGCGATTCAAGACACACCCGCCACCGCCCGTCGGGTCACAGCCGCCGCCAGACCTCGGTCAGATCGTCCCACGCCTTGGCCTTCTGCTCGGGAGAGCGTAGCAGATAGGCCGGATGATAGGTCACGCGCAGCGGGATATGTGCCGGACCATAGTCGAACCACTGTCCACGCAGTCGACCGACCGGGGTATCCGTCTTCAGCAGTTGCTGCGCCGAGATCCGTCCCACCGAGAGGATGACCCTGGGTTCGATCAGGGCCACCTGACGGTGCAGATAGGCTTGGCAGGCCAGCGCCTCGTCCGGCTTGGGATCGCGATTGCCGGGCGGACGGCACTTGAGCACATTGGCGATGTAGACCTGTTCGCGGCTGAAGCCGATCGCCGCCAGCATCCGGGTCAGCAACTGGCCGGCCCGCCCGACGAAGGGTTCGCCCTGGCGGTCCTCGTCGGCGCCCGGCGCCTCGCCGATGATCATCAGATCCGCGCGCCGGTCGCCGACGCCGAAGACGGTCTTGGTGCGTGTCTCCCAGAGTCGGCAGGCGCGGCAGCCGCGCACGGCGGCGTCCAGCGCGTCCCAGTCCATGCGCTCGATCGGGTTCACCGCCTCGGCCTCGGACGCGGGCGGATGGCCCATGGCGTCCCATTCATCCATCAGCGACGGTGAATACTCGGGCGTCTCGTCCCAGTCGGGAAATGGCCAGGACTCTGGCTCGGCTGAGGGCGCGTCAGCCAGGGTGGATGGCGCCTCGCGAGCTGCGGACGCGGGCGCCGGTCGTGCCGCAGTTTCAACCGTCATCGGTGCCGGCTCGACCGGGGCGGACGCACGGGGCGTCGACTCAGCGACAACTCGCGGCGGTGTTCCCGAGGCGTCGAGAAGCGGCAACGCGGTCGCGGACGGCACCGAGTCGCCGGACTCGGCGGCTCGCGAATCAGACATCGCCACCCAGGGCGAACGCAGCGCCCAGACGCTCACGCCCATGGCCTCCAGATAGGCCAAGCGCCGTTCCTCATCGAGCGGCGGACGCTCGACCATTGCGCGCCCCTCAGACATCGGCCGCCTGCGGATGGGCGCGCTCGGCCGGATGCAGGATCTTGTTGCAGGCGTTGATATACGCCTTGGCCGAGGCGACCAGGATGTCGGTATCCGCGCCCTGGCCGTTGACGATGCGCCCGCCCTTCTCCAGCCGTACCGTCACCTCGCCCTGCGCATCTGTGCCGCTGGTGATGGCGTTGACCGAGTAGAGTTTGAGTGTGGAACCGGTCTGAACCAGGCTTTCGATCGCCTTGAAGGTTGCATCGACCGGACCGCCGCCGGTGGCGGTGCCGGAACGCTCCTGACCATCGACGGCCAGCACCAGAGCCGCGCTCGGCGTCTCACCGGTCTCGGAGCAGACGCGCATCGACACCAGCTTGACGCGCTCGTTGGCCGTCTCCAGCGTGGTCTCGGTCACCAGGGCCTGCAAGTCTTCGTCGAAGATCTCGTGCTTCTTGTCGGCCAGATCCTTGAATCGCGCAAAGGCCGCGTTCAAGTCTTCCTCCGAGTTCATCACCACGCCCAGCTCCTGCAAGCGCGCGCGGAAGGCATTACGACCCGAGTGTTTGCCGAGCACCATGCGGTTCTCGCTCCAGCCGACGTCCTGGGCGCGCATGATCTCGTAGGTCTCGCGATGCTTGAGCACGCCGTCCTGATGGATGCCCGACTCGTGCGCGAAGGCGTTGGCCCCGACGACCGCCTTGTTCGGCTGGACCGCAAAGCCGGTGATGCCCGAGACCAGCCGCGAACAGTTCATGATCTGGGTGGTGTCGAGCCGGGTGTCGCAGTCGAACAGATCCTGACGGGTACGCACCGTCATCACGATCTCTTCCAGCGCCGCGTTGCCCGCGCGCTCGCCGAGTCCGTTGATGGTGCACTCGACCTGACGCGCCCCGTTGCGCACGGCGGCGAGCGAGTTGGCCACGGCCAGCCCCAGATCGTTGTGACAGTGGACCGAGAAGATCGCCTTGTCCGCATTCGGGATGCGCGCGCGCAGGGTGGCGATGAGCGAACCGAACTGATCCGGGATGTTGTAGCCGACCGTATCCGGGATGTTCAGGGTTCGGGCGCCGGCGTCGATCACCGCTTCCAGAATCCGACACAGGAAATCGATCTCGGAGCGTCCGGCGTCCTCGGGCGAGAACTCGACGTCGTCGGTCAGATTGCGCGCGCGCTTGACGGCATAGACGGCCTGCTCCAGCACCTGATCCGGACTCATGCGCAGCTTCTTCTCCATATGGATGGGCGAAGTGGCGATGAAGGTATGGATACGCCCGGCATTGGCGTTCTTGAGCGCCTCGCCCGCGCGGTCGATGTCGGCATCCAGCGCGCGCGCCAGACCACAGACCCGGCTGTCCTTGACCGCCTCGGCCACGGCCTTGACCGCCTCGAAGTCGCCGGGGCTGGCGATCGGAAAGCCGGCCTCGATGACATCGACCCGCAGCTTTTCGAGCGCCTTGGCGATGCGCACCTTCTCGTCGCGCGTCATCGAGGCGCCTGGGCTCTGCTCGCCGTCGCGCAGCGTGGTATCGAAGATGATCAGATGGTCTTTGGCGCTCATGATGGGTCTCTGTGATCCGTGATCGGCATTGGCGTGAGTCTGGGGCTTATTTTAGGCGATCCCTGCAAGCAAGCGCTTGAGTCCGGCCCGGTTTGCTGCTAATCGTGCCGCATTCGCCGCCAGGGGCCAACCACGACATCCAGCGCCTGCCGCCCGAATCGATTGAATTAGAGCAATCATTGCACTAATCTAGCTCGATGAGCACGCTTCAGCGTTTCAACGACAGTCGAGTCGTCATGTATTTTGATGACCACCCGCCACCCCATGTCCACGTCAAGCTGCGCGATGGTCGAGACTGCATCGTCGATCTGAACAGCTTCGAGATTCAGGGCCGCGTCGCCGCGCGTGAGATCCGCGAAGCGCTGGACTGGATCCGGGCACGGCAATCCGTTCTTCTGGAGCAATGGCACAGGAACCACGCATGAGCGAATACTTCTTCCCACGGCTAGAGTCCGTCGTCGCCCTGGCACCCTACCGTCTGCGCACGACCTGGAGCACCGGCGAGGTGCTGGAACTCGACGTTGAGGAACGTCTGCGCCGCCATCCGGCACTGGCTCCGATCCTCGACCCCGCCGTATTCGCCGGAGTCCATATCAGCGATTGGGGCCAGAGCGTCGAATGGTTCGATGAAGAGTTCGGAGCCGATAATCTCTACGCTTGGGCCAAGGAACAGAACGGCGAAGTCAGTCATGAGATGTTCGACGAATGGATGACCCGCAACGGACTGTCGCTGAGCCGCGCTGCCGAAGCCCTGGGCATCAGCCGACGCATGGTCAGCTACTATCGAACCGCGCACAAACCGATTCCGCGTCAAACCTGGCTGGCCTGTCTGGGCTGGGAGGCGGTCAAGCCCGACGCGAACGTGATGCCGCGCCGCGTACCCAGCGCGCATGAGTACGCCGCGCTGCATGCCTGACGGCCGGCGCTCCCAGTCATTCGATCACGAATCCGCTTCAGCCTCGTCCCCCGTTGAGACCCCTCGATGCAATACAAGGATTACTACAAGACCCTCGGCGTATCGCGCACCGCTTCACAGGAGGAGATCAAGCGCGCCTATCGCAAGCTGGCGCGCCAGTATCACCCGGATGTCAGCAAGGAACCCAACGCCGAGGCGCGTTTCAAGGAGATCAACGAGGCCAACGAGGTGCTGAAGGATCCGGAGAAACGCGCCACCTATGACGCACTCGGCAGCGGCTGGCGCGCCGGCGACGACTTCCGTCCGCCACCGGGCCGCTGGGGCGACTTCGACTTCAAAACCGGCGGCGCGTCCGGCGACTACAGCGACTTCTTCTCCAGCATCTTCGGCCGCGCCTTTCGTCCCGAGGGGCGCGGCGCCGGTCGCCAGCGCGGCCAGGACCAGACCATCACGCTCGCCATCGATCTGGAAGACTCACACCAGGGCGCGACCCGTCAGATCAAGGTCGATCTGCCCGCAACCGGCTCCAACGGTCAGAGTTCGGCGCGCTCCCGAACGCTCAATGTGCGCATCCCGGCCGGCGTCACCCAGGGGCGCCAGATCCGCCTCGCCGGTCAGGGTCTGCCCGGACGCCACGGCGGACCGGCCGGGGATCTCTATCTGGAGATCGCGTTCAAACCGCACCGGCTGTTCACTCCCGACGGACGCGACATCCAGTTGCGCCTGCCGGTCGCGCCCTGGGAGGCCGCACTCGGCGCCACGGTTCAGGTGCCGACCCTGGGCGGTTCGGTCAACCTCAAGATCCCGCCCGGCTCGCAGTCGGGGCGCAAGCTGCGGCTCAAGGGACGCGGTCTGCCGGGCACGCCGCCGGGCGACGAGATCGTGCAACTGGAGATCGTCATCCCGCCGGCCGAGACCGAGACGGCGCGCGACCTCTACCGGCGCATGGCCGAGCAACTGCCGTTCGACCCACGCGCCCAACTCGGAGTCTGATCCGCCCGGTCTCGCCGCAGCACTCACACCTTGAAGCAGGCCAGGCTGGCATGCAGATCCTGGGTGAGCACGATCAGATCCTCACGCGCGGTAGCGGTCTGATCACTGGCCGAGGCGGCATGCTCGGCCAGCTGCTGGATCTTGAGCGTATTCTTGTTGATCTCCTCGGTGACGACGCTCTGTTCCTCGGCGGCGCTGGCGATTTGCGTTATCATATCGTTTACGGCCGTCACGGCGTGCGTGATGTCATCGAGCGAACGGCTGGCCTGTTCGGCCTTTTGCAGCGTCGTCTCCACCATGCCCTGACCGCTCTGCATGATGCCGACCATGTTGCGGGCGCTGGACTGGAGCGCGGCGATCATCGACTCGATCTCACCGGCGGATTGCTGGGTCCGGGACGCGAGATTCCGCACCTCGGCCGCGACCACGGCAAAGCCGCGCCCGCTCTCGCCCGCGCGGGCCGCCTCGATGGCCGCATTCAGCGCCAGTAGATTGGTCTGCTCGGCCACGCCCTTGATGACTTCGAGTACGGCACCGATGCTCTTGGATTCGGATTCCAGCGCCACGATGGCCTCGGAGGCGCGGGTGACGACCTCCGCGAGATGGCCGATCGCCACCGAGGCCTCGCCCACCACATGCGTTCCTGAACGCACCCCGGCCTCGGCCGCTTGCGTACTGTCGGCCGCGCGCGCGCTATTGCGCGCGATCTCGTTCACGGTCGCCGCCATTTCATGCACGGCCGTGGCAACCATCTGGATCTGGGTCAGTTGTTCCATGATGGCACGGTCGCTTTCACCGGCCACCGTTTTCAGACGCTCGCCCGCCTGAGCGAGCTGCCCGGCCGATGATACGGACTGCCCGATCAGTTGGTGCAGCCTGTTGAGAAAGCGGTTGAAGGTTCGCGCCAACTGGCCCGTCTCATCGCGGCTGTCCTCGTCCAGACGCGCCCTGAGATCGCCCTCACCCTCGGCAATATCCTCCACGCGATCCAGGATGCGCCGGATCGGCCGGACGATCATCGGCGGCAATCCAAAGACCATCGCGCCCATGACGATCAGACAGACCGCCAACAGGATGAGCGTATCGCGCTGAGTCGCGGACACGTCGGTCTCGGTCCGCTGCACAGACTCTTCCGAACTCATGATGACGACCGTCTCGATCTGGTCCAGGAGATCCCGCATCGACTCGAAGGCCGCACGCGATTCGTTCAGCGTGAGGCCGATGGCCGTCGACCGCCCCGCCCGGGTGTCGCTCGAACGCGACTCGACCACCTGCTGACTCAAAGGCTCCCAGCTCCGATAGCTCGCCTCGAACGCTTTCAGCTTTTCGGTGATGTCCGGGAGCGCGACCAGTCGCGAGGACGCGATGGTCGCCGCCGCGCGTGTGATCCGCTCATATGCTTGCTGGACGTTCTCGGCGTGCTGTGCGGCCGTCGCCGCATAGTTCTCGGAGCCGACATCCATGAAAATCAGCGTCCGCTCCGCGACCAGTGCCTGATAGAGATCCCGATCCGCCTGCAAGAGATCGTTGATCACCGGCATATCGGACTGAACGAGGTTGGCCACTTCCTCTCCCAGGGTATCGATGCGGTACAGGGTGCTCGCGGCGAACAGGAAGAACAGCAGAACGACAACGCCCAGCGGCAGGATCAATTTGTAACGAAAAGCAAGATTCTGAAACCACTTCATGGATAGCACTCCTCCAGCGACCATCACCAGCGGCCGTGTCGACCGCGAGCACCCGCACCCGCACCCGCTTGGCTAGGGTGTCTCCTGTTCGAGCCGATCGAGATCGATCCCGACGGTCAAGGCTCCGATCGCCCGCCCCTCATCCATCACCGGCACCGAGATCTGAACCAGATACGCCTGCGCGCTGCTGTCGAACTCGACCTCGCCCAGATGCACCGCACCCTGCCCCTGCTTGAAGGATTCGACGAACTTGTCCTCGTCGCCCTGCCAATAGTCCGAGGTCTTGTTGGTCATCGCGACATTGGCACCCTGACCGTCCATCAGAAACAGCTCCAGGAAATAGGGCCTGGTCTGCTCCAGCCGCTTGAGTTCACGCGCGGGCGCGTTGTCCATGAGCGTCTGCATGAACGGGGTCACAGTGCTGGCGCCCATCCAGTCCGCATCAAGGCGCTGGACGTCCTCCAGGGATCGGCCAAGCGCATTTTGCTCTCGCACGGCCTCGACGAGGATCGGGTTGGCTCCCCACTCCTGGAGCTGCGGCACGATCCGTTGGGCGGACTCCGGCAACTCTTCGGCGGTCGCCGAAAATGACAGGGTCAGGGCTGACAGCAGCAGGAGGCGCGCAATAGGGCGATGGCGAATCATCGGGAGTCTCCGTTTCAGGTGGCGGTTGCGGAACGGGAAAACGGCTTCCATCCTGCCCGCTAGATTAGGCCGTAAAACGTCCTTGTGCCAGCCAGGACATCCGCCATCGATACCCCGAAAGTCAGCACACATCCCGGTGAGCGGCGCTTGACTGCTCATGAAAAGCGCATCGACAGATCGACCGCGCGCACGTCCTTGGTCAGGGCGCCGACCGAGATCCGGTCGACGCCGGTCTCGGCGATAGCACGGATCGTATCCAGACTGATCCCGCCCGAGGCTTCCAGTTGCGCCCGACCGGACGTCACGGCCACGGCGCGTCTCAGGTCGTCGAGCGCGAAGTTGTCGAGCAGGACGATGGAGGCGCCGGCGTCGAGCGCGATCTCCAGCTCCTCCAGTGACTCGACCTCGATCTCGACCGGGACACCCGGATGCAGGGTCCGCGCCGCCTCCAGTGCCGCCGGGATGGAGCCGGCGGCCAGGATGTGGTTCTCCTTGATCAGGATGGCGTCGAACAGGCCGAGCCGATGATTGTGGCAGCCGCCGCAACGCACGGCATACTTCTGTTGCAGCCTCAGCCCTGGGAGTGTCTTGCGCGTGTCGAGCACCCGCACCGGCAGCCCCGCCACGGCATCGGCATAGCGTCGAGCCAGAGTCGCCGTGCCGGAGAGCGTTTGGAGATAGTTCATCGCCGTGCGTTCTGCGGTCAGCAGAACATGCGACCGTCCCTCGATCACGCACAGACGCTGGCCCGGCTCGATGCCCTGGCCATCGCTCGCTTCCCAGTGAATCTGGACGGCGGGATCGAGCAGGCGAAAGACCGTCTCGAACCAGGCGGTACCACAGAGCACGGCCGACTCGCGTGTGACGAGTTCGGCGCGCGCCTCCTGATCGGCCGGCAGGAGTGAAGCGGTCAGGTCACCCGACCCCACGTCCTCGTCCAGGGCGGCGCGCACCTGGGACTCGATCAGGGCTGGATCGAAGGGGATGGAAAGCTGAGGGACGGCAGAGGTGCGAGACATGGGCGATACCGACGATGACTGGAGTGAGCGAAGTGAAATAGGATAGGACAGCTTGCGTGCGTACGGCTCAATAATCCGTCACAAAAACACTCCGTCATCCAGACAACTCAGGTATGCCCTCGACATGGTCGCGATTTCCAACAGCGCTGATTCGTCGTCCGGCTCAGGCCTCGATGCCGATGGCTGGCTCGTCGGCGCCGAGCAGCGCCCCTCGCCGAACCAGGACGCCCGTCCGCCCGAGACGGCGATCGACCTGCTGGTGATCCACAATATCAGCCTGCCGCCGGGCGAGTTCGGGGGCGACTGGATCGACGCGCTCTTTCTCAACCGGCTCGATCCGAACGCACATCCCTATTTCGCGCCCATCGCCTCGGTGCGCGTCTCGGCCCATCTGCTGATCCGGCGCGACGGGCGTCTGATCCAGTACGTTTCCTGTGAGCGCCGGGCCTGGCATGCCGGAGTCTCCAGCTTCCAGGGGCGCGAGCGCTGCAATGACTATTCGATCGGAATCGAGCTGGAGGGAACCGACGAGACCCCCTTCACCGAGGCGCAATATGCGCGCCTCGTCGCCTGTACCCATCAAATCCGGCGGCACTATCCGGCCATCACGGATGCGCGTATCGTCGGACACGCGGACATCGCTCCTGGCCGCAAGACCGATCCTGGCCCGGCCTTCGACTGGTTGCGTTACAGACGCGCCGTCGGCGCCTCGCCATCGGGCACGGAACACCGCTGATCGAGTCCTGTCTCTCCAACCGCCATCATCGACGCTTTGCACCCTAACGCCTCGCGCTGTTCCAGTAGCCCCGTATGCTCGTGCTCTTCAACAAACCCTATGGCGTGCTCAGCCAGTTCACCAGTGATCCGCTCGGCTCAGGCGGGACGCTGCGCGATTTCATTCCCCTGCGCGGCGTCTATCCGGCCGGGCGGCTCGACAAGGACAGCGAGGGCCTGCTGCTCCTGACCGACGATGGCGCGCTCCAGCATCGCATCAGCCATCCGCGCCACAAGTCCTGGAAGACTTATTGGACACAGGTCGAAGGCCAACCGACGGACGACCAGCTCGAACGGCTGAGACAGGGCGTGATCCTGAAGGACGGCCCAACCCGCCCGGCGCGCGTGCGGGCGATCCCCGAGCCGGATCTCTGGCCGCGCGATCCGCCGATCCGCTTTCGTCAGAGCATCCCGACCACCTGGATCGAGATCGCCATCCACGAGGGGCGCAATCGTCAGGTACGGCGCATGACCGCGGCCGTGGATCTGCCGACGCTGCGGCTGGTGCGCGTGGCCGTCGGCGACTGGCGGCTCGACGGTCTGCGTCCCGGCGAATACCGTGTACTGAATCAGCCGCGTTCGCGAGCGCGCTCGTGAGTGCCATGCCGCATGCGGCCGATCGGCCGGCCGGCCGAACCTGGTTATGGCTGGCCCTGCTGCTCTCAGCGGCACTGCATGTCGCCGTGGCCGCCGTTCTCTGGCGGACGGAGCGATCCTATTCGACCGAACCCGAGGCGCGGCCGTTGGTGTTCGAACTCGTGCGCCCTGGGGCCGACGAGGCAGCGACCGACGAGCCGCCGCACGACCACCGACCGTCATCCCCAGAAACGGCGTCAGTGCCGTCTGCGTCTGCGAACGATGACGCCATGCCCGTACCACCAGCGCCCGTGCAGACTCCCGCCCGCTCCCCGGTCGATCCCGTGGCCTTCGCCTCCCGAGCGACCAAACCCGTGCCGAAGACATCGCAACGCCCCACGCGCCCTGTCAGGTCCGACCCGACGCCCAAGCAGGCAGATCCCCCCCCGGCCAGCGCGCCCCGATCCACCCAGGCGAGCGAACCGAGGAACCAACGCCCCCGCCCGCCGTCGACCAGACACTCGGCGGCCACCGGATCGGCCACGGAGGCAGCGAGCGCCAGGAACAGCGCGAGTCCCGTAAGCCCGGGCCGCACGCAGACCACACAGCCGGGCGAGTCCGCCGCCGGCCAGCGCGCCGCCGAGCGCGCGTATTTGACGGCCCTGCAACGCGCCATCGCCCGCCATCAGCGCTATCCGGCCGGCGCCCGGCGTCATGGGCAGACTGGCGTGACGACACTCGCCTTCGTCATCGAGGCCGATGGACGCATCGGCCAGATCCGGCTCGCGCAGAGCTCCGGTCACGCGTCGCTCGATCAGGCGGCACTCCAGGCGCTCACACGGCTCGGCCGCTTCGACCCCATCCCCAGATCGATTGGCCGGAGTCGCTGGTCGCTGCGCATTCCGATCCGCTTCGACCTCAAATGAGGCGTGTGCCATCCTGCAAGCCGGCGTGCTTGACCTGAGGCAGCCTGTACTTCAGCATCGGCTAAAATACGCATCGTTTCGACCGGCTCACCGAGGACTCGACTCAATGGCAGCGCTCAATTTCGATCATCTGCGTCCCCTGCAAGATCAACTCGAAGGACACGCCATCTATGGCGCCATCCAGCGCATCGAGGATCTGCGCATCTTCATGCAGCATCACGTCTTCTCGGTCTGGGACTTCATGTCGCTGATCAAATATCTGCAACGCCAGATCGCCCCGGTCGCCGTGCCCTGGCAGCCGACCTCGGACCCGAGCCTGCGCTATTTCATCAATGAACTGATCCAGGAAGAGGAATCGGATGCCATCCCGCTCGGCTCGGGCGAGGTGCTGTACGCGAGCCATTTCGAACTCTACTGTCGTGCCATGAACGAGATCGGCGCCGATGGCGGGCTACCCGAACGTTTTCTGGCACTGGTCAACGAACAGGGACTCGACAAGGCGCTCTATTCACCCCTGGTTCCGTTGCCGGCACGTTATTTCAGCGAGACCACCTTCTGCTTCATCCGTGAGGACAAGCCGCATCTGGTCGCCGCCGCACTGACCCTGGGCCGCGAAAACCTGATCCCGACCATGTTCCGCCAGCTCCTCGACCGCATGGGGATCGACGAGACGCAGGCGCCGATCTTCCACGCCTATCTCAAGCGCCACATCCACCTCGACGAGGACTTCCACGGCCCGCTCTCGATGCGCTTGCTCGAAACCCTGTGCGGTGACGACCCGGAGCGGATCGAGGAGGCCGAGATTGCCGCCGAGGAGGCACTGTGCGCGCGCATCCGCTTCTGGGATGGCGTGCTGGAGGCGATCGAGTCCGGACGCTCAACCCAATAACCGATCGACTTGATAAGTTATCATCCGCCGCTATCTCTGGAGCACGGACGTTCGCTTCCCAACCCTCCCGGAGATAGAGACGATGAGCGCAACCCTGAGCGTAGCCCTGGACAATGAGGGATTCCTTCTCGACCGCGACGACTGGAGCGAAGAGGTCGCCGTCGAGCTGGCGCAGAGCGATGGCTTCGAGATGACCGAGCAGGTGATGCACTTCATCCGTGAGGCGCGCGCCATGTACGAGGAGGATGGCGTGGTGCCGCCGATCCGGATCTTCGCCAAGAAGCAGAAGGTCTCGACCAAAGACCTCTACGACATCTTCAAAAAAGGCCCCATGAAGCTCATCTGCAAATGGGGCGGACTGCCGAAACCCACGGGATGCGTCTGAACGCTGATCCCAGATCGCGTCGGCTCGGTCCGCCCCTGAGATCAGGGTCGATGACTGGCTGAAGTCGAATCCACCGCCAGCCATCGCCCCAAGCGCAACCTGACCGGCGTCAGGCGTGCTTCACACCTCGCCCCGATTGTAGTCGGGCTGGGCGGTGATGCGGTGGATGCTCAGATCGGCGCCGAGATATTCCTCCTCCTGCGTCAGACGCAGTCCAAACGCCCATTTGAGCAGGCCGTAGATCAGGAACCCGCCCAGGAGCGCGATGATCACGCCGGCCAGGGTACCGGCCACCTGAGCCAGCAGACTGACGCCGCCCGCACCGCCGAGCACCTCGAGTCCGAACACACCGGCGGCGATCCCGCCCCAGAGTCCGCACAGCCCGTGCAACGGCCAGACACCGAGCACGTCGTCGATCCGCCAGCGGTTCTGCGTCAGGGTGAAGGCATAGACGAAGAGCGCCCCGGCGACCGCCCCCGTGACCAGCGCACCCATCGGATGCATGACGTCGGACCCGGCGCAGACGGCGACCAGACCGGCGAGCGGGCCGTTGTGCAGAAAGCCGGGGTCGTTCTTGCCGGCGATCAGGGCCGCCAGGATGCCGCCGACCATGGCCATGAGCGAATTGACCGCCACCAGCCCGCTGACGGCCTCCACCGTCTGGGCCGACATCACATTGAATCCGAACCAGCCGACCGTGAGCGTCCAGGCGCCCAGCGAGAGGAAGGGGATCGAGGACGGCGGATGCGCGGTCATGCTGCCATCCTTGCGATAACGCCCCTGACGCGGCCCCAGCAACAGCACGGCGGCGAGCGCGATCCAGCCGCCGACCGCATGCACCACGACAGAGCCGGCGAAATCGTGGAACTTGGCGCCCAGGATGGACTCGATGAAATCCTGCACCCCCAGATTGCCGTTCCAGACCAGTCCCTCGAAGAACGGGTAGAGCACGCCGACGATCAGGAACGAGGCCAGCAGTTGCGGATAGAACCGGGCGCGCTCCGCGATCCCGCCCGAGATGATCGCCGGAATCGCCGCCGCGAAGGTGAGCAGGAAGAAGAACTTCACCAGTTCATAGCCGTTGCGGTCCTGGAGCACCTGAGCGCCGGAGAAGAAATCGATCCCATAGGCCAGACTGTAGCCGATGAAGAAATAGGCGATGGTGGAGACGGCGAAGTCGGTCATGATCTTCGCCAGGGCATTGACCTGATTCTTGGCGCGCACCGTGCCGACCTCCAGGAAGGCAAAACCCGCGTGCATGGCCAGCACCATCACGGCGCCGATCAGGATGAAGAGAACATCAGTACCTGCTTGCAAGGACTCCATAGATTCGAAACCCGGTTGTTCAGTTTTGGTGCGACCCATAAGCATGGATCGGACCATGATCGACCAGGGCACTCGATTGGAGCCTGAACCGGCGATCGCTCGCCATGACAAACACTGTCAATGCACTGATTGGGTGCCGATCCACTCCCTTTGCACCAAGATGTGCCTGAGCGCCTCGGCGACCTCGCGACTGAAGTCGGCCAGGGTCAGACTGAGCGCCGCCAGTAACGCCTGGGCATCGCCCGGCTGAGCGATGGCGCGCTGGTAGCGGCTCTCGCGGGTCAGCAACACCTGATCCATATTCGGTTCCAGCACCGACCAACGCACCCGCAGCTCGGCCTGACCCTCGGCCGTGCCCTCGAAGGCCAGGATCTCGGCGCTCAGGCGCACGTCGAGCGGGTAGCGGATCTCGCTCGGCAGGATCAGGATGCGGCTGGAGCCGGTCAACAGTGCCAGATTTTCGCTCCAGACACGCAGAAAGTCGTCCTGGAGCGTCCCGCCCCAGCGCTCCAGTTCATCGATCGACAGCCGATTGGCCGAGGCGCGCGAGACGATCTGCGGCCGGTCGAGAAAGAGCGGGAAGGTCACTGGACCAAGCCCGATGGCCAACTCTTCTTCGAGCCGATCGTCCCGGCCCTCGCGATCGACGCTGGAGGACTTCGCCTCGAATGCCGGGATCGGCGCGAGCGTATAGAAGTTCGAGGGCGGCGTGCTCGCACAACCCGGCAGCCCGATCGACAGTGCCAGACTCAGCGGAATCCAGCGCGCGAGTGATAGCGTCATCCGTTCAGTTCCTCAGACTTGAGATCAACGCCCACGCCCCTTGCCCTGCAACAGCGCTTCGGGATGACGCTCCAGATAATCGGTCAGCAGCCGCATCGAACGCGCCGCATTGGCGACCTCTTGCAGCATCCGCTGGGTCTCGACATAGAGCGGTGAGCGATCCGAGAGCAGTGCGCGCGCCCGTTCGAGCGTGGCCGTGCTCTCGCGCAGGGTCTTGGTCAGCTCGGGACCGAGTTCGCGATCGAGCCGTGTGGCCGTGGCGCGCACCTGGGCGAGCGTGGCCTCCAGCTCGATCACGGCGCCCTTGAGTTCAGGCGCGTTGACCAGGGCATTGGCGCCCGCCGCCGTCTGACTCAGATCGCGCCCGATCTGTTCGATGGGGATGGTGTCGAGCTTTTCGAGCACACTGGCGAGCTGAGTCGTGATGGCCTCCAGCGAACCGGGCCGGGTCGGGATCACCAGATGCTCGCCCTGCCGGACGAGCCGTCCTGCCGGTGCGCCCGAGTCCACATCCAGATCCACATAGAGCGCCCCGCTCAGCACGCTGTCGAGCTTGAGCTGAGCACGCAGACCGCGCTCGACCAGACGCTCGACCAACCGGCGCTCATCGGGCGCTTCCGCCTCGCCGCGCCGCACGATGCGCTCGGGTTCGATCTCGATCAGCACCGGAATCCGAAACTCCAACGCCTCGGTGTCGAGCTGGAGCTGAATGTCGAGCACGCGCCCGATGTCGATCCCCTTGAGCCGTACCGGCGCCCCGCTCGTCAGACCACGCGCGGCCCCCTCGAACAGGAGCAGATAGCGTTCCTTGCGCGCATAGATCCGGGCGTGGGCCGCTTCGCGATTGCGGTAGAGGGGGAAGACCTCGGGATAGGGATCATGGGCCTGAGCCGGGTCGAGTGTATCGGGCGTGCCGAAGGCAATGCCGCCGAGCACCACCGACAGCAGCGACTGGGTGTCGACCTGGACACCGGCGGCCGAGAGCGAGACATCCAGCCCGCTGGCGTTCCAGAAACGCGTATCGGGCGTCACCAGCGCATCGTGCGGCGCGGCGACGAAGATCTCGATCCCGACCGCGCGCCCGTCCGGCTCCAGACCATAGCCGATCACCTGGCCGACCTGGATCTGGCGGTAGTAGACGGGCGAACCGATGTTGAGCGAACCGAGCGTGGGCGCACGCAGCCGGAAGCGTCCGCCATCCTCGAAGGTCGTGATCACCGGCGGCTGCTCCAGCCCGGTGAAATGCCGTCGCGAGCGCCCGGCCTGTCCGGGATCGAGCGCGATATAGGCGCCCGAGACCAGGGTGTCGAGTCCCGAAACGCCGCTCAGGGTCACGCGCGGGCGCTCGACCCAGAAACGGGTGTGTTCGGTGAGGAAATCGGCGAAGGTACGCTTGAGTTCGGCCGAGACGATGACGGTCTTGAGATCCGGACTGAAGTCGATGGACTTGACCTGGCCGATGTCGACGTCCTTGAACTTGACGCGCGTCTGACCGGCCGCCAGTCCGGAGGCGCTCTTGAACTCGATGGTGACGATCGGCCCGCGCTCGCTCCAGGTCTTGACCGCCAGCCAGACGCCGACGGCCAGCGCCACGAGCGGGATCAGCCACACCAGCGAGAGCCGGCCGCGCGATCTGGCGACGGCTTCGGGGATCGGGTCGGGCGAACGGATGTCCGGTTCGCGTTCGGTCTCGGTCATGCCGGCTTGTCCGCCTCGTTCAGGGTCATCGGCGCGTGCTCGGGTTCGACGGATTCCAGCCGATCCCAGATCAGGCGCGGATCGAACGACATCGCCGCCAGCATCGTCAGCACCACCACGGCACAGAAGAACACCGCGCCGGCCTCGGCCTGGACATTGGCCAGATTGCCGACCTGCACCAGCGCGACCAGGATGGTGACGACATAGACATCCACCATCGACCAGCGTCCGGCCGTTTCGGTGAGGCGATAGAGTCGGGTGCGTTCGCGCGGGTTCCAGTTCCAGCGGAATTGGACCGAGAGCAGCAGCAGCGTCAGCAACAGGAGTTTCAGCAGGGGCACCACCAGACTGGCGACGAAGACGATGAGCGCCAGCGGCCACATTCCATGCGCCAGCAGAAAGATTACACCGCTGAGGATGGTATCCGATTGCTCGCGTCCGAACGAGGTCAGAGTCATGATCGGCAACAGGTTGGAGGGGATATAACAGAGGATCGCCGCCAGCACCAAGGCCCAGGTGCGTTGCAGGCTCTCGGGTTTGCGTCGGTGCAGGACATGGGTGCAGCGCGGACAACGCAGACGGTCGCCTTCACGGATAGCGGCGGTACGCGGCATCACCAGCTCGCAGACATCGCAGGCCAGATGATCGTCGCCCGGACGCACGGCGGCGAGATTGGGGTTCGGCATCGGCACGCGCGACCAGACCAGATCCGGATTGAGCGCGGCCTGGGCCGCCGCCAGCACCAGGATCAGCGCCGCGAAGGCGAACAGCGAGGCGCCGGGGACGATGCTGGCCATCTCGGCGAGCTTCACCACCGACACCAGGATACCGAGCATGAAGACGTCCATCATGCCCCATGGGGCCAGGGTGCGCACCAGCCGGAACAGACGCGGCAGCCAGGGCGGCATCCGTTCGAGCGCCAGCGGGACCAGGACGGCCAGCAGCAGGGTCAGTTGCAGCCCAGGCGCCAGCACGCTGGTGAAGAGCACCACGGCGGCAATGCCCCACTGACCGGCGTCATAGAGGTTGAGGACGCCGGTCAGCAGCGTGGTGTGAGTCTCGTTGCCGCGTAGATTGAAGGCGATGAAGGGGAAGCTGTTGGCGATGACGAACAGCAGCAGACCGGCCAGCGTCAGGGCCAGAGTGCGATTGAGGCTGTCCGGCCGGTCGCGATGGAGCACGGCGCCGCAGCGCGCGCACTCGATCAGGCCGCCGAGCGGCGGAGGTTTGTGGCGCTGCAAGAGGCCGCATTCGGGGCATTCAGTGAGTGAGGGGTGGGACATATGACAGCCGGCGTCGCGGTGACCTCTGGACGATGAGGCGCTGGTCGAGGTGCGATTATAGAACCCCGCGACCTGCGGGCGGTTTAGAATCCGGCTTCTCACACCTGTCCATCGAGCCGATCCGACACCCCCATGTCCAATGCCCATCAAGCTTTCGATCACTGGCTGAGCACGCTCGGCCCACTGCGGCTCGCTCTGGAAGGGCGTGTGGGCTGGGAGTTCGGCGCCCTGTTCGCTGCGCAACCCTGGCTCGCCCAATCGCCTCGGGGCGACGGGCACCCGGTGCTGGTGCTGCCGCGCTTTCTCGGCTGCGATCTCTCCACCCAGCCGCTACGCGACTTCCTCGACCGGCTCGGCTATCGTGCCGAACCCTGGGGGCTGGGCGTCAATCTGGGGCCGCGCGCCGGTGTCATGGACGCCTGTCTGGAGCGGCTGGAGCACTTGCACGCGACCCACGGACGCCGGGTCAGTCTGATCGGCTGGAGCCTGGGCGGACTCTATGCGCGCGAGCTGGCCAAGGAAGCGCCGGAGCAGGTGCGGCTGGTCATCACGCTCGGCACACCCTTCGCGGGCGATCAGTCGGACCCGAGCGAGCTGTGGCGACTCCAGGAGCGGATGACCGGCGAGTCCATCGGTCTGCCGCTGCGCCATGGCCCGCTCGACCAGGCACCGCCCGTGCCGACGACCTCCATCCTCAGCCGCAGCGACGGCATCGTGCACTGGACCGACAGCCTCGAACGCGAAGGCCCCATCACCGAGAACATCCTGGTCGAATCCAGCCATCTCGGGCTGGCGTTCAATCCGCTCTCTCTCCACGCCATCGCCGACCGGCTGGCGCAACCCGAGGATGCCTGGCGACCCTTCGAGCGCACCGGCGCGCGCGCCTGGCTCTATCCGGCTCTGCCTCGCGCCTGATCGCGCACCCGCCTGCTCCATCCACGCCACCGACAGCCGACCCGGCCCGCCGCCTTGACCACGCTCATCGTCCTCGTCTTCCTGCTGGTCTATCTCGGACTCTTTCTCGGCGGCCTGCCCTTCCTGCAACTGGATCGCACCGGGGTGGCGCTGCTCGGGGCGATCGTGCTGCTGGCGACCGATGTCGTCGACATGAATCAGGTGTGGGAGGCGGTGCATCCGCCGACACTGGCCCTGCTGTTCGCTTTCATGGTCATCTCGGCGCAACTGCGTCTGAGCGGCTTCTATGACTGGGTGGTGTGGCGGCTCGATCGCTTCGATCTGCCGCCCTCGGCCCTGCTGGGCGCCGTGATCCTGACCTCGGCGCTGCTCTCGGCGGTGTTCAGCAACGACATCGTCTGTCTGGCGATGGCGCCGGTGCTGGCCGACGCCTGCCGCGCGCGACGGCTCGATCCGGTGCCCTTTCTGCTCGCGCTCGCCTGTGCCGCCAATCTCGGTTCGGCGGCGACCCTGATCGGCAATCCGCAGAACATGCTGATCGGCGAGCGACTGGCGCTAGATTTCGGCGGCTATCTGCGTCTGGCCGCCATGCCGGTCGGACTCGGGCTAGCGGCGACCTGGGTGATCCTGCTCGGACTCTCGCGCCGACGCTGGCATTTGGCCGCGCCCGTGGCGGCGAACCCGGAACCTGAGAGCGAAGCGACGAGCCACCGGCAACGCGCGGAGGATCAGGCGCCCGGACTCGACCGCTGGCAGACAATCAAAGGGCTGGGTGTGGCGGGCGTGCTCCTTCTGGCCTTCCTGTTCGCGCCCTGGCCGCGCGATCTGCTGGCGCTCGCCGGGGCGGGCCTGCTGCTGACGAGCCGACGTCTGCACTCGCACCGGATGCTGGGTCTGGTCGACTGGCAACTGCTGGTGCTCTTCGTCGGACTCTTCATCGTCAATCACGCGCTCCAGGAGACCGGACTGCCGGCTCGGGCGATCACGGCCCTCGCCGGTCTGGGGATGGATCTGCACGACCCGGCGCCGCTGTTCGGCGCCGGCGCCATACTCAGCAATCTGGTCTCCAACGTGCCGGCAGTGATGCTCCTGCTGCCGGCGGCGACCGAGCCCATGAGCGGCCCGGTGCTGGCCCTGTCGAGCACGCTGGCGGGCAATCTGCTGATCGTCAGCAGCATCGCCAACATCATCGTCGTCCAGGCCGCCGCGCGGCAGGGGTTGCTGATCGACTGGCGCGCCCATGCGCGGGTCGGCCTTCCGGTCACGCTGACCACGCTCGCCATCGCGGCCCTGTGGCTGGGCGTCCTCCAGGGCTAGGCGATCCACTCGATGCGGCGTACCATGCCGCTTCGATCTTCCGCGCGACCTCCATTCCTCACTCAAAGGACGCGGTTCCATGTACTCGATCGGCTTGCTCATCCTCTTTCCGCTGCTGGCGGGCCTCGCTATCGCCCGCGCGCCCGACAGCACGATCCGCGCCCAGCGGGTCCGGTGGTCGGCCGGGGCCATCGCCGTGGCGACCATCCTGCTGACCCTTTTGCATCTGGGCTTGGGGCCTGAGTTCTATTCCATCCCCGGCTGGCTGCATTCGACGCTCGACCACTTCTTCATGCTCGCCGGTGTGGCGCTCGCCCTGGTGCTGCTCTATTTCTGTCGGCGCATCGTAGCGCGCGAGTGGTACATCCCGGTGCTGATCCTGCTCCAGACCGGGCTGATGCTGAGCGCGGAACTCGCGCCCGTCCATCCCGAGGTCGCGCATCCTTTCTATATCGACAGCTTCACGCTGCTGATGGCGCTCATCGTCGGCGTGGTCGGCGGGCTGATCTGTCTGCACGCCGTGCAATACATGCGCGACTATCACGCCCATGAGCACGCCGTCGCGGACCGCCAGCCGGCGTTCTATTTCGTGATCTTCCTGTTCCTGGCCGCGATGTTCGGCATCGTCTTCACCAACCATCTCACCTGGCTGTTCGTGTTCTGGGAGGTGACGACGCTGTGCTCGTTCTGGCTGATCTCGTACTCGGGGACGGACGAGGCGATCCGCAACGGTTTTCGTGCGCTCGGGCTGAACCTGATCGGCGGCGTCACCTTCGCGGCGGCGATCGCCTGGCTGACCTATGGGCCTGGACTGCACACCTGGGAGCTGGACCGACTGGTCGCCGCCGGTAGTGCGCTGGCCCTGATCCCGGCGGCGCTGATCGCGGTCGCCGGACTGGCCAAGTCGGCGCAACTGCCCTTCTCCTCCTGGCTGCTCGGGGCCATGGTCGCGCCGACGCCGATCTCGGCGCTGCTGCATTCGAGCACCATGGTCAAGGCCGGCGTCTTCCTGCTGGTCAAGCTGTCGCCGGTCTTTTATGGCACCTTCGCCGGACTGCTGCTGTCGCTCATCGGCGGCGTGACCTTCCTCGTCACCTCGCTGGTCGCGGTCAACCAGCGCAACGCCAAGCGGGTGCTGGCCTATTCGACCATCGCCAATCTGGGCCTGATCGTGATGTGTGCGGGCGTGGGCACGGCGGCAGCGATGTGGGCGGCGATCCTGCTGATCCTGTTCCATGCGGTGGCCAAGGCGCTGCTGTTCCTGGCCGTGGGCACCACCGAGCATCTGATCGGCAGCCGCGACATCGAGGACATGGAAGGCATGGTCTACCGCCGTCCCGAGATGGCGGCGATGCTCTTGGTCGGCATCCTCGGCATGTTCCTGGCGCCGTTCGGGATGCTGCTGAGCAAGTACACCACCTTTCAGGCATTCCTCAACATGGGCGTGATGCCCGGCGACGGGCTGATGCTGGCGGCGATCCTGGCCTTCGGCAGTGCGCCGACGCTGTTCTTCTGGAGCAAGTGGATGGGCAAGCTGGTGGCCATGCCGCGCCGGCCGCAACCGAGCACCGAGCCGATCGCGCGCGACGAGTTGCTGGCGCTGGGGGCGCTGACCGTCATCACCTATGTGGCCTGCGCGCTCTTTCCGCTGGCCGATAAGGTGTTCGTCATTCCCTACACGCATTATCTGGCGGTGCTGGGTCTGATCCCGGACGTGCAGGCCGTCATCCCCTGGGAGACGGTCTGGCTCATGACCCTGATGCTCGGCGTGCTGTTCGTGCTGCCGCTGCTGTTCTGGTGGCGACCGCCCAGGTTCGCCGAGGTCAGCGGCTATCTGAGCGGGGCCAATGTCGACGGCAGTGCGTCGTATCGCGGGGCGATGGGGGCCGAGCGGATGGTCGAGAGTCGGGGCTATTACATGACGGGTTTCTTCCATGAGACGACCCTGCTCCGCTACGGCGGCCTGGGTGCGGCGGCGCTGATTGCGCTCATGATCGGGGGGGCGGCGCTATGAACACCCATTACGCCTGGTGGCTCGCCATCGCCTTCGTTGTGCTGGGTCCGGTGGTCGGCGCTCTGCTCGCCGGCATCGACCGACGGCTGACGGCGCGGATGCAGTCGCGTCAGGGTCCGCCGATCCTGCAACCGGTCTACGACGTGCTCAAGCTGTTCGAGAAGGACACCCTGGTCGTGACCCGGTTGCAGACGCTCTATCTGTGGTTCTTCCTGTTCTTCATGGTCATCTCGGGGTTCATCCTGTTTTTGGGCAGTGATCTGCTGCTCAGTCTGTTCGCCCTGACCGTGTCCGGGATCTTTCTGTGTCTGGCGGCCTATTCGACCAACTCGCCCTACAGCAACATCGGCTCATCGCGCGAGCTGATGCTGATGATGGCCTATGAGCCGATGCTGATCCTGGTGCCGCTCGGGTTCTATCTGACCACCGACAGTTTCCGGGTCGCCGACATTGTCGCCGGCAGTCCCTGGCAGGTGCTGCAACTCTCCGGCATCCTGGTCGGCTTTCTGTTCGTGCTGACGATCAAGCTGCGCAAATCGCCGTTCGATCTCAGTACCTCGCATCACGGGCATCAGGAGCTGGTCAAGGGGCTGACCACGGATTTCTCGGGCAGTGATCTGGCGCTGGTCGAGATCGCGCACTGGTATGAGAACGTGATCCTGCTCGGCTGGCTGTATCTGTTCTTCGCGCCCTGGGGGCCGTGGCTGGCGCTGCCGATCGCTTTTGCGCTGTTCTTCGTCGAGGTGCTGGTCGACAACACCCATGCGCGTCTGACCTGGTCGAGCACGCTCAAGGCGACCTGGTGGGTGACGCTGCTGGCGGGTGTGACCAATCTCATGCTGTTGCCGCTGGTGGTGTGAAGCAACGGCTTCGGCGGCCTGACGATCAGCGAGAGGCGACATACTCGCGCGGCACGGCATCCGAACACCAGCCAGCCGTAACAGACGCATGTGAAGCGAGCCATGCAAACGAAAAATGCGTCCTTGTTGACGGCTTTGTTATGTGCCCCTAGCATACCCGTACATTTTTATGTACATGCTTCCAGTCGGAGCCACTATGGACGCCATCAGCTACACCGCCGCTCGCGCTAACTTAGCGAAAACGATGGAAAAAGTTTGCGACGACCACGCACCTGTGATCATTACCCGAAAAAGCGAATCGCCTGTGGTCATGATCTCCCTCGAAGACTACCAAGCGATGGAGGAGACCGCGTATTTGCTGCGATCCCCCGCGAACGCGCGGCGTTTACTCGAATCGATAGCTGAACTCGAATCGGGCAAAGGGACCGTGCGGGCCATTGCAGAATGAAGCTCACCTTCTCCAGCAACGCTTGGGATGATTACCTGTATTGGCAAAATACCGATAAAACTGTAATCAAGCGCATCAATGCGTTGATCAAAGATATAAAGCGCACCCCTTTCGAAGGGATTGGTAAACCCGAAGCCTTGAAACATGGTTTGTCCGGCTATTGGTCTCGACGTATAAACGACGAGCACCGCATCGTTTACAAGGTGGTGGAAGACTCGATTTTCATAGCTCAGCTCCGTTACCACTATTCCTATTGAGCGCATAAAGCCAGCTATCACCGGACACAGAAGAGGGAGCGCAGCGTAGTTTTGCGGCTCGATCTTATGAATTTGTTATACATTTTTTTCTATTTTATAAACTCGCAGCCTAGTAACTTCCTGCCCGGTACCCAAAACCACTTCAACTCGTTCCCGGCAATAAAAGCGGTATATTTCCTTGCCAATTATTACCCCAGTCATTGACAAGCCAGAGTCAGGATCTACTTCACCGGAATATCTTTTCCCATCCCTGAGGTTAGTCATCTTCCAGGTATTAGCTTCTTCATTGGCTCGCACAATCGATCCTTCCAAAACTATCTCCTCATCAAATAGGTCATTGCGCTGCCTACACAATTCAGCCAATGCCTTTGCCGAACTAACTGACAGATCCCTTTTTTCAGAGCGCCCAGTAGACGGCGAGGCCCATGAGTGAGTTAAAGGACAGCACTGCGAGTCGACAAACTCGACAAGCTTTATAATACTATTTGCCGCGTGCCCCTTTATTTTTTGCAACTCGATGACTGCTGACTCCGGTGATTCGGCGAGCTCTATAAAGCCATTCAATTTTGAATATGCCGCAGCAAGGAGAGCGTTATCTCCAAACAAATCACATTGATATGAACTTTTCACATGCACAGTGAATGAACCGTGCGAGAAACCATACACATCAACATTAAAAGGCGTTTCTTTTCTGTTTATTTTACACTTTATTTCTTTTGCAGCTATCCGCGCCAGGTGTTTTAACACATTCTGATATAAAGCCAAAAATTCTGATAATTTAGCGATACCAATTTGGGCATTCTTTTCTGCTTCTTTTACAGATAGTCCAATATGCGAAACAGGGCTATTATGCTCTAGCGCTTCGCCCGCAATTTCATCCCCATCAAAATAGAGTCCCTCATCCGGCAAGTATTCGACAGGACACATGTCATAGGCGGCACCTGTAAATGCGAGCGTTTCCCCGTCTTCTTGGAATTCAGCCAATCTAAACAAGCTTATCTCAGGGAACTGATAAATGGCCCTTAAGTCCAGCGCACCAGAAAGCAAACCCCGAAGTCTTTTATTAGATATTTGCAATGCCAAATATAACGGCCCGCTTTCTAATTCTTCAACTACCATGCAAACATAATAACAATCTACCTTATCTTTCGCCGTAAATACTTGCGGATAATCATAAAACAGGAGATTTAATCTAGGAGTTAGAAGATTCATAGCAACACCCATTATTTCACCAACCTTGATGACAGCAGGGGATCAAAATTTAGAGCACGCCACCAAGAATAATGAAAAATATTATTGCCAGTTTGTTGAACCTTACCCGAATCATTATTTAGAATTATAGCTACCACGGGCTTGCCCTGATGAATTTTAAGTTTTCGGAGATCAGTGCATGCATCAATTTCTGAAAAAACCGATACTGAACATGCTCTACACTCAGGAACTTTAAACAGCTTTTTGGGCCATAGCTTTCGATGTGACCAAAAATCGCTGCATTTAATTTCCGGACTTTCCGCCAATCGATAGTAAGTCTCACCGTTTGGATTTACTGACTTATTTGGGGGACAATTCTCAGGCAATACCTCAAACCACATTATTGCTGCGTCCTCATCTCCGTTGATGCCTAACCAGTACCAGAATTTGTATGGTTCCCGGCCAAACCCTATCACACGAAACGAAGCCTTGACAATACAGCCGTGGACACTGATATCTCCGCAGGATAACATTCGCAAAACACATATTATCCCGCAGTAAGCCCCCCTCGGTTTCTCGCCTTATAAGGGAACGGTCTGATGCCATCTGCTTTTCGTCCTGCTGAGTCTTGATCCAGTCTTTGAGAAACTGGACCGGGGAGTTGTAACCAAGGGCGGAGTGTAGACGCTTGCGATGGGCCACAGCGATGTTCGCACGACGATGACCTACACTCACACGATACCGAGCGTGACGGTGAAGGCAGCCAAGAGTACGCTTACACTCCAGCCCCTGTGACTCACCCCAAGAGCCGGAATCCATGAGCTTCCTGAAGAAATCCCCCTGGGTGCTCCATTACGCGGCCACGAGCTGCAATGGCTGCGACATCGAGCTGCTGGCCTGTCTGACGCCGACCTATGACGTCGAACGCTTCGGCATCGTCAACACCGGCAATCCCAAGCACGCCGATATCTTCCTCGTGACCGGCTCGGTCAACGAGGAATCGCGCAAGGTGGTCGAGAACCTCTACGCCCAGATGCCCGACCCCAAGGTCGTGGTCGCCATCGGCGCCTGCGCCCTGAGCGGCGGCATCTTCCGCGACGCCTACAACGTCTATGGCGGCATCGATCAGGTGCTTCCGGTCGATGTCTATGTCCCCGGCTGCGCAGCGCGTCCCGAGAGCATCATCGACGGCATCGTCCAGGCGCTCGATATCCTGGAGCAGCGCGCCAAAGCGCGTAAACGTCAACGTAAGATCGTCAGTCAGGAGCTTGAAGCGCGATGAGCCTGGGCGAACCATTCAACGAACTGACACCCGACCAATGGGTGCCGACCGCCGAGCAGCATCAGCGCGACGGCTTCCGGCTGGTGCAGATGACCGGCACCGCGCGCGCCGATCACTTCGAGATCCTGATCAGCTATGAGCAGGACTACCGCTGCACCCACTACCGGGTTCAGCTCCCGCGCGACCCGCTACCCGAACTGCCGAGCCTGAGCGCCATCTTCCCAGCCGCCTTCACCTACGAGAACGAACTGAAGGATCTGTTCGGCCTGAGTTTTCCGGGACTGACGGTCGACTATGGCGGCAACTTCCTGCGCACCAAGACCAAGCTCCCCTTCTCGGGCGCGGTGACGATCAAGAAGGAGCCCGCGAAGCCGGCAGCCAAGTCCGCCCCGGAGACCTGAGCCATGTCCAACACCACCATCGTCCCCTTCGGCCCCCAGCATCCGGTGCTGCCCGAACCGATCCATCTGGATCTGGAACTCGACGACGAGCGCGTCGTGCGCGCCCTGCCCTCGATCGGCTATGTGCATCGCGGTCTCGAACTGCTCGCCGAGCGCTACGACTTCATCGAAATGGCCAATGTCGCCGAGCGCATCTGCGGCATCTGTAGCTTCATCCACGGTCAGGGCTACTGCCAGGGCATCGAGCAACTGATGGGCGTGGAGATCCCGCCGCGCGCGGCCTATCTGCGCACGGTCTGGGCCGAGATCTCGCGTATCCAGAGCCATGTGCTGTGGCTGGGTCTGGCCGCCGACGCACTCGGCTACGAGAGCCTGTTCCAGCACAGTTGGCGCATCCGCGAGATGATGGTCGACATCATCGAGGAGACCACCGGCGGACGGGTCATCTTCGGCGTATGCAAGGTCGGCGGGATTCGCAAGGACGTCGACGACGAGACCTTGCGCGGCGTGCGGCGGCGGATCGGCGAGATTCGCGCCGCCTTCGACGAGATCGCGACCATCTTCCGCGACGATCCGACAGTCAGGCAGCGCACCGTCGGGGTCGGACTCCTGAGCGCGGCGGATGCGCACGCGCTCGGCGCCGTGGGTCCGGTGCTGCGCGCCAGCGGCGTAGCGCACGACACACGCCGACTCGGCTATGCCGCCTATGGCGAGCTGGACTGGGAGCCGATCGTCGAGCAGGATGGCGACTGCTATGCACGCTGTCTGGTGCGGGTGCGCGAGGTCGATCAGTCGTTCGATCTCATCACCCAGTGTCTCGACCGGATGCCGACCGGCGAGATCGAAATCTCAGTCAAGGGCAAGCGACCCAAGGGCGAGGCGATGTTCCGGCTCGAACAGCCGCGCGGCGAGGTCTGCTACTACATCAGCGCCAGCGGCAAAAAGAACCTGGACCGCTTCCGGGTGCGCACCCCGACCTTCGCCAACATCGCGCCGCTGATCCACATGCTCAAGGGCTGTGAGCTGGCCGACGTGCCGGTCATCGTACTGACCATCGACCCCTGTGTGAGCTGCAACGAGAGGTGATCCGCATGTCCTGGTCCTGGTCGATCCAGCCCATCTCATCCCTGGTGACGCGCAGTGCGCTCGCCAAACCGGCCACGCGCCTCTATCCGGCCGAACGCCGCACGCCCTATGCCCGCACGCGCGGTCATATCGAATTCAGGATCGACACCTGTAACTTCTGCACTATCTGCGCCCACAAGTGCCCGACGCAGGCCATCCAGGTCAGCAAGCTGGACAAGACCTGGGCCATCGACCACAGCCGCTGCATCCTGTGCAGCATCTGTGTCGAGGACTGCCGCGAGGGCTGTATCACCCTCAGCCCGCTGCCCTGCCCGCCCATGCGCGCCAAGGAGGTGCTGACGTTCCGTCAGGAGCACACCCCGCCGCCTGCGCGCGAGACGGTGACTGTGGCGCCACCGGAAGACGAACGGCGCGCACGCGAGTGACGGATGGACCACAGAACGACTTTTGATGCCGACATTCTGACCGAGAACGCACTCCCCATGATCGATTCACACTGGCGCCCTGTCCTCGCGCTGCTGCTCATCGCGCTGCTCGCCCTGAGCGGCTGTACCGAACGCACCGACCCCATGATCGAGCTGTCCGGCCCGACCATGGGCACCTATTACTCGGTCAAGATCGCCCGTCCGCCCGAAGGATTGAGCGCCGAGACCCTCGAACCGGAACTGATCCAGGTACTCGACGCCGTCATCGCGGAGATCTCGACCTATGATCCGAACTCGGAGCTGTCGCGCCTCAACGCCAATCCAAGCACCGACTGGATTCCCGTCTCCGAGAATCTGCTCACCGTCATCGCCGAAGGTCAGCGTATCGCTGAACTGACCAATGGAGCCTATGACGTGACCATCGGCCCGCTGGTCAACCTCTGGGGCTTCGGCCCCGAGCGCCGCCCCGACCGGCTGCCCACCGAGACCGAGATCCAGGCTGCGCGCGAGCGGGTCGGTTATCAAAAGCTCGAACTGCGCGACTCGCCGCCTGCCGTGCGCAAGGCGCGGGGCGATCTCTACATCGATCTCTCGTCACTCGGCGAGGGCTATGGCGCCGACCGGCTCGTCGACTGGCTGGAGTCGCGCGGCGTCAGCGACTACATGGTTGCCATCGCCGGAGCCATCCGCGCCAAGGGACTCAATGCCAAGGACCAGCCCTGGGGCATCGCCATCGAACAGCCGCTGCCCGATCGACGCGCCGTGCATCGGGTGATTCCGGTCTCGGGTCATGCACTCTCGACCTCGGGCGACTATCGCAACTTCTTCGAGAAGGACGGCAAGCGCTACTCGCACGAGATCGACCCCATGACCGGCACCCCGGTCGACCGCCAGCTCGGATCGGTCACGGTGATCGGCGATGTCGGCATGGTCGTCGATGGACTGGCCACCGCGCTCATGGTACTGGGCGAGGAACGCGGCCCGGCACTCGCCGAAGTGCAGGGAATCGCGGCCTATTTCATCGTGCGTGAGAGCGAGGACTTCCGGGGCATCGCCTCACCTGCACTACAAACGTATCTGGACACGGCGGTGCAAGCTTCTTCAGCCGCGCTGACCAACACCGAACGCTGAAATCCATCCCGCTCGTCTGCACAGCGCCAAGGATAGAGGCGTTCCCGACGACTGCCGGCTTCATCCGTGTCCAGGCGGCGGGCGCACGGTCTCGGCCGAGGTGACGGGCCTCGGCACCGGCCGGAACAGCCGGCCCTTGGCCTGCAGGAAATGTCCGAAGAACTCGAACAGAACCAGGCGCGTGGTCTGTACGAAGACCACCAGCCCCTCGATGACGATCTCGAAAAAGTTGCCGAGCACGATGATCAGCAGCCATCCGACAGGCTGCTCCACGCCATCGGCCAGGGTCATGATGGTGTGCGAAAAGGCGGCGTGCGCCAGGGCGAAAGCGCCGACACGCGCAAACGAGATCGTGTTCAACATCAGCTCGAAGAGGCTGAACAGCAACCGCCCGCCGGCACTAGCCAGAACCCAGAGTCCCCGACCGCGCCCCTTCCACAGACTCCCGACGACATAATGCACGAGCGCCAGACCGGCGACCGGCAGCGCCCGTGTGTCGAACAGGGCCGCCAGCAGGGACAGATAGAGCACCAGCACCGCCGCCTCGACGGCCAGCCAGTGACCGAGCGTTCCCGACCACTTGGCCTCGACTCCGGAGAAGATCAGCCCGAGCAACAGAAGTCCGACGCCGAAGACCATCGGGACGATCAGAATGAGCAGCGGATCGTCGAACGGCCTGACCCAGAGCGCGGGCAGCCACTCCGAAAAACCGAACACCTCACCGAACAGCAGTCCGAAGACCATGGCGGCCAGCCCGCACGGCAGCAGGAAGCGGATGTCGGGCCAGCGCCGCCAGAAGAGCACGGCGAAGCCGGTCAGCAGCAGCCCATGACCGACGTCGGGGAACATGTAACCGAAGAGCAAGGGAACGATCAGCGCCAGCAGGCCGCTGGGATCGATCTCCTGACGGCCGGGCGTGCCCCAGAGCAGCAGGAGCGGTCGAAAAGGCTGCGCCCAACCGCTCTGCAATGTGGTGACTGGAGGCGCGGTCATGGGTGGCGGGTCCGGATAACGCACCACGGCTTCGATGCCTGACTCCCAGAGTTCGCGCTGGAGCCTTTCGGGATCATCGGCCGTGGTCCAGCCGGTCACATGACACAGTTCCAGACCGTCCAGATAGCGCGAAGCCGTATCCAGATACCAGGCCAGGGTTTCCAGGTTGGCGCGCGCCTCGGCGATCTCGGGGTCGTGGCGCAGTGCGCGCAGCTCGGCCTCCAGTCGCGTGATCTCGCGCTCCAGCTCGGAGGCATGGTCGCGGATCTGCCGCACCCGCTGCGCCGGATCGCCGCTCAGCCAGGAGGGGACGCCAACCTGTTCACAGCCCTGCTCCACGACCAGATGACTGATGACGGCGCGCTGATCCCGCAGCCCCAGCATGAACAGGAAGTCATGGCGCGGGCCGCGCACGATCAGGGCGGTCTGGCCGGCGACCTCATCACCCTCCGGGCAGGACGCCTTGGGACAGACGAAGAGGCATTTGCACAAAAAGCGCGTCTCCGAGAACAGCTCCCGGAGTTCGATACCGTCCCGACGCATGGCCCACAGGGCTTCGCCGAGCAGGTGCAGTTCCTTGCGTTCCGCCTGCTGCTCGGCCAGTTGCTCTTTGAGGAAGTCGACGCGGGCACTCCAGAGGCGCATGCGGTGCAGCGCCTGATTGGCGAGATGGACCGGATTGCCGAGCAGTGCGGTCGGTCGATGCCGCCCGCCCGGCAGATCGTCGCGATGGCTGTCGATGAGCGTGCGGGCGCGTTGAACGAAGTAGTGCAACCGATGGGTATCCATCGGTTCGGAGAGGCGTGGGTCCGTTTCGAGCTCGACCACACCACTCTGGGCGATGATTTCGATCCCGCGCACCGTCTGTTCATGGGGCAGATAGGTCTCGAACCATCGGGCCTGGACTGGACGAAAACGCAACATCGACTCGACCCTCCTTACGTAGCCGCTCAGTGCCGGATGTTCGACAATCCGGCCGATCAGGTGCAACGAGCTCAGCGTCGGATCAGCAGGGCCGGCTCGATCAAGGGTTCCGATGGCGATACCGACCGAACGCATTCTGCCACGGCGTCGAACACGGCTCACCCATTCGAGCGGCCTCTGTGTTAAAGTTCCGTGCCGTTTTTGGCGGCAGATCGGTTCGTCCGCAGCCGTATTTCAGACGTTGCGATTGTCGCCACTGCTCGGCTCATTCCAACGCTAACCCGTAAAACGGGGGGATACGTATGTCGACAGATTTCGTTCTTTGGCTCGCCATCGGCTCTGGGGGCCTGGCCATCGTCTTCGGCCTCGCGGTCGTGGCCTGGATCACCGCCCAGTCGGCCGGCTCCGAACGGATGCAGGAGATCGCCGCCGCCATCCAGGCCGGCGCCCGAGCCTATCTCAATCGGCAGTACACCACCATCGGCATGGTGGGCGCAGGACTCTTCGTCGTTCTCTGGCTGTTCCTCGGCATGGCCACGGCGGGCGGTTTCGCCGTCGGCGCCATCCTCTCGGGTCTGGCGGGCTATATCGGCATGAACGTGTCGGTGCGCGCCAATGTCCGCACCGCGCAGGCCGCGACCGTGAGTCTCGAATCGGCCCTGGCCGTTGCCTTCCGCGGCGGCGCCGTGACCGGCATGCTGGTGGTCGGCCTGGGGCTACTGGGCGTGGCCGGTTACTTCCTGTATCTGGGCGCCGATGAAACGGCGCTCCATGCCCTCATCGGTCTGGCCTTCGGCGGCTCGCTGATCTCCATCTTCGCCCGACTCGGCGGCGGTATCTTCACCAAGGGCGCGGATGTGGGCGCCGATCTGGTCGGCAAGGTCGAGGCCGGCATCCCCGAGGACGATCCGCGCAACCCGGCGGTCATCGCCGACAACGTGGGCGACAACGTCGGCGATTGCGCCGGCATGGCCGCCGACCTGTTCGAGACCTACGCCGTCACCATCATCGCCACCATGGTTCTGGGCGGACTCATGTTCAAGGGCGCCGACGGCGGCGTGAACATGGACTATGTCCTCTACCCGCTCGCCCTGGGCGCGGTCTCCATCATCGCCTCCATCGTCGGCGCCTTCTTCGTCAAGGTCAACGAGGGCGGCAAGATCATGAATGCCCTCTATCGCGGCACCGCGGTCGCCGGCGGTCTGGCGTTCGTCTTCTTCGCCATCGTCACCGGATTGATGATGGGCGAGCACTTCTTCTCGCTGCTGTTCTGCGCGCTCATCGGTCTGGGCCTGACGGCGGCGCTGATGTTCATCACCGAATACTACACGGCGACTGAGTATCATCCGGTTCAGTATGTCGCCGAAGCCTCGCAGACCGGACATGCGACCAACGTCATCGCCGGTCTGGCCGTCTCGATGAAATCCACCGCCCTACCGGTGCTCGCCGTCTGTATCGCGATCTGGGCGTCCTATCTGACCGCCGATCTCTACGGCATCGCCATCGCCGCGACCGCCATGCTGTCGATGGCCGGCATGATCGTCGCCCTCGACGCTTATGGCCCGATCACCGACAACGCCGGCGGTATCGCCGAGATGTCGGGGCTGCCCGAGGACGTGCGCAAGACCACCGACGCGCTGGACGCCGTCGGCAACACCACCAAGGCCGTGACCAAGGGTTACGCGATCGGCTCGGCGGGTCTGGCGGCGCTGGTGCTGTTCGCCGACTACACCCACAACCTGGAAGTCGCCGGCAAGATGCAGGTCTTCAGCCTGTCCGATCCGGCCGTCATCATCGGTCTGTTCATCGGCGGTCTGGTGCCCTATCTGTTCGGCGCCATGGCGATGGAGGCCGTCGGCCGCGCCGCCGGCTCGGTGGTCATCGAGGTGCGCCGTCAGTTCCGCGAGATCAAGGGCATCATGGAAGGCACGGCCAAGCCAGACTACTCGCGCGCCGTCGATCTGCTGACCAAGGCCGCCATCAAGGAGATGGTCGTCCCCTCGCTGCTGCCGATCCTGGTTCCGGTCGCGGTGGCCATCGGCATGAACATTCTGATGGGCGACGGCGCCGGCATCCGCGCGCTCGGCGGCATGCTGATCGGCACCATCGTCACGGGTCTGTTCGTGGCGATCTCGATGTGCACCGGCGGCGGCGCCTGGGACAATGCCAAGAAGTATGTCGAGGAAGGCAACTTCGGCGGCAAGGGGTCCGAGACCCACAAGGCGGCGGTCACGGGCGACACCGTCGGCGATCCCTACAAGGACACCGCCGGCCCGGCCATCAACCCGCTGATCAAGATCATCAACATCGTGGCGCTACTCTTGGTGCCGTTGCTCTGATCGCGATCCGGCCCGTTTGAAGCAAGGCGCGGCTCAGACCGCGCCTTGTTCGTTCCAGGGATTGACGACTGGAGTTCGGAGATCCTCGAAGTGGCGCGTGTTGCGCGTCGCGAGGGTGGCATTGCGGGCTTCGCAGATTCCGGCGATCTGAGTGTCCCGCATATCCACGGGACGCCCTGTTCGACACCGTTCACCGGCCAACCGTGCGGCCTGATTGGCCGCCGCTGTGTCGAATACCAACACACGCCCTTCCAGATCTTCGTCGAGCAAGGCCGTGAAAGCCTCCTCCAAGGCGCGCCGTCGTTTGCCGTGCGCCAGTCGATGCAGACCGTAGCGAATCTCGAACACATTGATCGCGGTCGTCCAGACGGACTCGGCCGGCTGCTGATCGAGCCAGTCCACGACGCCGGCCTCCGGCTGCGATTGCATCAAGGCGGACAGTACGTTGGTATCGAGGACGATCATTCGCCGAACGTCGCCGCCCGCGCCTCGGAACCCTGGAGTTCGGGCAGATCCGTGTCGAGTCCCTGGTCTCTGAAGCGAGCAGCGATCCGTGAACCCAACCGACTGGGCGGGGCCTGTTCTTGACGAACCGCATTGCGGAGGATTTCGCGGATCTCTTCTTCCATGCTGTTTCCGTGACGTGCGGCGCGGCGCTTGAGTCCCTGTTTGACGACGTCTTCCAACTCTCTGACGATGACTTGTGCCATGACAACTTCACCCATGAGCGGTGTTTCGTAATAGATAGCATGATAGCACGCCAATCCTTGGGGCATGCTACGCGCCTATTCGAACGCCAGGATTCAGACCTTCTCCAGCGCCGCTGCCGGCTTGGCCGGTCCACTCAGCCGCACGGCCACGCAGAGCACCAGCAGCAGCACATTGACGGCTCCCACCAGCACGAAGGGCGCATAGGGCGCGACCCCATCGAACAGCCGCCCGCCGATCGCCGTGATGATCAGAATGCCGATCGCACCGGCGACGTTGAACGCGCCCATCACCGAGCCGCGCTTGTTCCGCGGCGCCTCCTGCCCCACGAGCGACTGCGAGGCCAGATAGACGCTGATCTGGCCGATGCCGAGCAGCACGCAGAACAGCCAGGCCGAACCGGGCGTCGGATCGGCCATCCAGATCACCGCCAGATTGCCGACCGCCGCCAGCGCCATCGACAGCGCCAGCCCCGTCACCCGGTCCATCCGGTCCATGAACGGCCCCATGATCGGCGCCCACACCAGGGCCGCGACCTGCGCCAGTACGAAGATGAGGGTGCCGTTCTTAACCGCCTCGCCCGAGTCCATGCCCGCCGCCAGCCCGGCCGTCGTGCCCCACAGGATCAGGAAGGTGGCGTTGACCGACTGATCGCCGCGCGCGATGAAGGCGGCCAGATAGGCGAGCAGGATGCGCGGATTGCGCGCCTGAGCAAAACCGCTGACGAACAGATCGCGCGCCGACAGGCGCTCCTCGTGATGTGTCGGCGTGCCCTTCTGGAGTCCCAGCCAGACGAGGACGGCAACCACGACGGCGATGCCGGCCACGATGTAATGGGTGACATAGCCCGCCTGGATACCGTCCATCCCATCGGCGGTCAGCGTCTTCGGCAGCCCGCCGAAGAACTGGTTGATGACGACGATCCCCAGCCCGCTGAGCACCCCCACGGTGGCCACCAGCTTGCCGCGCGAGCGCTCGGCCGGATAGTCGGCCATCACGGTCGAGAGCGCCGTAGCGACTGTTACCACACCCAGCGCATAGACGATACGGTAGAGATAGAGCTCGTCGACCGAGCCGGCCATCGGATAGAGCACATAGGTCACGGCCAGCAGCAGAAAACCGATGGCGAAGATCAGACGCCGGCCGACACGGTCGACCAGGATGCCGGCCGGGATGAACAGCGCCAGGGTGATGATCTCGGTCCAGAACACCAGATCGCCGCTGATGGTGCCCTGCACGTCGGTCGAGATGCCGAGATGGGCATTGAGGATATAGGTCTGCCCGACGGCGATGAAGGTCATCAGGCCGATGGAGAAGAAGGCGCTGAACAGCAGGGTCGCGGCCTGCAGGCGCGTGACGCTGGGCGCGAGATGGATCGGGCCGAGTCGGTAGAGTCGATCGAGGTCGGACATGGCTTGGGTCTCAGGCCGGGCGGCCGGGGGGTTGATGGATACAATGGCGCATTATTCCATCCGCCGCGCGGCACGTCTCGACCGAAGCGACCCGTCATGCAGAAAAGAAAAAGCCGCCCCAAATCAGTGAGCGGCCTTGAACAAGGAGGAGTGGATGATTTCCGTGGCTGAGATTAGCAACCCGGAACCATGAATGATTTGAAAATTCTCAATCCGACAGGCCCAATTCAGACCACAGACGCGTCACCGGCCCGGATTGATTCATGGTGTAGAAGTGCAACCCAGGCGCGCCGCCCTCGATCAGCCGACGACAGAGGCCGAGCACCACCTCGTGCCCGAAGGCGCGGATACTCTCGACATCGTCGCCATAGCCTTCGAGTCGCCGCCGGATCCAGCGCGGGATCTCGGCCCCGCAGGCATCCGAGAAGCGCGCGAGCTGGGTGTAGTTGGTGATGGGCATGATGCCGGGAACGATGGGGATGGTGATCCCGGCGCGCTCACAGCTCTCCACGAAGCCGAAATAGGCCTCGGCATTGTAGAAATACTGGGTGATGGCGGCCTCGGCCCCCGCCTCCACCTTGCGCTTGAAGTTCTCCAGATCGCGCGCCGGGCTGCCCGACTGCGGGTGATACTCGGGATAGGCCGCGACCTCGATCACAAAGGCGTCACCGAACTCGGCGCGCACGAAGCTCACCAGCTCGTTGGCATAGCGGAAGTCGCCGCTGTTGCCCGCGCCCATGCCGGACGGCAGATCGCCGCGCAGCGCCACCAGACGATTGATGCCCTGCTCGTGATAGTGCGCCAGGATCTCGCGCACCTGATCGCGCGTCGAGCCGATGCAGGCCAGATGCGGTGCCGTATCGATGCCCTGCGCACGCAGCCAGGCGACAGTCTCGAACGTCCCCTCGCGGGTCGAGCCGCCGGCCCCATAGGTCACGGAGAAATAGGCCGGACCCAGGGCATTGATCCTGGGGATTTCTTGCTTGAGCTTGTCCATTCCCTCGGCGGTCTTGGGGGGGAACAGCTCGACACTGTAGACCCGCGTCGGGGTCGTGGAAGTCGTCATAAAGCAGGCTCCAACATGACAACGCCGGTCGCGCACCGAAGCACGCGACCGGCGATACAAGTCAACAGGCGATCAGCCCATCAGTAGCGATAGTGATCGGGCTTGTACGGTCCTTCGACCGCCACGCCGATATAGTCGGCCTGGGTCTTGGACAGCTCCGTCAGCCTGGCGCCGATCTTTTCCAGATGCAGCCGCGCCACGTCCTCGTCGAGATGCTTGGGCAGCACATAGACGCCGATCGGATACTGCTCGGTCTTTGTGAACAGCTCGATCTGCGCCAGCACCTGGTTGGCGAAGCTGTTGGACATGACGAAGCTCGGATGCCCGGTCGCACAGCCCAGATTCACCAGACGGCCCTGAGCCAGCAGGATGATGCGCTTGCCGTCGGGGAAGATGACGTGATCGACCTGCGGCTTGATCTCCTCCCACTGATACTTGGTGATACCGGCGACATCGATCTCGTTGTCGAAGTGACCGATGTTGCAGACGATGGCCTGATTCTTCATCGCCGCCATGTGGTCATGGGTGATGACGTTGAGGTTGCCGGTGGCGGTGACGAAGATGTCGGCGACCGGGGCCGCGTCTTCCATGGTCACGACGCGATAGCCTTCCATCGCCGCCTGGAGTGCGCAGATCGGGTCGATCTCGGACACCCACACGGTCGCGCCCAATCCACGCAGCGACTGGCAGCAGCCCTTGCCGACGTCGCCATAGCCGCAGACCATGGCGATCTTGCCGGCGATCATGACATCGGTGGCGCGTTTGATGCCGTCGACCAGCGATTCACGGCAGCCGTAGAGGTTGTCGAACTTGGACTTGGTGACGGAATCGTTGACGTTGATGCCGGGGAACAGCAGCGAACCGTTCTTGGCCATCTCGTAGAGACGGTGCACGCCGGTGGTGGTCTCCTCGGTCACGCCCTTGATGCCGGCGGCCATCTTGTGCCAGTGCTCGCGGTCGCGCTCGAAGGTGCGGCCCAGCACGCCGAGGATCGCGGTCCATTCCTCGTTGTCGTCGGCCTTGGGCGCGGGCACGGCACCGGCCTTCTCGAACTCGACGCCCTTGTGGACCAGCAGGGTCGCATCGCCGCCGTCGTCGAGGATCATGTTCGGCCCCTTGCCGTCGGGCCAGTTGATGACCTGCTCGGTGCACCACCAGTATTCCTCCAGGGTCTCGCCCTTCCAGGCATAGACCGGGATGCCGCGCGCGGCGATGGCGGCGGCGGCATGATCCTGGGTCGAGAAGATGTTGCACGAGCACCAGCGCACCTCGGCGCCGAGATCGACCAGGGTCTCGATCAGCACGGCGGTCTGGATGGTCATGTGCAGACTGCCGGTGATGCGCGCGCCGGCCAGCGGCTTGTCGGCGGCGTACTTGCGGCGGATGGCCATCAGACCGGGCATTTCGGTCTCGGCGATGGCGATCTCCTTGCGGCCGAAACCGGCCAGATTGATGTCGGCAACCTTGTAGTCGGTGAACTCACTCATGTGAATCAAACCTCGATAGAACGTGAGTGAGCGCCGTTGGAACAGTGAAATCCCGCCACCGAGCCTGGCCGGAATCCAGCGTCGTGGATTCGGGTTGCAACGCTCCTCGGTGGGGGGTGAATCTGGGTCAACGCTTGGGCATGGCGCCGGCTTCCGGGTTTGGGTTTCGTCTTATCCGGCTGTGCTAAGCGAGTTTTCTCGCGATATACACGCCATAGCTGTAGTGCGCGCTGTACTGCTCATAGAGTTCGATCTCGCGCTGTTCGGCCGCCACGATCGCGCGGGCCTCGGCGCTGTCGTCGTGACGGGCGAGAAAGTCGCGGAAGCGCTCCTGCATCGGGCGGTAATAATTGTCGAGCCAGCACGTCGGCGGCAGCACGAAATAGCCAATGGGGGCATAGCCGCTCTGTTCAAGCTGGCCGATCTTCACCGAAGCCAGATCGATGTCCGGATATTCGGACATCCAGTGCGCCTGGAGTTCCGGCGGACGCTCGGCCGTGGTCCAGGTGATCTCCGAGACCACCAGCAGGCCGCCCGGTTTCAGATAACGCTTCCAGTCGGCGATACCGCGCGCAAAGCCGATATTATAGATCGCGCCCTCGGACCAGAGTACATCGTATTCTTCGTCCGCAAACGGCAGGCTGTCCATGGAGCCGGCCAGTGGCGTGATCCGCTCCGACAGTCCGGCGCGTTCGGCCCGCTGCGCGAGCACGTCGAGAAAGTCCGGCAGGAAGTCGACGGCTGTGATCTGGGCGTTCAGTCGGCGGGCCAGCACCAGTGCGGCGGCGCCCGTACCGCAGCCGATGTCGGCGATCTTCAGCGGTGTCGTCGGGGCCAGCCCGGCCAGGGCGATAGCCTTCTCGGTCGCGGCATCGCTGCCCGGTCCCTGGCGCTCGGCCTGTTTGTGCAGATCGATCAGCAGACGATATTCGCTCATGATGTGTTGCTCGGGCTTTGGGTTCAGATGTCCGTAGGCGCCAGTTCCGTCCAGCCGGTGGCCATGCGATAGATCATCGGCAGACCACACCCGAGTTGTGGTGTAGATGAGCCGGTGCCCCACCGATTCACAACACCAGCGAGACAGGCACTCCCTCGCCCATCCCGCCGTCCATCAACTCAAGTCACGCTCAAATCCCCGCCGCCGCGCGCAGCTCGTCGGCCTTGTCGGTGCGCTCCCAGGTGAATCCAGGCTCGTTGCGTCCGAAGTGACCATAGGCCGCCGTGTCCTGATACTTGATCAGCTCGCGGTTGGTCAGATCGAGCATGCGGATGATGCCGTAGGGGCGCAGATCGAAATGGGCGCGGACCAGTTCGATGATGCGATCCTCGCTGATCTTGTTGGTGCCGAAGGTGTCGATCGAGACCGAGGTCGGCTCGGCCACGCCGATGGCATAGGACACCTGGATCTCGCACTTGTCGGCCAGCCCGGCGGCAACGATGTTCTTGGCCACATAGCGACCGGCATAGGCGGCCGAGCGGTCGACCTTGGACGGGTCTTTGCCCGAGAAGGCGCCGCCGCCGTGACGCGCCATGCCGCCATAGGTGTCGACGATGATCTTGCGCCCGGTCAGACCGCAGTCGCCCACCGGACCGCCGATGACGAACTTGCCGGTCGGGTTGATGTGGTACTTGGTGTTGGCGTCGAGCCAGCCGGTCGCGCCGAACACGGGCTTGATGATCTCTTCCATCACCGCCTCGTGCAGCACGCTCTCGCTGACATCCTCGCTGTGCTGGGTCGAGAGCACCACCGCCTCGACACCGACCGGCTTGCCGTTGCTGTAGCGCATGGTGACTTGCGACTTGGCGTCCGGACGCAGCCACGGCAGGGTGCCGTTCTTGCGCACCTCGGCCTGACGCTTGACCAGCCGATGGGCATAGTCGATCGGCGCCGGCATCAGCATGTCGGTCTCATTGGTGGCATAGCCGAACATCAGGCCCTGGTCGCCCGCGCCCTGGGCCTCCTCGCTCTCGCGGTCGACACCCTGGTTGATGTCCCTGGACTGCTCGCCGAGCGCGATCAGCACGCCGCAGTTGTTGCCGTCGAAACCGCACTCGGAGTTGTCGTAGCCGATCTCCTTGACCACGCGGCGCACGACCTTCTCGTAGTCGATCTTGAGATCCGCGTCCGTGACCGTGATCTCACCGGCCAGCATCACGAAGCCGGTCTTGACCAGGGTCTCGCAGGCCACGCGCGCCTTGGCGTGGTTGGGGTCGCGGCGATAGATCTCGTCGAGGACGGCGTCGGAAATCTGATCGGCCATCTTGTCCGGATGGCCTTCGGAAACGGATTCGGAGGTAAAGATGTAGTCCTTGCTCATATCGATCACGAGACCTGCGGTTCGAGGCGCCGGATGGCGCGTTGATGAAGCCGGGCATGATAGCGCGTCGATTTGGCTGTTGAAACCAGATACAGGGCCTGGAAACAGACGTCCACAGCCCTATTGTGCGATGCAAGATTTTGAATCGGGCGGACTTCCGGTACCATCGCCCGATCACTACAAATCGAACCGACAGGCTCCGGAGGACTTCCATGGTATCGACCGAAACTCCCCTCTGTGACTTTGGCGCCCCAGCTCCGGACTTCGCACTCCCCGGGGTCGATGGCCGGATCTGGACCCGCGACCAGTGCAAGGGTCCGCGCGGTCTGCTGGTGATGTTCATCTGTAACCACTGCCCCTACGTGAAAGCGATCCGCGATCGCCTGGTGCGCGACGCGCGCGAGCTGGCCGCACTCGGCATCGGCTGCGTGGCCATCAGCTCCAACGACGTCAACGACTACCCCGAGGACTCCTTCGACCACATGAAGCAGGTGGCCGAAGCGTTCCATTTCCCCTTCCCCTATCTCTACGACGAAAGCCAGGCGGTCGCGCGCGCCTATGGCGCCGTCTGCACCCCGGACTTCTTCGGCTACGACAGCGAGCTGGGCCTCCAGTATCGCGGCCGGCTCGACGCCAGCCGCAAGGAGGCCGCTCCGCCGGACGTGCGCCGCGACCTGTTCGAGGCGATGAAGCAGGTCGCCGAGACCGGCGCCGGTCCCATTGAGCAGATCCCGAGCATGGGCTGTTCGATCAAGTGGAAAGCACACTGAGACGCCTGCATCCGGTCGCTCGGTCTGGACGGTTGCGCACGCCCGTTCGTGCGTACCCGATAAAAATGCTGGCCATTTCGTGCGTCAATTTTTAATATTAGAAAATCACAAATCGCTGAACGTCCCCTGGCTCCTCGTGGCTACCCGCCCACGAACCCATCACCGATGCCGCGCCGCCGAGCGGATCGTCCGGCCGTCGTCACCGACACGACGCTGCCGGCGGGGTACAGGCGCACGCTTTTCGACCACCATCGCCAACTCAATTTTCAGGAGGGGCTCATGTCCTCACGCAGAGAACTTGCCAATGCCGTCCGCGCGCTCGCCATGGACGCGGTCCAGAAGGCCAACTCGGGCCATCCGGGCGCGCCCATGGGCATGGCCGACATCGCCGAGGTGTTGTGGAACGACTTCATGCGCCACAACCCGAGCAACCCGAAGTGGGCCGACCGCGACCGCTTCGTGCTGTCCAACGGCCATGGCTCGATGCTGATCTATGCCCTGCTCCACCTGACCGGCTATGACCTGGGCATCGAGGATCTCAAGCAGTTCCGTCAGCTCCATTCCAGGACTCCCGGCCATCCCGAGTACGGCTATGCGCCCGGCGTCGAGACCACCACAGGTCCGCTCGGTCAGGGCATCACCAACGCCGTCGGCATGGCGATTGCCGAGAAGGCACTGGCCGCGCAGTTCAACAAGCCGGGTCACGACATCGTCGACCACTACACCTATGTCTTCCTCGGCGACGGCTGTCTGATGGAAGGCATCTCGCACGAAGCCTGCTCGCTGGCCGGCGCCCTGGGTCTGGGCAAGCTGATCGCGATCTATGACGACAACAACATCTCGATCGACGGCGAGGTGCGCGGCCACGGCGACACGCCCGGCTGGTTCCTCGACGACACGCCCAAGCGCTTCGAAGCCTACGGCTGGCATGTGATCCCCAAGGTCGACGGCCACGACGCCGGGGCCATCAAGTCCGCGATCGAGCAGGCGCGCGCCGTCTCCGACAAGCCGACACTCATCTGCTGCCAGACCATCATCGGTTTCGGCTCGCCGAACAAGCAGGGCAAGGAAGAGTGTCACGGTGCCGCGCTGGGCGACGACGAGATCGCCCTGACCCGCGAGAATCTGGGCTGGAACCACGCCCCCTTCGTCATCCCGGACAACGTCCGTCAGGGTTGGGATGCCAAGGAGCGCGGCGCGGCGGCCGAGTCCGACTGGAACGCCAAGTTCGACGCCTACGCCAACGCCTTCCCCGCCGAGGCCGCCGAGTTCAAGCGCCGCATGGCCGGTGAGCTGCCCGCCGACTGGTCGGAGAAGGCCGACGCTTTCATCAAGTCCGTGGTCGAGAAGGGCGAGACCATCGCCTCGCGCAAGGCCTCGCAGAACGCGCTCAACGGCTTCGGCCCGCTGCTGCCCGAGCTGATGGGCGGTTCGGCCGACCTGGCCGGCTCCAACCTGACCCTGTGGAAGGGCTGCAAGGGCGTGAGCAAGGCCGACGGCGGCAATTACATCTTCTACGGCGTGCGCGAGTTCGGCATGTCGGCGATCATGAACGGCATCGCGCTGCACGGCGGATTCATCCCCTATGGTGCGACCTTCCTCATGTTCTCCGAGTACGCGCGCAACGCGCTGCGCATGGCGGCACTGATGAAGGTGCCCTCGATCTTCGTCTACACCCACGACTCCATCGGTCTGGGCGAGGACGGCCCGACCCATCAGCCGGTCGAGCAGATCCCGACCCTGCGCCTGATCCCGAACATGAGCGTCTGGCGTCCCTGTGACGCGGTGGAATCGGCCGTGTCCTGGAAGCTGGCGATCGAGCGCAAGGGCACGCCGAGCTGTCTGATCTTCTCGCGTCAGAATCTGGCTCACATGCCGCGCTCCGACGAACAACTGGCGAACATCGCACGCGGCGGTTATATCCTGCGCGATTGCGCCGGCGCCCCGGATGCCATCATCATCGCCACCGGCTCGGAGGTCGAGCTGGCCATCAAGGCCGCCGAGGCCATGAGCGACAAGGCGATCCGCGTGGTCTCCATGCCTTCGACCGACACCTTCGACCAGCAGGATGCAGCCTACAAGGAATCCGTGCTGCCCAAGGCCGTCACGGCGCGCGTCGCGGTCGAGGCGGCCGTGAGCGACGGCTGGTGGAAGTACGTCGGAAGCTCGGGCGCGGTGCTCGGCGTCGACCGCTTCGGCGAGTCCGCTCCGGCCGGTGCACTGTTCAAGGAGTTCGGCTTCACGGTCGAGAACCTGATCTCCAAGGTCCAGAGCGTCCTTTGAATCCTGAAACCGCACAGGACATACAGTGCCTGTGTGGTTCAAAATCGCTATTCGTTTTCAATCCAGCACTGAACGGAGCTTTAACGCATGACAATCAAGGTTGGCATCAATGGGTTTGGCCGTATCGGCCGCATGGCCTTCCGTGCGATCGCCAAGGATTTCCCCGGCATCGAGGTCGTGGCCATCAACGATCTGCTCGACCCGGACTATCTGGCCTACATGCTCAAGTACGACTCGGTCCACGGTAACTTCAAGGGCGACATCGCGGTCGACGGCCACACCATGATCGTCAACGGCAAGCCCATCCGCCTGACGGCCGAGAAGGATCCGGCCAACCTCAAGTGGGGCGAAGTCGGGGTCGATCTGGTCATCGAGTCGACCGGTTTCTTCCTCACCGAGGAAGCCTGCCAGAAACACATCGATGCCGGCGCCAAGAAGGTGGTGCAGAGCGCGCCCTCCAAGGACGCCACCCCGATGTTCGTCTATGGCGTCAACCACAGGGAATACACCGGTCAGGCCATCGTCTCGGCGGCCTCCTGCACCACCAACTGTCTGGCGCCGGTCGCGAAGATTCTGCACGACAACTGGGGCATCAAGCGCGGTCTGATGACCACGGTCCACGCCGCCACCGCGACCCAGAAGACGGTCGACGGCCCTTCGATGAAGGACTGGCGCGGCGGTCGCGGCATCCTGGAGAACATCATCCCCTCCTCCACCGGCGCGGCCAAGGCCGTCGGCAAGGTGCTGCCCGAGTTGAACGGCAAGCTCACCGGCATGGCCTTCCGCGTGCCGACCTCCGACGTCTCGGTCGTCGACCTGACGATCGAGCTGTCAAAGGAAGCCAAGTACGACGAGATCTGTGCCGCCATGAAGGCCGCCTCCACGTCGGGTGATCTGGCCGGCGTCCTGGCCTACACCGACGAGAAGGTGGTCTCGACCGATTTCCGTGGCTGCCCCTATCCGTCGATCTTCGACGCCGAGGCCGGCATCGCCCTGGACGGCACCTTCATCAAGGTCGTGACCTGGTACGACAACGAGTACGGCTATACCTGCAACATGCTGCGTCTGGTCGAGTACGTCGCGAAGTAAGCGACTGTGGCTCCCACGCTGGAGCGTGGGAGCCAGAGGCGTTAGAGCCATGCGCCAAGCCCCCGGGCTTTGCGGATCGCTTTGACATCACAATTCGAAACTCACGAGGAGACACGACTCATGTCCTTCATCAAGCTCACCGACCTGGATCTGGCCGGCAAGCGGGTGCTGATCCGCTCGGATCTGAACGTCCCGGTCAAGAACGGCCAGGTCACGTCCGATGCGCGCATCACCGCCTCGATGCCGACCTTCGAGCACTGTCTCAAGGCCGGCGCCAAGGTCATGGTCATGTCGCATCTGGGCCGCCCCGAGGAAGGCGTGTTCTCCGAGGCCGACTCGCTCCAGCCGGTTGCCGAGGCGCTAGCCGCCAAGCTGGGCCGCGATATCCGACTGATCCGCGACTATCTGGACACCCCGCCGACGGTCGCCGACGGCGAGCTGGTGCTGCTGGAGAACGTGCGCTTCAACAAGGGCGAGGGCAAGGACAACGAAGACCTGTCCAAGCAGTACGCCGCCCTGTGCGACGTCTTCGTGATGGACGCCTTCGGCACCGCGCACCGCGCCCAGGCCTCGACCCATGGCGCCGGCAAGTTCGCCCCGGTCGCCTGCGCCGGTCTGCTGCTGGCCGAGGAACTGGACGCGCTCCAGAAAGCACTGGCCAACCCGGCACGCCCCATGGTCGCCATCGTCGGCGGTTCCAAGGTCTCGACCAAGCTCACGGTGCTCGAATCGCTCTCCGAGAAGGTCGATCAGCTCGTGGTCGGCGGCGGCATCGCCAACACTTTCCTGGCGGCGGCCGGCTTCCCGGTCGGCAAGTCGCTGTGCGAGGAAGACCTGATCCCGACCGCCAAGGCGCTGATGGAGAAGATGACCGCGCGCGGTGCGTCCATCCCGATCGCCACCGATGTGGTCTGCGGCAAGCAGTTCAACGAGAACGAGCCGGCCGTCACCAAGGCCGCGTCCGAGGTCGCCGAGGATGACATGATCTTCGACATCGGCCCGGATTCGGCGCAAGCCTTGGCCGACATCATCGCCAAGGCCGGCACCATCGTCTGGAACGGCCCGGTCGGCGTGTTCGAGTTCGATCAGTTCGGCGAAGGCACCAGGACCGTGTCCATGGCCATCGCCCAAGCGGCGGGCTTCAGTCTGGCCGGCGGCGGCGACACCATCGCCGCGATCCAGAAATACGACATCTACGATCAGGTCTCCTACATCTCGACCGCCGGCGGCGCTTTCCTCGAATATCTGGAAGGCAAGACCCTGCCGGCCGTGGCCATGCTCGAAGCACGGGCGAAGGACTGAGCCGGCGTCGCGGCAACATGGGCGTCCGGTCGTTCACGCCTGAAACCGGCTGACGACCGAACGCTAAAACCCCTGAATGCTGGACGCACGAGACGCGACTACAACCATGCCAAGACGCACCAAGATCGTTGCAACCCTGGGGCCGGCGACCGATCCGGTCTCGGTCACGGACGAGATCCTCGCCGCCGGCGTGGACGTCGTTCGCCTCAATCTCTCGCACGACACCCATGACCGCCACCGCGAACGCGCCGCGCGCATTCGCGAGCGCGCGCTGGCCGCCGGTCAGGAGATCGCGGTCCTGATGGATCTGCAGGGTCCCAAGATCCGCATCGGCAAATTCACCGACGGCAAGATCCAACTGGCTCGGGGTGACCGTTTCGCCATCGACACCCACTGTCCGATCGACGCCGGCGACCGGACGCGCGTGGGCACCACCTATGTCGAGCTGGCCAATGACGTGCGCCACGGCGATACATTACTGCTCGACGACGGCGCGATCGAGCTCTGGGTCGACGCGGTCGTCGACGGTCGCATCGCGTGTCAGGTCGTCACCGGCGGCACGCTCTCCAACAACAAGGGTATCAACAAGAAGGGCGGCGGACTCTCGGCCCCGGCCCTGACCGACAAGGACAAGGACGACATCCGCTTCGCCGCCGAGATCGACGCCGACTATCTGGCTGTCTCCTTCGTGCGCAACGGCGACGACGTGCGTCTGGCACGCGAGCTGTTCTATGAGGCCGGCGGGCGCGGCGGTATCGTCGCCAAGATCGAGCGCGCCGAGTCGCTCAAAGGCATCGACGACATCATCAACGCCGCCGATGCCATCATGGTCGCGCGCGGCGACCTGGGTGTGGAGATCGGTGACGCTGAACTGCCGGCGGTCCAGAAACGCCTCATCAGCCGCGCGCGCGAACTCAACAGCGTCGTCATCACCGCCACGCAGATGATGCAGTCGATGATCGAGAGTCCGATCCCGACCCGCGCCGAGGTCTTCGATGTGGCCAACGCCGTGCTCGACGGCACCGACGCCGTGATGCTCTCGGCCGAAAGCTCCATCGGCAAGAACCCGGCCAAGGTGGTCGAGGCGCTCGATCGCATCTGTCTGGAGGCCGAGAAGAGCGCCACCCGCTCGGGCCATCGGCTCGATTCGGTGTTCGGCCGTGTCGACGAGGCCATCGCCATGGCGGCCATGTATACCGCCAACCATCTGGGTGTGAAGGCGATCGCCGCACTCACCGAGACCGGCTCGACGGTCAAGTGGATGTCGCGCATCAGCTCGGGCATCCCCATCTACGGCCTGACACGCTCGGTGCCGACTCAGCGCAAGGTGCGGCTGTTCCGGGGCGTCTATCCGGTGGCCTTCGATGTGGCCAGCACCGACATGCACGAGGTCAACCGCGAGGTGATCGAGGAGCTGCTGCGCCATGGCACGGTGCAGCACGGCGATCTGGTCATCATCACCAAGGGCGACCGCTCGGGTGTCGAGGGCCAGACCAACATCATGAAGATCATGCGCGTCGGCGAGCACCGGCTCCTGAACGAGGATTGATGGACGGAACGCTCGACTGAATCCTGCCCGACAACGACTTCTCCAACCACAGAAAACGAGGACGACTCATGGCCCTGATCTCAATGCGCCAGATGCTGGACCACGCCGCCGAACACGGCTACGGCGTGCCGGCCTTCAACGTCAACAACCTGGAGCAGATGCGCGCCATCATGGAAGCCGCCGACGAGACCGACTCCCCGGTCATCGTCCAGGCGTCCGCCGGTGCGCGCAAGTACGCCGGTGCGCCCTTCCTGCGTCACCTGATCCTGGCCGCCATCGAAGAGTGGCCGCACATCCCGGTCTGCATGCACCAGGACCACGGCACTTCGCCCGCCGTCTGCCAGCGCTCGATCCAGCTCGGCTTCAGCTCGGTCATGATGGACGGTTCGCTGGGCGAGGACGGCAAGACTCCGACCAGCTACGAGTACAACATCGAGGTCACGCGGCGCGTGGTCGAGATGGCGCATGCCTGCGGCGTTTCCGTCGAGGGCGAGCTGGGCTGTCTGGGTTCGCTCGAAACCGGACAGGCCGGCGAGGAAGACGGCATCGGCGCCGAGGGCACGCTGGATCACAGCCAGCTCCTGACCGATCCCAATGAAGCCGCCGACTTCGTCAAGAAGACCGGCGTCGACGCGCTCGCCATCGCCATCGGCACCTCGCACGGCGCCTACAAGTTCACCCGTCCGCCCACAGGCGACATCCTGGCCATCGAGCGCATCAAGGAGATCCACACCCGCATCCCGACCGTGCATCTGGTCATGCACGGCTCCTCCTCGGTGCCGCAGGAGTGGCTCAAGATCATCAACGAGCACGGCGGCGACATGGGCGAGACCTATGGCGTGCCGGTCGAGGAGATCGTCGAGGGCATCAAGCACGGCGTGCGCAAGGTCAACATCGACACCGATCTGCGCATGGCCTCCACCGGCGCCATCCGCAAGAGCCTGCACGACGACCGCAAGAACTTCGACCCGCGCAAGTATTTCACCGCCGCCACCAAGGCGATGAAGGACATCTGCAAGGCGCGTTACGAAGCCTTCGGCACCGCCGGCAACGCCAGCAAGATCAAGGTGATCTCGCTCGAAGGCATGACCGCGCGCTATGCAAAGGGCGAACTCGATCCTCGGGTCAACTGACGTTCTGGGCGGCACGAGACCGCCCAGTTCATCACAGGGCGCCTGCGGGCGCCCTGTTTGCGAGCAGACACATCGGAGCGGAGCGGGACTGGAGGCCGGGGGCCGGTTTCGGGTTTAATCACGACTCCGACATCGAACATCCCGGACCCCCTTCATGCAGGCGCGTTCGAGCCGATCCACTCCATCCAGACGCTCTTGGTTCCTGGCCGGGTTGGTGCTGCTCCTGGTACTGGCCACGGTTCAGTTCATCGAGCGGCTCGCGCGCGAGCGCGACCTGGAGCAGGAGCGGCTGGGCCTCATCACCGAACTCGCCGCCCTAGGGGCGCACATCGAGGGCGTCATCAATGCCCATCTGCTGCTGGTGCATGGTCTGACGGCCGTCATCTCGGCGCACCCGGACATCGGCCAAGCCGAGTTCAGTCGTATCGCCCATGGACTGGTCGACGAGCGCCACGCCTTGCGCAACATCGCCGGCGCACCGGATCTGGTCGTCTCGCTGCTCTATCCGTTGCCCGGTAACGAAAGCGTCATCGGACTGGATTATCTTCGTCACCCGATCCAGGGACCGGCGGCGCTGAAAGCCCTGGACAGCGGACAGTCGGTGCTGGCCGGTCCCCTGCCGCTGATCCAGGGCGGCATGGGTTTCCTGCTGCGCGACCCGGTCTTCGTCACGTCCGCGACGCCTGACGCGCCCAGGCGTGCCTGGGGGCTGGTCACGGCCGTGATCGAGATGGACCGACTCTATCGTCAGACCGGTCTGCCGGAGGTCTTGCCCAGGCTGCGGCTGGCGCTTCAGGCGATCGACGGCACAGAGGCCGGGGGAGCCGTCTTCTTCGGCGATCCCGCGACCCTGGCTCAGGAGCCGGTATCGATCGTCATCGAGATCCCCGGCGGTGTCTGGCGCCTGTCGGCCGTGCCACGGTCCGGTTGGCACAACGCGATCCACAGCCACGTGCCCATACAACTCCTGGGGTTACTGGTCGCCCTGGCGGCAGCCGCCATGACCTATCTGCTGGTACATGCCAACGAGATCCTGGAGGCGCGCGTTGCGGCGCGCACCGCCGAGCTGGCAACTATCAACAAGGAGCTGGAAACCTTCACTTATTCTGTCTCGCACGACCTCAAGGCGCCGCTGCGCGGCATCGACGGCTACAGCCGGCTGCTGTTGGAAGACCATCGGGATCGGCTCGACGAGGAAGGTCAGCTTTTTCTCAACAACGTGCGCCAGGGCGTGGCGCAGATGGGCCAGCTGATTGAGGATCTGCTCGACTATTCGCGCATGGAGCGGCGCGAACTGCACGGCGTGCAGATCGATCTGGAGCCGATGGTGGAGCGTCTGATCCGCGAACTCCAGGACGACATCCAGGCCAGCGGCGCGCGCCTGGAGGTCGATCTCGGCGGATTGAGCGTGCACGCCGACCCGGACGGCCTGCTGCTGGTGCTGCGCAATCTGCTCGACAACGCGCTCAAGTTCCACCGTCCGGGCGAGCCGCCTGTCATCAGCCTCCGCGCCCAAGCGACCGAGACGACCGTTCGGCTCGACATCCAGGACCAGGGCATCGGCTTCGACATGCGCTTCCATGACCGCATCTTCGAGATCTTCCAGCGCCTGCAACGCGCCGAAGACTTTCCAGGCACGGGTGTCGGACTGGCCATGGTGCGCAAGGCCATGCAGCGCATGGGGGGACGCATCCACGCCGAGAGCCGGCCGGGGCACGGGACCACCTTCCATCTGGAGCTGCCACGATGATCGATACCACGGGGGCGCGCCCCATACTGCTGGTGGAGGACAATCCGATGGACCTGGATCTGACCCTGCGCGCCTTTCGCCGGCGCAAGCTGGCCAACCCCATCGAGGTCGCGCGCGATGGCCAGGAGGCGCTGGACTGGATTCCGCGCTGGGCGGCCGGCGCGCCGACGCCCCTGGTCGTGCTGCTCGACCTCAAGCTGCCCTGTCTGGACGGTCTGGAGGTGTTGCGCCAGTTTCGCGCCGATCCGGTCAGCGAGCATCTGCCGGTGGTGGTACTCACCTCCTCCAGCGAGGATCGGGACATCCAGGCCGCCTACCGTCTGGGCGCCAATTCGTATATCGTCAAGCCGGTGGACTTCGAGAAATTCACCGAGGTAGCGGCCCAGATCGAACTGTACTGGTGTCTGCTCAACCATCCAGCGAGGTGAGTGAATGCGCGTCCTGCACGTCGAAGACAATCCAGCCGACGCCGATCTGACCCGGCGGCGGCTGGCGCGTCGCGCGCCCGACATCGAACTGGATCAGGTCGACCGCCAGTCGGACGCACTGGAGCGCCTGCCCGTTCCCGGACGCTACGACTTGGCGCTGCTGGATCTGCGCCTGCCCGACGGTTCCGGACTGGATCTGCTGGCCTGGATCCGCGAACGGCGTCTGCCGCTGGCCGTGGTGGTGCTCACCGGCTCGGGCGATCAGGATGCGGCCATCGCCGCGCTCCAGGCCGGGGCCGACGACTATCTGACCAAGGGTGAGCGCGCCTTCGAGCGTCTGCCGACGACCCTGCGCGACGCCTGGCGCCGCTTCCGTCTGGCCCAGACCCGTCAGGCCCGCCCACTGCGCGTGCTCTATGCCGAGCACACCCCCGCCGACATCGACCTGACCCGGCGCCATCTGGCACGCTATGCGCCCCACATCCGGCTGACGGTGGTCGACGACGCCGAGCAGATCCTGAAGCGACTGCCGACCGACCCGCTGACACCGACGGCCTTCGATCTGCTGCTGCTGGACTATCGTCTGCCGGGACTCGATGCCCTGGAGACCGTCAAGGTGCTGCGCGCCGAACGCGGGCTGGACATCCCGATCGTCATGGTCTCGGGTCAGGGCAGCGAGGAGGTGGCCGCGCGCGCCATGCATCTGGGCGTCAACGACTACCTTTCCAAACACCCCGGCTATCTGCACCAGCTCCCGGCCACACTGGAGAAGGCCTGGAGCCTGACCCAACTGGAGCGTGAGCGCGCCAATCTGCGCGCCGCCTCCGAGCGGCTGGCTCTGGCGCTGGCCACCAGCCCGGTGATCCTCTACAGCCGCCGGCTCGGTCCGGACGAGCGTCCGTTGACCTGGATCAGCGAGAACATCGCGCGTCTGCTCGGCTACAGTCCGACGCTGGCGCTCCAACCCGGCTGGTGGAATTCGCGGCTGCACCCGGAGGATCGGGAGGCGGCACTCGACTGGCTGCGCGAGCTGGACCGGGGCGGCGCGATGGTGCACGCCTATCGCCTCATCGATGCCCAGGGACGGGTGCGCTGGATCCAGGACGAGGTGACGCTCCTGGAGACCGATGGCGGCACGACCCACGAGGCCACGGGTGCCTGGCACGACATCACCGCGACCAAGACGGGCGAGCAGATGCGCGAGACGCGCCTGGCGGTGCTCGACGCGCTGATCGACAAGCACTCGCTCACCGACATCCTCGGTGAGATCGCCACGCGCCTGGAGCGCATGGAACCGGACATGCGGGTCAGCATCCAGATCGGCAGCGATGGCCCCCACCTGCCCGCCGAAAGAACGGTTCCCGAACGTCCGGCGGACTGGGTCGCGCCCTTCAAGGATGGTGCCGGACAGATGCTCGGCCGTCTGTTTGTCCATTATGTCGAGCCGCGCGCTCCGACGCCGACCGAGCGCGAACTCATCGATGAATGCGCCTGCATCGCCGGCCTGGCCGTCACGCGGGTACGGGCAGACACCCGGCTGCGTCAGGCCGCGACCGTGTTCGAGAGCACTCGCGAGGGTGTCATCATCACAGATCTGGAGGGGCGCATCCTCGACGTCAACCGCGCCTTCACCGAGATCAGCGGCTACAGCGAACCCGAGGTGCTGGGCCGCAATCCCAGCCTCCTGCGCTCCAACCGCCAGGATCACGCGTTCTATCAGGCCATGTGGCACAGCCTCAAGACGACCGGGCACTGGCAGGGCGAGATCTGGAACCGACGCAAGAGCGGCGAACTCTATCCGCAGATCCTCACCATCAACACGGTCGCCGACAGTCAGGGCCGGCCGAGTCACTATGTCGGCGTCATGACCGACATCAGCCAGCTCAAGCAGTCCGAGGCACGGCTCGAACATCTGGTCCACTACGACCCTCTGACCAATCTGCCCAATCGCCGTCTGGTTCAGTCGCGTCTGGAACACGCCCTGGAACGCGCCGACCGCCAGGGCGGACGGGTCGCGGTGCTCTTCGTGGATCTGGATCGCTTCAAGACCGTCAACGACAGTCTGGGGCATCCGAGCGGCGATGTGCTGCTGGAACTGCTTGCGCGGCGGCTGAGCGAGCGGGTGCGCGAGGACGACACCCTCGCCCGGCTCGGCGGCGACGAGTTCCTGGTGCTGCTGGAGAACCTCCAGCGTCCGGAGGATGCCGCCGCGGTCGCCGAATCCCTCCTGAGCCTGCTGCAACAGCCCTTCCATCTCCCCAACGGCCAGGAACTCTATGTCGGCGCCAGCATCGGCATCAGCCTCTACCCGGACGACGGACACACGGTGACGGATCTCATCCAGCATGCCGATGTCGCCATGTACCAGGCCAAGGAGGAAGGGCGCAACACCTACCGTTTCTACACCCCGAGTCTCACCCAGACCGCCCGCGAGCGCCTGGGGCTGGAGGCGCGTCTGCACCGGGCGCTCGCCAGCGAGGAGTTCGTGCTGCACTATCAGGCGCAGATCGACATGCGCGACGGGCGTCTGATCGGCTGCGAGGCCCTGGTGCGCTGGCACTCGGCCACCGAGGGCTTGGTGGCTCCCGACCGCTTCATTCCGCTGGCCGAGGAGACCGGCCTGATCGTGCCGCTGGGCGAATGGGTGCTGCGTCAGGCCTGTGCCGATTGCCAGTCCTGGCGCGCGCGCGGACTGACGGATCTGACAGTCGCCGTCAACCTCTCGGGCCGGCAACTGCGCAGTCCGGATCTGGTCGAGCGCGTCACCCGGGTTCTGCGCGAGACCGGCCTGCCGGCCGAACGGCTCAAGCTGGAGCTGACCGAGAGCATGATCATGGACCAGCGCGAGCAGGCACTGGAGCGTCTTCGCGCGCTCAAGGCGCTCGGTGTGCGGCTGTCGATCGACGACTTCGGCACCGGCTATTCCTCGCTGGCTTATCTCAAGCGCCTGCCGATCGACGAGCTCAAGATCGATCGCGACTTCGTGCGCGACATCCCGGAGGATTCGAGCGACATGGAGATCGCGGCCACCATCATCGCCATGGCCCGTAATCTGAGGCTCAACGTCATCGCCGAGGGTGTCGAGACGCCGGAGCAATGCGATTTCCTGATCCGTCAGGGGTGCACGGCCGGTCAGGGCTATCTGTTCGGGCGTCCGTTGCCGGCCGAGGCGTTCGCGCAGGTGATGCGTGCGTGCGGGACGACGGCGTGCTGATCGTCCGTCCTCAGGGTGCCAGATACACCCGGTTGCGCCCACTGTGCTTGGCGGCGTAGAGCGCGCTGTCGGCGGCCTTGGTGAGCGCCGCGAGACCGGCTTTCTCCGGATTCAGCTCGGCGACCCCGATACTGGCCGTGAACCCCAGCCACCGGCCATCGTGCAGCTTCAGCGGCGTGGCCGCGAGTCGCATCCTGAACCTGTCCATGAGCACATGGCTCTGCTCCAGCGTCGCGCCCGGCAGCAGGACGGCGAACTCCTCGCCGCCGAGCCGCCCGATGACGTCGCTCTCGCGAAAGGAGGTGCGTAGCAGTCCCGCCAGATGGATGAGCGCCTGATCGCCGACCGCATGGCCATGGGTATCGTTGATGCGCTTGAAGAAATCGATGTCGATCATGGCCAGCGAGAGTTCCTGCCCATCGCGCAAGGCACCGGCCAGACGCCCCTGGGCCTGCTCCGAAAAACCTCGGCGGTTGAGCACACCGGTCAGCGGGTCGGTGGTCGCCAGCTCGCGCAGGACCAGCTCCTCGGCTTTCTGCACGGTGATGTCGTGCTCGATGGCGGCGAAATGCGTCACCTCGCCCCTGGCATTGCGCAGCGGCACGATCTTGAGTTCGACCCAGTATTCCTGGCCGCCCTTGGTGTAGTTGAGGATCTGCTCGCGGATCGGAGCGCGATCGATGAGTGCCTGACGGATGCGCGCACGGGCCTCTGGATCGGTGTGTTCGCCCTGCAGGATGCGCGGCGACTGTCCGATGACCTCCTCGGGCGTATAGCCGGTGAGATCGGTGAAGGCATCGTTGACATAGAGGATGCGCGGTCCCTGCCCGACCACGGGATCGGCTTCGGTCACGACCACCGGATCGCTGGCATAGGCGACGATCTGCTCGAACGGGATGTCCCGCTTCTCGCCGGTGATGTCGATGAAGCTCACCACGACCTTGGCGATGATTCCATTTTGGTCGCGTTCGGGATAGGCATTGGCCAGCACCCAGGTGATGTCTGCGGAGCGGCCATCGACGACCCCGATGATCTGATTGGTCACGGCCTCGTTGCGCGCCAGGACACGATTGACCGGATATTGCTCCACCGGCAGCAGGCGCTTGTGTTCGTCGAGGAAACGCCACTCGGGATCCAGCGCCGCCTTGCCCAGGGCCTGGGTGGCGGACAGACGCAGCAGTTCCAGCGCGCGCGGATTGGCATAGAGGATCTCGGTCCCCGGACCATGCACGACGACACCTGCATGCAGCGAGTTCAGCAGGGCGCTGGCGTCGATCGCCTCGTAGGGCATGACGGTGTCTGTGGTTTCCATGGACCTCCTCTGAATCTGTGGAGCGCGCGTATGCGCCGAGGCAAGACAGGCGCGGCATTTTGTGGGATCGTAAGCTCAAACGCCACGTCTTACGGGAAGCACACCTGATGTCTATCCTGGTCGCCCTGAACCACAAGACCGAGTACCGCTTCGACCGCTCTGTCGGACTCTCGCCCCATGTGGTGCGGCTGCGTCCGGCGCCCCATTGCCGCACCCCGATCCGAGCGTATTCGCTCAAGGTCGAACCCGAAGGACACTTCATCAACTGGCAGCAGGATGCCTTCGGCAACTATCTGGCCCGGTTGGTCTTCCCCGAGAAGACGCGGCGGCTGTCGATCGAGGTCGATGTGATCGCCGAGATGATCACCATCAACCCCTTCGATTTCTTCCTGGAGGAGTCGGCCTATCACTATCCGTTCGAGTATGCGCCCGATCTGCGCAAGGAGCTGGCGCCCTATCTGGAGATCACCGATGACGGCCCGCTGTTGCGCGAGTGGCTGGCGGGCGTCGACCGCACCAAACGCGAGACGGTCTATTTCCTGGTCGACCTCAACCAGAGGTTGCAACAGGACATCGGCTATGTGATTCGGATGGAGCCGGGCGTGCAGAGCTGCGAGGAAACGCTCGAAAAACGGCTCGGTTCCTGCCGCGACACCGGCTGGCTGCTGGTGCAGATCCTGCGTCATCTGGGGCTGGCGGCGCGCTTCGTCTCCGGCTATCTGGTGCAGTTGACGGCGGACGTCAAAGCACTCGACGGTCCATCGGGGCCGGAGCAGGACTTCACCGACCTGCATGCCTGGGCCGAGGTCTATGTGCCGGGCGCGGGCTGGATCGGACTGGACCCGACCTCTGGGCTGTTCGCCGGCGAGGGGCATATCCCGCTCGCCTGCTCGCCCGCCCCGCGCGGGGCCGCACCGATCGAGGGCGCGACCGACAAATGCGAAGTCGAGTTCTATTTCCACAACCAGATCGAGCGTATCCACGAAGACCCGCGCGTCACCAAGCCCTATACCGAGGAACAATGGACGGCGATCGAGGCGCTTGGCCATCAGGTCGACGCCGAACTGCGGACCAATGACGTGCGGCTCACCATGGGCGGCGAGCCGACCTTCGTCTCGATCGACGACATGGACGGGGAAGAATGGAATACGGCCGCGCTCGGCCCGACCAAGAAGGTGCTCGCCGAGGATCTGCTGCGCCGGCTCCACGCGCGTTTTGCGCCCGGTGGCTTGCTGCATCTCGGTCAGGGCAAGTGGTATCCGGGCGAGCAACTGCCGCGCTGGGCGCTGTCCTGCTTCTGGCGCAAGGACGGCGAACCTGTATGGCGCGATACGGCGCTGTTCGGGCACGAGGACGGCGACTACGGCCATGGCCCGGCCGAGGCCGAGCACTTCATCCGCACCCTTGCCCGGCATCTGGGCGTCGACCCGGACCATGCCGCGCCGGCCCACGAGGACGCCTGGTATTACCTGTGGCGCGAGGCGCGGCTGCCGGTCAACGTCGATCCGCTCGACAACAAGCTCAAAGACCCCAATGAACGCCAACGCATCGCCCGGCTGTTCGATCAGGGCTTGAACCGCGTGGCCGGCTTCGTGCTGCCGCTGCGCTGGTGGGGACTCGGGATCGAAGGGGGCTGGAAGAGCGGACGCTGGACCTTCCGCGACGGGCGGCTGTTCCTGATCCCGGGCGACTCGCCGATGGGACTGCGACTGCCGCTCGACGCCCTGCCCCATGTCCCGGATGGCGATCAGGAACCGCTACTGGAGCGCAACCCATTCGAGCCGGTTGCCCCCCTGCGCTCGCCCTATGACGAAGTGGCGCGCCGCTACAGCCGCCTGGTCGAACCGGCCCGGACGCCCCAGACGCTGCGTGAGCAGGGTGTCCAGCCGCGCGATCTCGCGGCGCGTTACGGCCGTCTCGCTCCGCGCGACGAGGCCCATCAGGACGTGCGTCCGCAGACAGCACCCAGCGACACCCCACACCCGGATCTGATCCGCACCGCGCTCTGCATCGAACCGCGCTTGGGCCGCCTCTACTGCTTCATGCCGCCCGTGACGCATCTGGAACACTGGCTGGATCTGGTCATGTGCATCGAGGACACGGCCGCCGAACTCGGACTGCCGATCATCATCGAGGGCTATGAGCCGCCGCGCGATCCGCGTCTGCAAAAGCTCGCCGTCACTCCGGACCCCGGCGTCATCGAGGTCAACATCCATCCGGCCGAGAGCTGGGACCAACTGGTCTCGGATACGCAGATCCTCTACGAAGAAGCACGGCTCGCGCGCCTCGGCACCGAGAAGTTCATGCTCGACGGCCGTCACACCGGCACCGGCGGCGGCAACCATGTCACGCTCGGCGGCCCGACCCCGGCCGACAGTCCGCTGTTGCGCAAGCCGGATCTGGTGCAGAGCCTCATCACCTACTGGCAGCATCATCCGAGCCTGTCCTATCTGTTCTCGGGGCTGTTCATCGGCCCGACCAGTCAGGCCCCACGGGTCGACGAGGCGCGCGATGACCGGCTCTATGAACTGGACATCGCCTTCCAGCAGATGCCGCCCGGCGAGGTGCCTCAGCCCTGGATCGTCGATCGGGTACTGCGCAACCTGCTGACCGATGTGACGGGTAACACCCATCGCACCGAGTTCTGCATCGACAAGCTCTATTCGCCCGACAGTGCCTCAGGGCGTCAGGGATTGCTGGAGTTCCGGGGCTTCGAGATGCCGCCGCATCATCGGATGAGTCTGGCGCAGATGCTGTTGCTGCGCACCCTGGTCGCGCGCTTCTGGAAGGAACCCTATCGGCGCCAACCCATCCGCTGGGGCACCGAGCTGCACGACCGCTTCCTGCTGCCGCATTTCGTGCGTCAGGATTTCACCGATGTCATCTGTGACATGCGCCGCGCCGGGTATCCGATCGAGCTGGACTGGTTCGAGCCCTTCTTCGAGTTCCGCTTCCCGCACTATGGCGATCTGATCACCGACAACGGGATCGACATGGAACTGCGCGCGGCCATCGAACCCTGGCACGTGCTCGGCGAGGAAGTCACGGCCCAGGGTACGGCGCGCTTCGTCGACAGCTCGGTGGAGCGGATGCAGGTCAAGGTGAACGGGATGGTCGGCGATCGGCACGTCCTGGTCTGCAACGGACGGCGCGTGCCGCTGCGCCCGACCGGACGCCGTGCCGAATTCGTCGCCGGCATCCGCTTCAAGGCCTGGAGTCCGCCGTCCGGTCTGCATCCGACCATCCCGGCGCACAATCCGCTGGTGTTCGAGATCGTCGATCTCTGGAACCGGCGCAGTCTCGGCGGCTGTACCTATTACGTCGCTCATCCGGGCGGACGCAGTGAGTCGAGCTTCCCGGTCAACAGCTATGAGGCCGAGAGCCGGCGCATCGCGCGTTTCCGCGTCATGGGGCACACCCCAGGCGAGATCGACCCGCCGCCCGAGGAACCGGCCGGCGAGCATCCCTATACCCTGGATCTGCGCTATCGACCCGGATGCTGATTCAGCCCAAGGAGCGGCGACGATGGACTCGACCCAAGGCGAGTCCTGTCGCATCATGGTCGGCCTCCTCTCGATGCATGACCCATGGCACCCAATGAGACAGATCCGATTCACACGACTCTATGTCCTGTTCGCCATTCTTTGGGCCACCTCGGTTCCCGCCGAGGAGAGTCCCTTCATCCACGAGCCGGAACCCTTCACGCCGTCGAGCGTCAAGCCCGGAACACCCTGGACCGAGGCGCTGACCCGGTTGCCGCCGTTGCCGGCCGACGCGGATCTGATCGAATTCAGGCTCGACGGCCCCCAGGATTCGTTTCGCTATTTCATCGACGGCAAGCATCTGAACGTCGGTCCCGATGAGGTGGTGCGCTATACCCTGGTCGCGCGCTCCGGCACGGGCGCGCGCAACCTCTCCTTCGAGGGCATCCGCTGCACGCCTCAGGGCCACTACCGGGTCTTCGCCTATGGCACCGGCAGCGGATTCACGCCCGTGAACGAAGACTGGCAAGGGATCGGTCCGGCGACCGAGCGCTATCGGGTCGAACTCCAGCGCCATCATTTCTGCATTCCGCGCGCCTTCAAACCCAGGCCGCTCAAGGACATCAAACGCTCGCTCCAGGGGCACATCGCCCCACGCCAGAACAGCGGTTTCCTGCCGGACTGAATCGCCTCGAACGGCCTTGAATGACGGTTTGGAGCCGCGATCTTTTGTCGGTCTGACGCGCAAGGCTTTATCATGACCGTTCGATGACCACGCGCGCGGTCGTCCACCGAACACTCGTCAACCGACCACGGATCACGCCATCCATGCCCAATCCACTCCTCGATCAAGCCGGTCTGCCGGCCTTCAACCTGATCCGTCCCGAGCACATCGAGCCGGCCGTCGACGCCCGGCTGGCCGAGTGTCGTGAAGCGATCGAACGGCTGACGCGCGAGGTCGCGGTGCCGACCTGGGAGAACTTCGTCGAGCCGCTCGACGAGGTCGACGATCGCTTGAACCGCACCTGGTCGCCGGTCGGACACCTCAACGGCGTACTCAACAGCGAGGCGCTGCGCGCGGCCTACAACGCCTGTCTGCCCAAGCTCAGCGAGTACGGCACCGAGGTCGGTCAGAACGAGGCGCTGTTCCAGGCCTATCGCGCCGTCGCAGCCCAGGAACATCTGGACGCGGCGCAACGCAAGCTGCTGGAGAACGCGCTGCGCGACTTCCATCTCTCGGGCGTGGATCTGCCGCCAGAGAAAAAGGCGCGCTACAAGGCGATCAGCCAGGAGCTGTCGCAACTGACCAGCAAGTATTCCGAAAACGTGCTGGACGCGACCAACGCCTGGAGTAAACACATCACGGACCAGACGCGGCTCACCGGCCTGCCCGAATCGGCGCTGGCGCTGGCGCGTCAGAACGCCGAACGTCAGGGACTGGACGGCTGGCTGTTCACGCTCGACATGCCCTATTACCTGCCGGTCATGACCTATGCCGACGACCGTGAGCTACGTTTCAAGTTCTACGAAGCCTTCGGTACGCGCGCCTCGGATCAGGGACCGCACGCCGGACAGTGGGACAACACCGAACTGATGGAACGCATCCTGGCCCTGCGTCACGAGCTGGCGCAACTGCTCGGATTCGCCAACTATGCCGAGCGCTCGCTCGCGACCAAGATGGCGCGCTCGCCTGACGCGGTGCTGGGCTTCCTCGACGATCTGGCCGCGCGCTCAGTCGGACAGGCACGGCGCGAGCTGGCCGAACTGGAGGCATTCGCACGCGAACAGCATGGCGTCGAGCAGCTGGAACCCTGGGACATCACCTATTACTCCGAGAAGCTGCGCGTCCATCGCTACCAGATCAGCCAAGAGGAACTGCGCCCCTACTTCCCGATCACGCGCGTCCTGTTCGGACTCTTCGGCGTGGTCGAGCGACTGTTCGGCATCCACATCCAGGAGGCGCCGGCCTTCGAGACCTATCACCCGGACGTGCGCTTCTTCGAGATCCGCGACCTGCTCACCGGCGAGCTGCGTGCGCAGTTCTATCTCGATCCCTTCGCGCGTCCGAACAAGCGCGGCGGGGCCTGGATGGACGTCTGCACCAACCGGATGCACACCAGCCGCTGCGATCAGATCCCGGTCGCCTATCTGGTCTGCAACTTCACCCCGCCGGTCGGGGATCAGCCCTCGCTGCTGACGCACAACGAGGTGGAGACCCTGTTCCACGAGTTCGGGCACGGTCTGCATCACATGCTCACGCGTGTCGACTATCCGGGCGTGGCCGGAATCAATGGCGTGCCCTGGGACGCGGTCGAATTGCCGAGCCAGTTCATGGAGAACTGGTGCTGGGAGCGCGAGTCGCTGGATCTGTTCGCCGCGCACTGGGAGACCGGCGCGCCCCTGCCCGAGGAACTCTATACGCGCATGATCGCGGCCAGGAACTTCCAGTCGGCGATGCAGATGGTGCGTCAACTGGAGTTCGCGCTGTTCGATTTTCGGATGCATCGCGAATACGATCCCGCGCGCGGCGGGCGGATCTACGAGATCCTGGACGCCGTGCGCGATCAGGTCGCCGTGATCCGTCCGCCGGCCTTCCACCGCTTCGCGCATGGGTTCTCACACATCTTCGCCGGCGGCTATGCGGCGGGTTACTACAGCTACAAATGGGCCGAGGTGCTCTCGGCGGATGCCTTCTCGCTGTTCGAGGAGCACGGCGTCTTCGATGCCGACACCGGGCGTTCCTTCCTGGAGAACATTCTGGAGAAGGGCGGATCGGAAGACGCCATGACGCTGTTCGTCAAATTCCGTGGACGCGAGCCGACGACCGATGCGCTGCTGCGTCATTCGGGCATCGTCGCCGAAGCGGCTTAACTAACAGGAGTCTCGAACCAGGATGCAATACCGCGATCTGCGCGACTTCATCGACCAGCTCGAACAGCGCGGCGAGCTGCACCGCGTCAGCGTCGAGGTCGATCCCTATCTTGAAATCACCGAGATCTGCGACCGCACCCTGCGCGCGGGCGGTCCGGCACTGCTGTTCGAGCGGCCCAAGGGATCGCGGATTCCGCTGCTCGGCAATCTGTTCGGCACGCCCAAGCGGGTAGCGCTCGGCATGGGTGAGGAATCGGTCGAAGCCTTGCGCGAGGTCGGTCGGCTGCTCGCTTTCCTCAAGGAGCCCGATCCGCCCAAGGGCATGAAACAGGCCTGGGAGACGCTGCCGATCTTCAAGAAGGTGCTCGACATGGCGCCCAAGGTACGGCGCAACCCGGCCTGTCAGGAGGTCGTACTGAGCGGTTCGGAGATCGATCTCGGTCGCCTGCCGATCCAGCACTGCTGGCCGGGGGATGCGGCGAAGCTCATCACCTGGGGACTGGTCATCACGCGCGGGCCGGACAAGCCGCGTCAGAACCTGGGCATCTACCGCATGCAGGTGCTCGGACCCAACCGCGTCATCATGCGCTGGCTGTCGCATCGCGGCGGGGCGCTCGACTATCGCGACTGGCAGCGCGCCAAACCCGGCAAACCTTTCCCGGTCGCGGTGGCGCTGGGCGCCGATCCGGCGACCATCCTCGGCGCCGTGACGCCTGTACCGGACACGCTGTCGGAATATGCCTTCGCCGGTCTGCTGCGCGGCAGCCGCACCGAGCTGGCGTCCTGTCTGGAATCCGATCTCCAGGTTCCGGCCAACGCCGAGATCGTGCTCGAAGGCCACATCTACCCGGACGACATGGCCCCCGAGGGACCGTTCGGGGATCACACCGGCTATTACAACGAGGTCGATTCCTTCCCGGTCTTCACCATCGAGCGGATGACCCACCGGCGCGACCCCATCTATCACAGCACCTACACCGGCCGTCCGCCCGACGAACCGGCGGTGCTGGGCGTGGCGCTGAACGAGGTGTTCGTGCCCATCCTGCGCAAGCAGTTCCCCGAGATCCAGGATTTCTATCTGCCGCCCGAGGGCTGTTCCTACCGGCTCGCGGTGGTCAGCATCCGCAAGCAGTATCCGGGACACGCCAAGCGGGTGATGATGGGTGTGTGGTCGTTCCTGCGCCAGTTCATGTACACCAAGTTCGTGATCGTGGTCGACGAGGACGTGAACACGCGCGACTGGACCGATGTCATCTGGGCCATGACCACGCGCATGGACCCGGCACGCGATACCCTGATGATCGAGAACACGCCGATCGACTATCTGGACTTCGCCTCGCCGGTATCCGGCTTAGGCTCGAAGATCGGATTCGATGCCACCAACAAGTGGCCTGGGGAGACGACGCGCGAATGGGGACAGCCGATCCGCATGGACGAAGGCGTCCGCGAACGGGTCGACCGGATCTGGGGAGACTTGGGGATACAGCTCGAACCGCGCCAGGGCTGACGCGGTTCGAGGTCGATCAGTAGCGACCGCCGCCGCCCCCACGGGGACGCTCGGCGCGCGGTCTGGCCTCGTTGACGGTCAGCTTGCGGCCCTTCATCTCGGTTTCGTTCAGGGCCTTGATGGCCGCGTCGGCCTCGGAGTTGTTGGGCATGTCGACGAAGCCGAATCCCTTCGACTGACCCGAGAACTTGTCCTTGATCACCTCGGCGGAGGCCAGTTCACCGAACTGACCGAAGATGTTCCGCAGTTCGTCGTCGTTCATGCTATAGGGCAGATTGCCTACGTAGATCCTCATCGCTTCTGTCTCTCACGCTCATCGTGGTGTGTGTCGATCGGTCGATACCGCCGCGGGCCAACACACAAGCCGACGCGACAGCCATGGAAACACCGTACTGACCTCGATGACAGCGGGCCAACAACAGGCGTGAGTCGGAGACGGACCAGAGGATCGACCGATCGAGCGGGCCAAACCAGGAGTGGGCGGAGTTTGAGCGGGCGGCTGACCGCTGGCGGCCAGACAGCCGGTCTGTCTGATGGACTCGGCGGACGCATGGGCGGGCGCGCTGGCCAATGACAAACCCCGGAACATCCGGAGTGGCAAGGTATTGAGTGCTCGCTTGGGCTGTTGGAATCCTGGCCTTGGCCACCGATTGCAGTTTGAGCGAAAGCTAGTGGATGCGCGTCCTTGCGTCAACCGGGGTTCGATAAAAAACCGTAGTTCTCGACCAAGTATTATCACCTAGTCGATATGGCCCTTTTCGTGCTGGTCGTAGAGATAACCGCCCAGCGCGCCGACACCGGCCCCGATCAGGGCGCCCCGACCGGCGTTGGCATTCATGGAGCCAATGAGCGCACCGCCGGCCGCGCCCATGGCCGCGCCGCTTCCCGCGCGGCTACCCGTGGTGGTGCCACAGCCGGCGAGCACCAGAGCCGCCGACAGAATGCCAATGAATGCCATCGCTTTCATGGTTGGATACCTCGTATCGTTGCGTTCGATGACGTGCCGGGTGTTCTGACCCGGCCCTCGTCGTTTTGAGTCCTGGATCACCCGCTGGGTTCAGCGGCGCTCGCAGGGATACTTGGCCGCCAGCGCGCGCACCAATCCGACGACCGGCTGCTCGGCCATCAGCTTGGCATCGTCGGACTGGCGATCGGCCCACGCAATGAAAACCTGCTTGCCGTCCTCGATGGTCGTGCCCTTGGGATAGCAGACCAGCCGCTTGAGCTTGCGGCGTGCACTGATCTCGTCGTGATACTGCACGGTCGCCTCGATGAAGGCACGACAGGCCTGATTGGCCACCACGAATCCGGGCGAGTCCTCGGTCAGGGCACAAACCTCGTAGAGATTGGCCGTGGTGTCGAAGCGGAAGGACGCCTCGTCGGTTGCGCCAGCGCCCTGGCTGGCCAGGGTCGCGGCGCACAGCAGCGCCAGAGGTAGAGCGTGTGTCTTCATCATCGATCTCTCCAGATTGTCACGCCATCGTCGGCCTGTGCAGGCCCTGTTCGCCGAGTGCCTGAGCCAACCCTTCGCTCAGGGTCGGATAACGCAACTCGACACCCAAATCCTCGCGCAGTCGGCGGCTGGACAGCCGTCGCGATTCGCTCATATAGCCCATCATGCCCTCGGACAGATGCGCGGAGGCCTCGGCCATGGTGATCAGCGGCGGGTGGGGCAGACCGGCTGCCTCGGCGATCCGGATGAAGTAATCGGTCATGGTGCTCGGCTGGCCGTCGCTGACGTTGAAGATGGCGCCATGGCGTCCCCGTTCCATGGCGGCGACACAGACCGTCACCAGATCATCGACATGGATACGGTTGCTGTAGGGCGCCTCTTCGGGACGCACCAGGGGCAGACCGCGTTTCAGACGCTCCAGCGGCAGGCGGTCAGGGCCGTAGATACCCGCGACCCGCAGCACGATCAGCTCGCCGCCGTGTTCCCGGCTCCAGCGGCGCAGACACTCCTCGGCGTCCAGGCGCCGCCGCGAACGGTCCAGCGTAGGCTGAGTCGGCCAGTCTTCGTCGACCCAGGCACCGGCGCAGTCGCCATAGACGCCCGTGGTGCTGATGTAGACTAGGCGGCGGGGATGACCGGCCTGGTCGAAGGAGGCGACCAGCCGGCGCGTATGCAGATCCTCTTGTCCCTGAGCCGGCGGCGGGGCCAGATGAAACAGGCGTGTTCCGGCCAGTGAGCCGGGCATGGGATCGGCGCCGGTCAGATCATGGCGCACGGCCGGGATGCCGGCGGCGGCCAGACGCTCCAGTCCGCTCCGGCTCCGGACCAGACCGAGCACCGAGTCGCCCCGTTCGATGTATTGGCGCGCCAGACGCTCGCCCACATAGCCACAGCCGACAATCACGATATGCTGCATGAGTTTGCTTCCACCATGAGTTTCAAGATCGAGATCTTACCCGATGGCCCGAGCTTCGAGGCCAATCCCGGCGAGACCCTGCTCCGGGCCGCGCTGCGTCAGGACGTCGAGTTGCCCAATGGCTGTCGCAGCGGCCATTGCGGCGCCTGCGCAATCACGCTCAAGAGCGGCTTCATCCATTATCCCAGTGGAGAGATCGAGGCGCTGCATGGCCGACCGGCCGGTACCTGTCTGACCTGTCAGGCGGTCGCGCACTCGGATCTGACCATCGAGGTCAAGCCGCCGCCCGTGCTGGCACTGTGACGGTGCTAGCCAGAAGACAGGCGGCTTCGGCATACTGAGTGCTGACGCCGATGGCGCGCGGTTGCGTCGCAGCAAACCGAGTCGCCTTGGCCGATTCCCTGACCGTCAACCCCCAACGACACCTTGCCTACAGGGCGCCGAATCCACCCGATGTCTGGATGCCGCGCCAACACTGGAGTCGATCGACTGATGTATCCCTTTGTGCGCGTCTTCCTCGCTGGTCTGCTCGCTCTGCTCATGAGCGCCTGTGCCACCGGCCCCGTCTCCTCGGTCTGGACCCAGCCGGGCCAAACGCCCAGACAGTACGAGCGGCTGGTAGTCTTCGGCGTGACCAACAGTCCCAAGGTACGGCGTGCCTATGAAGACAACTTCGTCAAGCAGCTCCAGGCGCTTGGCGTAACGGCCAGGGCCGGACATGAACTGGTCTCGGATCGGAATCTCGGTCGACTGACGCGGCTGACCGAGGGCTATGCAAAGGTCAAGGCCGATGGCGTCCTCATCACCCATCTGGTGTCCGATGAAGCGCCCAACCCCCGACCGGCGGCGCGGATCGGTTCGGTGCCCGATCACTACCGCCACCTGGTCGGCTATTTCAGCCAGGTCTACGAGGAAGTCTGCGCACCGGGCTACTACAGCGATCTCAAGTCGCTGCGGCTCGAAACCAATCTCTATGACGCCAAGCAGGAGCGGCTGGTCTGGTCCGGCCGCTCCCAACCGCTCGACCCCACCTCGGAGCGCACCACCATCAGTCAGGTGATCGAGGAGATCGTCGCTCAGATGCAGCGGGATGGTTTTTTGCCAAGCCGTTGAAGGCGCAAGCGTGCAGATAGCACGAAAGACTTCAGCGTCGAAACCAAAGCTCCAATACGACGTGCCGCCGCTACATCAACGGAAAGAACAAGCCAGGATCACCCGACTTTCAATGTCCGCCACACCACACGCTCAAGGCCAAGCGCAACCACAGCAAAAGCGTGCAGCTCCGCGAAGCCATAGCGCTCTTTCAGAGCAGCCCCATAGGCACGCGCCTGAGCCTCGGCCTCGTCGAGCTTCTTCGCCACGGGCGCCAGCTCGGCAAGCGCCTCGCGTGACCGTTCGCGCACCTGCTCGCCGGTCAGATTCAGTTCCTTCAGGCTCAGATACTTGAACTCCAGCAGCAGATCCAGCACCTGGAAGCGACGCTTGTCCGGGCGCACGATCAACGCCAGATCGACATATCCGCGCCCGGTCTCCAGCTCGGAGACGGCCATGTAGAGCCGATCGTCGAACAGCAGGGTCAGAAAGGCGAATTTGACCAGCAGCTCATTGGTCCAGCGATAGTCGCGGTTGGAGAGCACCCGGAAGTAACGCTGTTCGATCAACTCAGCCAGAGGCACCAGATCGCCTCGCTGCCCCAGTGCGCGCGTCGCCTCGGGCAACTCACGCGCACTCTCGGTCAACGGCAGCCAGCGTTCGCGTAGTCGCTCGACATAGAGTCCGCGCGCCACCAGATTGGGGATGCGCAGTCGACACTCATCGAAGGACGTCAGACCCGCCAGCGTCAGAATGCCGAAGAAATAGAGCAGCGAGGCCATGAACGGCTCATCCTTCACCGCCGCCAGCACATCGGCCACGCCGAAGCGCTGCACCAGTTCCGGCACCAGTACCTGATCCTCGCCGCTCAGCGCCTCGACCAGCAGTTCCTCGCCGCCGGACAACTGCGCGATATAGATCAGCTTGTTGCGGTCCATCGCCAGATTCTCATCCAGCATCCGACGCGGATACCGCCCCTGATGCGCCAGCGCCTTGAGAAAATAAAGGCTCAGGGTCGGATTGTAGAGGCTCTCAGTAGCGTCCTCGCTGAACCGATAGCCGTTATAGAAGGTACGCATGGTCGCCAGCGCATCATCCGCCGACCAGTCGCCGCCCTCCCCCGCCAGTTGCCGCAGCACGGCCGAGACCTCGGACTCAGTGAAGCCGCACAGATCATTGAACTGGGGCAACAGATAGATGTCTTCGCCGACGTTGTAGCCGCTCGTCATGTCGCTGAGCACGATCGGCGAGACGCCGGTGATGAACACTCGATCCACGCCCAGTCCACCGGCCCCCGCCTTGACCGCCTTGAACACGCTCTTGAACAGCCCTTCACCCTGCAATAGGGTCTGGTAGCGATCCTGACTGCCGGGACGATCCGCCATCATCACCTCGTTGGCGAAGTTGTCGTACTCGTCGATCAGCAGATAGAGCCGGTGCGGGGTCGCATGCACGGCACCCAGCACGGACTGGAAAGAGGCCAGCGCGTCGCCGGGATGAAGCTGGATCTCGCGGGTCCAGTGATCCTGATAGTCGGCGACGAACTGGGTGAGACAGCCGTTGAGATAGCGATGCAGGGCCGCTTCGATGTCGGCGATCTCGCCATAGGCGGGGATAAGCGAGAAGTCCCATTTGAGGACGAAATACTGATTGCGCAACGGCGTGGGATTCCGCCCCACGGCCAGCGAGCCGAACAGTGCATCGAACCGGTCGGCGCGATTGAGATCGTAATAGTGCTCCAGCATCGACAGCAGCAGGCTCTTGCCGAAGCGGCGCGGGCGCAGGAAGATCAGTTGATCCCCCATAGCTTCCAGGATCGCAAGGCGGTCGGTGCGGTCGAGGTACCAGTAACCGCCACGGATGAGTTTGCCGAAATCGCTCAGACCATAGGGAAATTGCATGATTTCACAGCCTCCTCACCTTGAAGGACGGGTTTTCGCACACTCCGGTCAGGACAACGCGATCAGTGCGCGCACGATGGATGAGTCGTCGGCGCGCTCGGCGACCCGGATAGTCTGAAAGCCCAGATTTCGTGCCGTCTGGGCGGTGCGCTCGGCGATCACCACCAGCGGCGTAGCCAGCAGAGACGCCTGTCCCTCCTGCCCCAGCAGCTCGGCCAGATTGAGCAATACCTCGTCACTGGTCGCCATCACGAAGTCGACTTCCTCGCGCCAGTGCGCCAGCAGCGGCGCGACATCGACCGCCGGCCGTGCGCGACGATAGACCTCGGCGAAGCGCACCTCGGCCCCACGCTCGCTCATGGCCTGGGCGAAGAGTCCTCGCCCGCCCACACCGCGCACGATCAGCACCCGCCGACCGCGCATGTCAGAAAGCTCCGGCATCTCCAGCAGCGCTTCGCTCTCGTAACGATCGTTCGGCACCAGATCGGGCGCACGCCCGGCAGCTTCCAGCGCGCGCGCCGTGCCGCGTCCGACCGCCGCCACCCGCTCGACACGCGGCCAGGTGCCGTCGGCGACCAACGCCTGCGCCTGCTCGACCGCGTTGGGACTGACGAAATACAGCAGATCCCAGGACTCGGCCAGGAGCGCCGTGGCTTCAGGGTCGTGGGTCGGCTCGATGGCGATGGTCGGAAAGCGGATGGCGCGCCCGCCCGCCGACTCGATCAGGCGGCACAGCGGCTCGGCCTGACCGGCGGGACGCGTCACCAGCACGCCGCGACCGGCGAGATCGGCAGGCGTGCTCATCGCTCAGTGCCCCATGAGTGCACTCAGGATGGCATCGGCGCCCTGCCCGAGCAGATCGTCGGCCACGCGCACGCCGATGGCCTCGGCCTCGGCGCGCGGACCGGACGCCTCGGCGCGCAGGATGCGCGAACCGTCGGTGGTCCCGACCAGCCCCTTGAGGATCAACCGATCGCCATCGAGCACGGCATGACCGCCGATCGGCACCTGACAGCCGCCGTTGAGCCGCGCGTTCATGGCACGCTCGGCGAGCACGCGGTCGGTGGTGTCGCGGTCGGCCAGCGGCGCGATGAGCTGATGCACGCGCTCGTCGTCGACGCGGCACTCGATGCCGATGGCGCCCTGACCGATGGCCGGCAGCGAGTCGACCGGATCGATGCAGTCACGGATGCGCGACTCGAAACCGAGCCGGATCAGTCCGGCGGCGGCGAGGATGATGGCGTCGTACTCGCCGGCATCGAGCTTGGCCAGACGGGTGTTGACGTTGCCGCGCAGCGGCTCGATGCGCAGATCGGGACGGCGGTCGGCGAGCTGGCACTGACGACGCAGGCTGGAAGTGCCGACGCAGGCGCCCTCGGGCAACTCGGCGAGATTGGCATAGGTGTTGGAGACGAAGGCGTCATAGGGATTCTCGCGCTCCATGATCACCGCCAGATGCAGCCCCTCGGGGAACTCGACCGGCACGTCCTTCATCGAGTGCACGGCGATGTCCGCCTCGCCGGCCAGCATCCCCTGCTCCAGCTCCTTGACGAACAGACCCTTGCCGCCGACCTTCGACAGGGGCGAGTCGAGCAACTGGTCGCCCTTGGTGGTCATGCCGATGATCTCGACGGTGAGACCGGGATGGAGCGCCTTGAGACGGGCGGTGACGTGCTCGGCCTGCCACATGGCCAGGGGGGACTTGCGGGTGGCGATACGAATGCTGTTGGACATGTTGGATCCTGGAGTCAAACCGCGTTCGACCGAAACGGGCGCAGACGTCGCCGCCGACGCGGTTCAAGATTGAAAACAAGATTGATCGACCGCGTCGGCGTGAGTGCCTGCTCGCAGGACGCGGCTTGGGGGGCGATTGTGTCACAGGATGACGCAGCAGGTCTCGGATCGGTACGCGGAACCGACCTCAGCGCAGTTCGGTATGACGGCGCCTGGTGTCGAGGATCTGCTTGGCCGTGGCCTTGTGCAATAGATGGAACAGCTTGCGTTGCGCGGCGCGGTGGCTGCTGTTGGGTTCGCCGATCAGTTCGAGGCGTGCCTGGAAATAGGCGATGTCGGCCTCAAGCTTGGCCAGCCGGATGCGTGCCTCACGACGCTCCAGTGCATCGCTCTGACGATCCTCCATGAAATCAGGGATCGCAAGACGTTCGGCGGAATCCAGATCGTTTGGCATGGCTGTTTCGGATTCGTCTGTTGCACGATCACTGTCGGTTCGGCCCGACTATTTAACGAAACGATCGTTTCAATTGCTTCCATTGACCGCAAGCTACCCGTGACGACGTGTCGGGTACACTGTCGAGTATGCTATAAAACTCGCGCGTCGGGCCGCATCCGCCGATGTCGTCCGAACCATCCCCAATAAAAACGACAGATACCACCAAAGACGATCGAGCACTCAAGCATGAGCACACTCCTAGACCTGTTCCGAGGCTCCAGCGCGCTCTATGGCGGCAATGCGGCCTTCATCGAGGATCTCTACGAGCGCTATCTGGTCGACCCGGAGAGCATCGATGTCGCCTGGCGCGCGCGCTTCGACGGCTTGCGCCAGGAGGCGGCCAACGAGCCGGCCACCGCTGAAACGCCTCATGGCCCGATCCGCGACAACTTCCGGCGTCTCGCCCAGGAGCCGCGCGCACACGCCTCCAGCCGCACGGCCGACTGTCTGGACCCGGCCGCCGCCGAGAAGCAGGCGGCCGTGCTCAGTCTCATCAACGGCTATCGCTACCGCGGCCATCAGGTCGCCGACATCGATCCGATCCGGCTGCGTGAGGCGCCGCGCATCGCCGACCTGGACCTGGATTATCACAATCTGGGTCCGGAGGACATGGACCAGGTCTTCAACACCGGCTCGCTCTATGCCCCGGATCGCCTGCCGCTGCGCGAGATCGTCAGCATGGTCCAGGAGACCTACTGCGGCACGGTCGGTTCGGAGTACATGCACATCACCAGCACGCAGGAGAAGCGCTGGATCCAGAAGCGTCTGGAAGGCTATCGCGCCAAACCCGAGCTGGACGCTGCGGGGCGGCGCTGGCTGCTGACGCTCCTGACCGCCGCCGAGGGCATCGAAAAATATCTGCATCAGCGCTATGTGGGCCAAAAGCGCTTCTCGCTCGAAGGGGGCGATGCGCTCATCCCAATGCTCGACGAGCTGATCCAGCGCGCCGGACGCCAGGGGATGCAGGAGATCGTGATCGGCATGGCTCATCGTGGCCGGCTCAACGTGCTCACCAACATCTTCGGCAAGCCGCCGGCCGACATCTTCGACGAGTTCGAGGGCCGGGTCCAGATGGACTGGCGCCAGATGGTCGGCGACGTCAAGTATCACATGGGCTTTGCGACCGATGTGGAGACGCCCGGCGGGCTGGTGCATCTGGTGCTCGGTTTCAATCCCTCGCATCTGGAGATCATCAACCCGGTGATCGAAGGCTCGGTGCGTGCGCGCCAGCGCCGCCGGGGCGATCGGACCGGCGATCAGGTGCTGCCGGTGCTCATCCACGGCGATGCCGCCTTCGCCGGTCAGGGCGTGGTGATGGAGACGCTGCAACTGTCGCAGACGCGCAGCTACGGCACCGGCGGCACGGTGCACATCGTCATCAACAACCAGATCGGTTTCACCACCAGCCATCCGCTCGACGCGCGTTCCACGCCCTATTGCACGGATGTCGCCAAGATGGTGCAGGCGCCTGTGTTCCATGTGAACGGCGACGATCCCGAGGCGGTGATCTTCGTCACCCGGCTGGCGCTCGACTTCCGCAACCAGTTCCACAAGGACGTCATCGTCGATCTGATCTGCTATCGCCGGCTCGGGCACAACGAGGCCGATGAGCCGGCGGTCACGCAGCCGATGATGTACCGGAAGATCCGCCAGCATCCGACGCCGCGCGCGGTCTATGCCGAGCGGCTGATCGCCCAGGGGCTGCTCACGCACGACGAAGAGCAGGCGATGGTCACGTCCTATCGCGACTCCATCGAACAAGGCGTGCTCATCGCGCGTCCGGTGCTCTGCGGTCTGGACAACATCGCGCGGGTCGACTGGAGTTTTTGTCGCGGCAAGCACTGGAACCAGGACATCGACACCGGCGTGCCGCTGGAGACGTTGCGCACGCTCAGCGAGGCCATGCTGCGGCTGCCCGAGGGCTTCGAGCTGCATCCGCGCGTCGAGAAACTCTGGGAGGAGCGGCGCAAGATGGCCTTGGGCGATCAGCTGCTCAACTGGGGCTATGCCGAGAATCTGGCCTATGCGTCACTGCTCGATGCCGGCATCCCGGTGCGGCTGTCGGGTCAGGATGTCGGACGCGGCACCTTCGTCCATCGTCATGCCAAGATCCATGATCAGGTGACGGGCGAGTCCTACACTCCGCTCCAGCATCTGGGGCCGCATCAGGGCGCTTTCATCGCCATCGACTCGATCCTGTCGGAAGAGGCGGTGCTCGGTTACGAATACGGCTTCGCCACCGCCGAACCGCATGCGCTCACGCTCTGGGAGGCGCAGTTCGGCGACTTCGCCAACGGCGCGCAGGTGGTCATCGACCAGTTCATCAGTTCGGCCGGAACCAAGTGGGGTCTGTACTGCGGTCTGGTGATGCTGCTGCCGCACGGCATGGAGGGCCAGGGCGCCGAGCACTCGTCGGCGCGTCCCGAGCGCTTCCTGCAACTCTGTGCCGGGCACAACATCCAGGTCTGCGTGCCGACCACGCCGGCGCAGATGTTCCATCTGCTGCGTCGCCAGATGGTGCGGCCCTATCGCACGCCGCTGATCGTGATGACGCCCAAGAGTCTGCTGCGCCATCGGCTCGCCGTCTCCTCGCTCGACGAGCTGACCCACGGCCAGTACCAGGTGCTCATCCCCGAGACCGATCCCATCGATCCGGCCGAGGTCGAACGCGTCGTCTTCTGTAGCGGCAAGGTCTATTACGATCTGCTGGAGGCCCGGCGCGCGCGCGGTCAGACCAATGTCGCGCTGCTGCGTATCGAACAGCTCTATCCCTTCCCCAAGGACGCCTTTGCGAGCGCGCTCGAACCCTATGCGCACGTCGAGGAGATCGTCTGGTGTCAGGAAGAGCCGCAGAACCAGGGCGCCTGGGACCAGATCAAGCATCGCTTCCACAACCTCATCCAGGAGGGCAAGCGGCCTTATTATGTCGGCCGCCCCGCTTCCGCCGCTCCGGCCGTCGGTCATCGCGCCGCCCATGTCGAACAGCATGAGCGTCTGATCGACGAGGCCCTGAACGGCCAGTACAACCCGACCATGAACAAAAGGATCCCGCCGCAATGAGTCTCGAAGTCCGCGTACCCGCCCTACCTGAATCCGTCGCCGATGCACGGGTGTTGACCTGGAGCAAACGGCCGGGCGAGGCGGTCAGGGAGGGCGAGAATCTGGTCGAGCTGGAGACCGACAAGGTGGTGCTGGAGGTGCCGGCGCCGCGTACCGGCGTGCTCAGCGAGATCCTGGCCGCAGAGGGCGCCATGGTCCATACCGATGACGTCCTGGCGCTGATCAGCGAGGGGGCGGTGAGCGTCGCGCCCGCCCCCAAGCCGGCGAGCACGCCAAGCACCGCTCCGACCGCAACGCCCACGCCGCCCGCCGCAGCGACCCAGCCGAACGCACCACCCCATGTCACGCCCTCGGCACGTCAGCTGGTCAAGGAACTGCACCTGGAGCCGAGCCAGATCCCCAGCCGCGATGGACGCATCCAGAAGGCCGATGTGCTGGCCTATCTGGATGCGCGCGAACATCAGGCGCCGGAGCGTCATCCCGATCTCGCCGCCGCACCGGCCGCCCAGACGCCGGTCGAACCCGCGCTCGCCCCAACGCCGGCACTCAGTGGCGAGGCCGGCCGCCCCGAGCAGCGCGTGCCCATGACCCGTTTGCGCGCGCGCATCGCCGAGCGTCTGCTCCAGGCGCAGCAGAACGCGGCGTTGCTGACCACCTTCAACGAGGTCAATCTGAGCGCCGTCAATGCCCTGCGCGCGCGCTACAAAGAGACCTTCGAGCAACGGCATGGCGTGCGGCTGGGGCTGATGTCGTTCTTCGTCAAGGCGGCGGTCGAAGCCCTGCAACGCTTCCCGGTGCTCAACGCCTCGATCGACGGCGAGGACATCCTCTATCACGGCTATTACGACATCGGCATTGCGGTCAGCTCGCCGCGCGGTCTGGTGGTGCCGATCCTGCGCAACGCCGATCAGCTCGGCATGGCCGAGGTCGAGCAGGGCATCGCCGACTTCGGTCAGAAGGCCAGGGACGGCAGTCTCAGCTATGAGGAACTCACCGGCGGCACCTTCTCCATCACCAATGGCGGGGTGTTCGGCTCGCTGCTGTCGACGCCGATCCTCAATCCGCCGCAGAGCGCCATCCTGGGTCTGCACAAGATCCAGGAGCGTCCGATCGTCGAGAACGGTCAGATCGTGGTCGCGCCCATGATGTATCTGGCGCTCACCTATGACCACAGGCTCATCGACGGGCGCGACGCGGTGCAGTTCCTGGTCGCGATCAAGGAGCTGCTGGAAGATCCGGCGCGACTGCTGCTGCGTGTCTGACGAGGAGCGCGTCCGCGACGACTGGCCCGCCCGTCTCGGTCGGGCCATGCTGTTCGGGGCCTGGATCTCCGGGCTGGCGTTGCTGGCGCTGTTCTTCCATCAATGGCTGGAACGGGACAACAATCCCAATCCGAATCCGCTCACGGTCCAGGGGGCCGACGGCGTGGTCGAGGTGGTGCTCCAGCGCAATCGCGCCGGACACTATGTCGCGAGCGGTAAGATCAACGGCGAGCCGGTGCGCTTTCTGGTCGACACGGGGGCGACCGATGTGGCGCTGTCGCTGGATCTGGCGCGGCGGCTGGATCTGCGGCTCGGTCCGGAGGGCGCCAGCCGCACCGCCAACGGCATCACCCGCACCTGGCCGACGCGGCTGGCGCGGGTCGAACTCGGCGGACTGGTCGCGCATGGCGTGCGCGCGAGCGTGCTGCCGAACATGCCGGGCGACGAGGTGTTGCTGGGCATGAGCTTCCTCAAGCCGCTCGAACTCATTCAGCGCGGCGATACCCTGACTCTGCGAGGTACCTTGCCTTGAAGATGCCTGGATCCTTTCGGTATGGCCGTCTGGCGCTCGTGGCCCTGCTAGGGCTGGCGATCGTGCTCGTGCTGAGCCAGGTCGGTCGGCGGGGCAATCCCAATCCGCGTCCGGTGGCCTATCTGGGCAGCGATGGAGTACCCGAGGTGGTGCTCAAGCAGAACCAGCTCGATCAGTATGTGGTCACTGGACGCATCAATGGCGAGCGTATCGAGTTTCTGGTCGATACCGGCGCGGCGGATGTCGCCCTGCCCTATGAGGTGGCGCAGCGGCTCGGTCTGCGGCTGCATCCGGGGGCGGTGAGCAAGACCGGCAACGGCAATGTGCGCAGTTGGACGGCCTGGCTCGACAGTGTCGATGTCGGGGGAGTGGTCGCGCATCAGGTCAAGGCGACCGTGCTGCCGAACATGGCCGGTGAACAAGCCTTGCTCGGGATGGCGTACCTCAAGCATATGGAGGTGTGGCTGGCTGGGGGGCGGATGCGGTTGCGGCCGTATGTAACCCCATGAATTGAATCGACGTTCCTCCCAATCGCATGTGACCCGATGAAAATCCTGTTTTTACACGGCTGGTACTCAGCTCCAGGCGGCGTGAAACCCATGTTTCTGCAAAGCCTGGGACATGAGGTACTCAATCCCGCCCTGGATGACGATGACTTCCAGTTGGCCGTCGACGTCGCCCAGACCGCTTACGGCCGGCACGCTCCCGATGTCATCGTCGGCTCTTCGCGCGGCGGGGCCGTGGCCATGCACCTCCAGTCCCGCGACACACCCCTGGTCCTGCTGTGCCCGGCCTGGCGCAACCACGGCCGGGTCGATCGCGTCAAACCGGAGACCTGGATTCTGCACTCACGGCAGGATGACGTCGTGGCCTATGCCGACTCGGAACAGCTGCTGGCACACAGCGGCCTGCCCGCCTCGCGGCTGATCACGACCGGGGCCGATCATCGCCTGGTCGACCCGGATTCGCTGGACGCCTTGCGATCCCTCTGCGCCGCAATCGAAAACGCTCGGATCGAACAGGCGACATGACCCCTAGACATTGGCGTGCTCGGACTTGAGCAGGCGCGCCTTCATGCGCCGGATGCCGAGCCAGGCGATCAGCACCACCAGCGGAGCGGCCAGCCCCGTGGCATAGGTGGCATCGAACATGAACGGCAGACCATGGGCCTCCAGCCCCTTGAACAGATAGCCCAGCAGTCCGACGCCGTAGTAACCGATGGCGATCACCGACAACCCCTCGACCGTCTCCTGGAGGCGCAGTTGCAGCTTGGCGCGCTTGTTCATGGATTCGAGCAGACCGCGATTCTGCTTCTGTAGCTCGACCTCGACACGCGCGCGCAGCAGACTGGTCAGACGCGCCGCGCGCTCGGCCAGTCCCTGCTGACGCTTGGCGGTCGATTCACAGGTCGCGATCGCCGGGGTCAGACGTGCGTCGAGAAACTCGGTGAGTGTCTGCAACCCCTCGATACGCCGCTGGCGCAATTGCTCCAGACGCTGCATGACCACGCTGTAATAGGCGCGCGAGGCCTCGAAGCGATAGCTGGTGCGCGCGGCCACCGCCTCGATCTCGGCGGCCAGATCGGTCAGCTCGGCCAGCAGCTCGCTCTCGGGAACCTCGTGGCTGCGATCCTCCTGGCAGGCCATGCGCGAGGAGACGGCCACCAGACGCCGTTCGGCATCGCTCAGACAGGCATTGGCCTCGCGCGCTGGCGGCAGTCCAAGCAGCGCCATGGCGCGATAGGAACTGACCTCCAGGAGACGCTTGGCCAGACGCCCGGCCTGATTCGGCGACAACCCCTGATCGCGCAGCAGGATGCGCGAGAATCCATCACTGTGGATGTGCAGATCCGAATAGGCGCGCGCCAGACCGCCGACCACCTCGGAGCCGATCACCGGATTGCCGCCGAACAGTGCGCTCAATTCGTCGAGCGAATACTCGGCCTCGCCGGCCGGTTCGAGTGCCAGCGAGACGGCGGCAACGACCTCGCCCGGAATCCCGGCGAGCCAATCGGCCGGCAGCTGGGCGATGACCGGATTGGCGAAAGGATGCGCAAACGCCCCCGGTAGACTGAAGGTATAGCTGACGAACTCGGTGTGACGCTCCCAGAGCAGCCGGATGTCGCCCAAGTGGACCAGATAATACTGCTCGACGCGCTCCGGACGCGGCACACCATAGTGTTCGAGCAGCTCGTACAGATGGCGCACGGTACGGCCGCTCCCGCGCTCGCCACAGACGGCCGCGATGTGCGACAGCCGCGCCGGCGCCTGCAACGGGATATAGGTGCGTGCATGCAACTCGGTGACGAGCTGATGGCGCAGTGGATGCTCCTTGAAGGGCACTGGCATGGATCTGGATCTCCTGAATGGATGAGGCTGGAATCGGCGGCAAGTATCGCCTCGAAATACGACGTTTAGAACCATTCCGAATCCAAGTGTTTCGAACGCAATGGACGCACCCGACCGCGGGGGGACGGGCGAACGGCACATGGACGTGAGATCCGTTTGGTCTGGTATCCCGGCTCCCAAAGTCGGACAATCACTGCAATCACCGTCCCACGACGATCGAGACCGACACACGCCGATGGCCGAGCAACCCGACTCGCAACTCTATTCCGACGCCGAGTCCGAGCTCTTGCGCAATACCCTGGAGCAGCTGCGCCAGGAGGCGGAAGAGGAGATCAAACGGCTCAGCGCACGGCTGGGCGAAGGCGACTTCGCGCCCAGCAGTCAGGTCGCGACCGCGACCGAACGGCTCGCGCTCCAGCAGGAGATGCTGCTGATGCAGCAGTCACTGGACGCCAAGGAACAGGCGCTCGATCACATCACCGAGGAGTGCCGGCGGCTCGAGGATGCGATGGAGGACAAGCATCTGGCCCTGGAGGGACTCAGAAAGGAGCTCGACCGCAAGGAGCAGTCGCTCCAGGAGGCCCATACCGAGATCGACCGTCTGCGCCAGGAATTGCTGGAGGCCAGTCGCGCCGCCGAGCAGCGCGCGGCGGCGACGCCATCCCAGCCGGTGATCGTGCGCGGAGGCAAGACGCCGCGCTGGCTGGTTCCGACCACGGGTCTGCTGGCCGTGCTCCTCACGGTGTCGGCGGTCGCCAACCTCTATCTGATGCGCGATCGTCCCGAGACGCCCGCGCCCGACCGGAACACCCGTGTCGCGACTGTCCCGGTCGAGCGCCCGCCGGTCTCCAGTGTGCCATCCGGTCCCCGAACCGAATCGGCCCCTGAGCCCAAGCCATCCGGGCCGCCCGCCGTCGCCGGGACCACCCAGCCGCCGCGCATCCATCAGGATCGCCTCCGCGACGGCACCCCAGGGCCGGCGATGGTCGTACTCGCCGGCGGCGCCTTCCGCATGGGCCACAACAGTCTCGGCGGCGAGGACTTCAGTCCGGCGCGCTCGGTGAAAGTCGGCCCCTTCATGATGGCCGCCCACGAAGTCACCTTTCTGGAGTACGACCGCTTCGCCCGCGCGACCGGCCGCGAGCTGCCCGACGATCAGGGTTGGGGGCGCGGTACGCGCCCGGTGGTCGGCATCAGTTGGGAGGAGGCGCGCGACTATACGGCCTGGCTGGCCCAGCAGACCGGCCGTCGCTATCGCCTGCCCAGTGAGGCCGAATGGGAGTTCGCCGCGCGCGCCGGAACCACCACCCCCTTCTGGTGGGGACAGAACGCCGACTCGAACCGTACCGTCTGTTTCGATTGCGGCAGCCAATGGGACAACCGTTCGACCGCCCCGGTGATGAGCTTCCCGGCCAACCCCTTTGGTCTCTACGAAACGGCCGGCAACGCCATGGAATGGGTCGCCGACTGTTACCGGGCGCGTTACCAGGACGCTCCGAACGATGGGCGCGCTCTGGTCTCGGGCGACTGCGCCAGCCGGGTCGCTCGCGGCGGCGCCTTCAACAAGCCTGCCGACTCGATGCGCGCTTTCGTGCGTGCACGCTTCGCGCCCGATACTAAGCTCAACATGCTCGGTTTCCGAGTGGCCCGCGATCCCGGACCCACAGACCAGGATGCTTCGGGTCGACGCTGACTCCGGGTCGCGTCACGACGACCGATCCGCCGACACCCACGGATATTCAATCCAGCGACAACGAGACCAGACCGCGCAGTACCAGATCGGGAATGGTCTCGCTGGGACGATCGAGATAGGGGTACACACGCTCGGCGTCACCGCCCGTGAGAATGAATCTGGGGGATTCGCCCGCCGCATCGGCCAATCGGTCATGGAGTCGGCTGGCCAACGCGGCGATGGCGCCAAGACTGCCGGCGGCCACGGCCGTCGTGGTATCCGTGGCCCAGTCGACGTCGGTCGGCTCATACTCGACGCGCGGGATGTGAGTCCCCATGAGCAGACTGGTACGCATCATCTCGACGCCGGGGAGGATGAGTCCGCCGAGATGGCGCCCATCGGCCAGCAGCAGATCGAAGGTTGCGGCGCTGCCGGCATCCAGGATGAGCGTCGCCTGCCGGCGCTCGGCATGGGCGGCGATGAGCGCCAGCCAGCGGTCGACGCCAAAGCGCTCCGGATGCTCGTAAGCGATGCACACGCCGGCAGCCGACGGCGCCACGCGGACAAATTCCGGTTCGATCCGCCAGAGCGCGCGCGTCACCCGCTCCAGCGCCTCAGCGACCGCCGGCCCCCCGACATGGCTCACGATCACGCGCTCAGGCGTCGGGATCGCCTCCCAGGCCGCCAGAAGATCGAGCGGAATCGCCCCCGAGTGACGCGCGATCCGGACCGACCACTCGGCTTCTGAGCCATGCGCTGTCCAACGCAGATTGGTGTTGCCGATATCGATGAGTAGATTCATAAGTCGAGAGGATTCTATTGGGCTTGCGTTGACACTGGACGCAGACTGACCTCGCCGGCCTGGAAGGTGCGGCACCCCTCCGATGTCTCCAAGAGCAGTGAGCCATCCTCGCCCACGCCGGCGTGGACACCCTCGATGACCCGTTCGCCGATCAGCAGGCGCACCGGCTCGCCCAGATAGGCATCATGCGCACGCCAGCGGGTGAGAAAGGGCGACAACCCCTCGCGTCCATAGCGGTCGAGCGCCTCCAGTAGCGCCTCCAGCAGACGCGCGACCAGCGCATTACGTCCGATCATGGCCGTGCCGAGCATGGTTTCGAGACTCGTCCAGGGCTGATCGATCGCGCTCCCCTGCCCGGCCGTCATGCGCAGATTGAGTCCGAGTCCGACCACCAGATGGCATGGCCCCTGAGACTCACCCGCCACCTCCAACAACAGACCGGCGAGTTTGCGCCGCCGCCACAGCAGATCGTTCGGCCATTTGAGCGCCGGCCCCTCGGTCCCGAGTCCGTTCAAGGCATCGGCCAGGACGGCACCGACCGCCAGACTCGCACCGCCCAGATTGGACGGCGCGAATGGATAGCGCCACAGCAGCGAGAGATAGAGGTTGACCCCGAACGGCGAGACCCATTCACGCCCGCGCCGTCCACGCCCGGCCGTCTGACGCTCGGCCAGACAGACGCTCCCGGAGGGCGCGCCTTCGGCGGCCAGACGCATGAGTTCGCTATTGGTCGAGCCGATCAGCGGATGGATGTCGAGCCGGCTCAGACGCGCGCGTCCCGCGTCGGACAGAGCTTCACGGATACGCTCGGCGTCGAGCAGTTCGAGCGGCGTGGCGAGCCGATAACCGCGCCCGCGCTCGGAGATCAGATCGAGTCCGAACGCCTCGGCCGTTTTGCGCAGCGTCTTCCAGACCGCCGCGCGGGTCAGCCCGAACTCGCGCGCGATGGCCTCGCCCGAGTGCGAGCGACCATCGGCCAGACGCCGGATCAAGGCAAGTTGGCGCTCATCCATCGGCGCTGACACTCGACAGCCAGGCGGCGCGTGCCTGTTTCACGCTGTCCGGGACATCCTCCAGCAGATTCAGCTCACAGGTATCCTCGGGAGCCGGCTGGGGTTGCGCGGTCAGGGTCAGCAGCTCGTCGCGCCGGAAGACGTGGAGGACGACAGACTCACCAGCGGCGCGCGCGACCAGTGTCTCCAGATTGGCGGGTGTGACGCGCAGCCCATCGAGCGCCAGCAATTGATCGCCCGGCGCCAATCCAGCGCGCTCGCCCGCGCCATCGCTGAGCACGTTCTGAATCAGGGTCTCACCCGAACGCAGACGGACCCCCAGCGTCGGCTTGGCCGTGACCGGCTCGAAGCGCTCGACATGGCCGCCGAGATCCTTGTCGCCGCGATTCGGACGCCAGCGCAGCGCCACGCCGACACTGGCCAGGAGTTCAGTCGGGTCCAGTTCAGCGGTCGAATCCAGCGCGCAGGCAAAGAAACCGCTCAGATCCAGTCCGCTGACGGCCGAGGCGATCGCCTCCACGCCCCGTTCCTCAACGCCGAGTCCGGTCCGTCCATGGACGCGCCACAGCTCGCGCATCACGTCATCGAGCGAACAAGCGCCCTGAGTGTCACGCCTGAGGGTCAGATCCAGCATCAGCGCCACCAGCGCCCCCTTGGCGTAGTAACTCACCAGGGCATTGGGTGCGTTCTCGTCGGGCTTGTAGAACTTGATCCAGGCATCGAAGCTGGACTCGGCCAACGTCTGGACACGCCGTCCGGGTGTGCGCGCCACGCGGGTCAGGGTCTGGGCGAGCAGCCCGAGATAGTCCTTCTCGCCAATGCAGCCGGCGCGCACCAGCGCCAGCTCGTCGTAATAGGCGGTGATGCCCTCGAAGGCCCACAGCGTCCGGGTCGGCGCCTCGCGCTCCAGACTCGACTCGATCAGGGCGCGCGGGCGGATGCGCTTCACATGCCAGAGATGGAAGTATTCGTGACTGCACAATCCCAGAAAGCGCTTGTAGCCCTCGGTGGGCGTGTCCTCCCCCGGCTGGGGCAGATCGTCACGGACACAGAGCAGACTGGTCGAATAGCGATGCTCCAGCCCACCATAGCCCTCGCCCAGCACCGTGACGAGAAACAGATAGCGATCGATCGGCAGTTCGCCGAAGAGCGCCGCGTGTTCGGCGCAGACGCGCGTCAGATCGTCGAGCAGGCGCCGCTCGTCGAGCCGATGCCGTCCGGTGATGGCGAACCGATGGGGAACGCCGGACACACGGAACGCCAGCTCACGGAAGCGCCCCATCTCGACCGGATGGTCGATCAGATCTTCATAGTCGTCGGCGCCATAGAGACCGAAACCACGGGGATCGACGTCGAGCGGCTCAAGGCTGGTGGCCAGACGCCAGTCGTCACAGGATTCGTCAGCGGGCGGCAGGAGTTCCAGCCGACAGGGACGGTCATCCTGTCCATGCACACGCAACAGCAGCGCCGGACCATTGAAATAGGCATGGGTCGTGTCGAGATGCGCACCGCGTACCGAGAGATCCCAGGCAAAGACGCGATAGCGAATCCGGCACGGTCCGGTGACAGCCCCAAGCGTCCAGCTCTGCTTGTCGCGCTTGTCGAGCGCGACGGGTCGGCCACACGCATCGAACGCGGAGATCGCGACGATGTTGCGTGCGAAGTCGCGGATCATGTAGCTGCCTGGAATCCAGGCCGGCATGGAGAGTACGAGCGCGCCGTCGGATGGCGGGTCGACCAGGATCTCGACCTCGAACAGATGGGCCTGAGGCGAGACCGGACAGACGCGATAGAGCAGCGTGGAATTAGACGAGGCGGAGTGGGTCATTCAGCGGCATCCGGGGACAGGAATCGAATGCCGTAACGGTAACAGATCGAAATCGCTTTTTTAAACCGCGTCTGGAGTATGGGCGGCGGTGCCGGTCGACACCGCGCCAGACGCGGTCAGCAGGTGCTTACCAGCGCGGTCCACGGCTGGCCGGGCGCTCGCCACGCGGCTTGGCCTGGTTGACCTTCAGGTTGCGGCCCTTGAGCGGAGTCTCGTTGAGACCCTTGATCGCGGCATCGGCTTCGGAGTTGTTCGGCATCTCGACGAAACCGAAGCCCTTGGAGCTGCCAGTGAACTTGTCCGTGATCAGGTTCACGCTGGAGATTTCACCGTAGGCACCGAAGGCATCGCGAAGCTCGTCCTGGGTGACGCTGTAGGCCAGGTTGCCGACATAGATATTCATCGTTCAAATTCCGTGGAAAGCGCATTGAAGAGAGTGAGAAAACAGTCGAAAAATCAATGCACAACTAATTCGACAGTCTTGGCTCCGGGTGCCGGAGCGAAGCTTGGGAGGTGGTCCGTTCCTCGCGTTGAGGAGGACGATACGGCAAGACCGGAGCGCGGTATATCCGTAAAGATACACAGGTCACGGTGACAGGCTGGCGTGCGGGTGAAATGTGAGGAGGTCAGTACGAGCGAACGCGGTTCGTTGGATTCGGTATCCAGACATCGATCACGAACCGCGTCCGAGGCAGAGGTCAGAAATGACTGCACCGGATATCACGAGCTGACGTCATACTGAGGACGTCGCGCGTGGCAGTCGTTTCAGCCCTCGACCAGTCGCAGCGAGTTGGCTTTGAAGGCTTCGCGGTCTTCCTTGGAATTCGGGTCATAGCCCTGCTGAGCCATCTTCTCCTTCATCCAGCCCGGCAGAACACCACGCGAATAAACGTTTTCAGGATTGTCCGGATCGACATAACGGCGATACTGACGATCACTGACGAGCTTGCGGCGACGGCGCAGAACCAGATTCATGATCTCTTCCGGATCATAGCCATTGTCGAGAATGATGTTTCTGATCTGTTCGACGACTGCGCCCTTGCCTTCCTCGCGCTTGTCCTTGAGCAGCTTTTCGAGCTGAGCTTTCTTGTTATCGGCTTCTTCCAGCTGACGCTGGATTTCTTCGAGGCTGAGATTGGAATGTTCCACTCGCATGTCTCCTGGTGGTGAATAGCTTGATGACTTCGGTGTCACGGAATCATGACAGCGATGCCGCTATTTTATTACAAAGTGGAATGAATATTCTAGATCGGCTTGAAAATATTCAGGCCGCATCCTGACGCGTCAGGAACATGGCATCACCATAGCTGAAGAAGCGATAACGCTGGTCGATGGCATGGCGGTAGGCTTTCATGATTTCGGAATACCCCGAAAAAGCCGCCACCAACATTAGCAGGGTCGATTCGGGCAAATGGAAATTCGTAATCATGGCGTCGACAACCCTGAAACGATAACCGGGCCGAATGAAAAGCCGGCTCTCGCCCCGAAAAGGTCTGAGCCTCCCATCGGCCGCCGCTGTTTCCAGGCTTCTCACACTGGTGGTGCCCACGGCAATGACACGCCCGCCCAATTGACGTGTCCGTTCGATTCGTTCACACACCGTCTCGTCGACTTCGAGCCATTCGGAATGCATGTGGTGGCGTTCGAGATCGTCTTCGCGCACCGGCTGAAACGTTCCGGCACCGACATGCAGTGTGATCTCGGCGCGTGCGACTCCGAGCGCATCGAGCCGTGCGAGCATTGGCTCGTCGAAATGGAGCGCCGCCGTCGGTGCCGCGACCGCACCCGTGCGACGCGCGAAAACGGTCTGATAGCGGGATTCATCGAGCACGTCGTCCGGACGCTGGATATAGGGTGGCAGCGGCATATGACCATGCCGCGCCATCTGCTCGCCGAAGTCGCTTTCAAGCGCGCGCAATCGGAACAGATCGCCCTCGCGACCGACGACCGACAACCAGGCTCCATCGGTCACGCGAATACGACTGCCCGGCTTGGGTGATTTGCTGGCGCGCACATGGGCCAGCGCCTCGCGCGCGTCGAGCAGACGTTCGATCAGGATCTCGACCTGTCCGCCCGTCTCTTTGTGACCGAACAAACGGGCGCGCATCACCTGGGTGTTGTTGAAGATCAGCAGGTCATGGGGTTTGAGCAGGCTCGGCAGATCGGTGAACATCCGATCGCGTGGCGGGGTCTGCGAACCGTCGAGCACCAGCAGGCGCGAACCTGAGCGTTCGGGCAGTGGATGTTGGGCAATGAGTTCGGCGGGAAGTTCATAATGGAAATCGGAGCGGCGCATCGGCATCATTCTATGACAAACAGAGGCCGCTAGGATATGCCGGATTCGAGTCGGCCGACCATTTTCCGCACCTGACCCGTAAAAAAACCGGCTGTGGATGCGCTGGTGCAGCCTCTCACACTCGACACTACAGGATCTCGAAATACACAATGATCAAACTCGGTCTGGACCGTCTGCTCGAAAATCCGGAACTGCGCAAACCGCTCTGGGGGCGGCGCGTGGCGCTGCTCGGCCATCCGGCCTCTATGACCCGTCACGGACATCATGCGCTCGATGCGCTCATGGCGCTGAAGGAACTCGATATCGTCGCGGCCTTCGGCCCCCAGCATGGGATGCGCGGCGACAAACAGGACAACATGATCGAGACCCCGGACGAGATCGATCCACGACATGGAATCCCCGTCTATAGCCTCTATGGCGAGGTGCGTGAACCGACGGCCGCTATGCTCGACGGCTTCGATGTCCTGCTGATCGATCTCCAGGACATCGGCACCCGCATCTATACCTATGTCACGACCCTGGTCTATCTGATGTGCGCCTGTGCCGCGCACGGCAAGACACTCTGGGTCTTGGACCGGCCGAATCCGGCGGGGCGTCCGATCGAAGGCAGTCTGCTGGAACCGGGTTGGGAGAGCTTCGTCGGTGCCGGTCCCATCCAGATGCGCCATGGTCTGACGCTGGGCGAGTTGGCCAAATGGTTCGTCGCCCATCTGAACCTGGATCTCGATCTGCATGTGGTGGCGATGGAGGGCTATCACCCGAACGAGGCGCCCGGCTATGGCTGGCCGGTGCTGGAGCTGTCCTGGGTCAATCCCAGCCCCAATGCCTCCAGTCTCAACATGGCGCGCTGTTTTCCGGGAACCGTGCTCCTGGAGGGCACCACCCTCTCGGAGGGACGCGGCACCACCACGGCGCTCGAACTCATCGGCGCACCCGATCTGGACCTGGACCGGCTGCTCGCGCGCATGGAGCGCGAACGCGCCGACTGGCTCCAGGGCGCGCTCATCCGCCCGTGCTGGTTCGAACCGACCTTTCACAAACACGCCGGTCAGCGGTGCGCCGGTTTCCAGATCCATACCGACAACGCCGACTATCGACACGCGCATTTCAAGCCCTATCGCCTGATCGCGCTCCTGTTCAAGTGTATCCGGCTGGAGTATCCCGACTATCCGCTCTGGCGTCACTTCCACTACGAATACGAGACCGAGCGGCTGGCCATCGATCTGCTCTCGGGCGGTACCTTCCTGCGTGAATGGGTCGACGATCCGGCCGCCGGCCCCGAGGATCTGGAGCAGCGTCTGCAACCGGACGAGGCGCACTGGGCCGAAGCGGTCAGACCATTGTTGCTCTACGCTTGAGCACACGCCCGAGTCTCGACCCGACCACTGAAATCGTGGTTTCCTTCCAGCTCGCCGCCAACCGCTCAAGCCATGGAGATGCCCCGTGTCCTTCATCAAGCCCAGTTTCAGGCCCTGGCTGGCCCTGTCGCTCATCGTCCTCGCCGTCCTCACGCTCCCGGCGCCCCCGGTCGAGGCGGCTGAGCGGCCCAAGATCGGACTGGCGCTCTCCGGCGGCGGCGCGCGCGGCGCGGCCCATGTCGGGGTACTCAAGCTCATCGAGGAACTGGGCATTCCGGTCGACTACGTGGCCGGCACCTCGATGGGCTCGATCGTCGGCGGACTCTATGCCATGGGGCTCTCACCCGACGAGATCGAACAGACCATCGAGGAGATCGACTGGGACGGCATCTTCCAGGACGAGGCCGAACGCGAGGAACGGCGGATGCGCCGCAAGCTGGAGGATCGCAACTATCTGGTCAAGGCGCGACCCGGCGTGCAGGAACGCGAGCGCAAGGTGAATCTGGTCCCGGCGCTCATCCAGGGCCAGAAGCTGGAGCTGGCCTTGCGCAAGTACAGCCTGCCGGCCAGCCGCATCCAGGATTTCGACGACCTGCGCATCCCCTTTCGCGCCGTGGCCACGGATGTCGTGACCGGCGAAGCGGTCGTCCTCGGCGAGGGCGATCTGGCCACGGCCATGCGCGCCAGCATGGCGGTGCCGGCGGTGTTCGCGCCAGTCGAGATCGGCGACCGGCTGCTCGTCGACGGCGGGCTGGCGATGAACATGCCGGTGAGCGTGGTGCGCCAGATGGGCGCCGACATCGTCATCGCCGTCGACGTCGGCGGTCCGCGGCGCGAGCGCGAGGAGATCTCCAACGTCCTGACCATGCTCGACCAGATCGCCAGTCTCGTGACCTGGCGCAACACCCAGGAGCAGATCGCCACGCTCGGCGGACGTGATCTGCTGATCACACCGGCGCTCGGGCACGAGGTCCTGGCGAGCGACTTCGGCAAGATGCTCCAGGCCATCGCCATCGGCGAGCGCGCCGCCGAGGACGCACGCCCCGAACTGGCCCGGCTCGCCCTGCCGAGCGCCCAGTATGCCGCCTATCGCGAACGCCATCAGCGATCTCCTTACACACGCCCGACCATCCGCGCCGTGCGCATCGAGAACCACTCGCGGCTCTCGGATCGCGTCATCAGTGAGCGTCTGGACGTCGAACCCGGCGACCGGCTCGATCCGGCGGCCCTGGAGCATCAACTGGCCAGCATCTACGATCAGGACAACTTCGAGTCGGTGCGCTATCGCCTGGAGGATCAGACCGACGCCGAAGCCACCCTGGTGGTCACGGCGCGCGAAAAGTCCTGGGGCACCAGCTCGCTCCAGGGCGGGCTGGAATTTTCCTCGACCACGGGCGGCGATTCGCGCTTCAACATCGGCCTGGCCTACACCATGGCACCGCTCAATGCGTTCAACGGCGAATGGCGCACCCAGCTCCAGCTGGGTGAGGAACCCGGCCTCTACACCGCCCTCTATCAGCCCCTCGACCCCCTGGAGAAATGGTATGTGATGGCCGGCCTGGGCTATCTGAACGACAATCTGGTGATCTTCGATCCCGAGGCTCACAGCAAACCGATCGCCGAATATCAGCTCACGCGTGCGGGTGGCGCACTGGAGTTCGGACGCAACCTCGACACCTGGGGGCGCCTGGGATTGAGATATGCCCGCTTCGACGGACGCGCCGAGCAACGCATCGGCGCCGCCTTCTATCCGGACTATGACTTCGATGCCGGCGAACTGAGCCTGAGATTCAGTGTCGACGAACTCGACAGCCTGACCTTCCCTCGCCACGGCTGGTCACTCGATGCGCAGGTGCTCACCTCGCGCGGCGAGCTGGGCGCCTCGCACGACTACGACCAGGGCAGCCTGAGCTGGCTACACGCCCAGAGCTGGGGCCGCAACAGCCTGCTGACCGGGATGACACTGGCCGGGAGCTTCGGCGGCGAGGCCCCGCCTCAGTCCTACTATCGGCTGGGCGGCTTCCTCAATCTTTCGGGCTTCAATCAGAACGAACTCTCGGGTGCCAATCTCGGTCTGGTTCGCGCCATCTATCTGCGCGATCTGGGTACTGGCCTCGTCAAGACCTATGCCGGCGGCTCGCTGGAGGTCGGCAACGTCTGGAACCGGCGTAGCGACATCGATTGGGACAGTCTGCGCCTCGGCGGAAGTCTCTTCGTCGGCGCCGACACCTTCATCGGGCCGCTCTATCTCGGTTATGGTCAGGCCGACAGCGGCAATGGCGCGCTCTATCTGTTCCTCGGACGTCCCTGGGGCAATCAGCAGGATGGTCTGAGCGGAGCCTATTGAGGCGAGCGACCGAAACTCAGACTCACCCGCAACCCCGGCTCATTGTCCGAGAGTTCGATGTGCGCGCGGTGGAGTGCGATGACGGCCTGCACCAGACTCAGCCCCAGCCCGCTGCCCGGCGTGGCACGGCTGTCGTCGACACGGAAGAAACGCCTGAACACCTGTTCACGGAACTCGGGGGCGATACCTGGACCATCGTCGGCAACCAGCACCCGCGCCTGCCCACCCGCCGAATCGACCGCGAGCTGGATGTGGCCGCCGGGCTGAGTGTATTTGATGGCGTTGTCGACCAGATTGGCCATGACCTGGAACAGCAGATCGCGATCGCCCTCGACCACGATCGAGGACGCTCCGGCCGTCCAGTCGAGCCGCTGCTCGCGCTCGGCGGCCAGCGGTTCGTAGAGTTCGACCAGATCCTCGATCAGCGGTACCAGATCGACGGGGCCAAAGGCCGCGCGCCGGCTGCCGGACTCCAGGCGTGCGATGCGCAGCAGGGCGTTGAAGGTCGCGAGCAGCTCCTCGGCATCGGCGATCGCCTCCTCGGCCAGCAGACGTGACTCGCTCGACTCGGCTAGGGCGGCAGCGAGCAGTTCGAGCTTGTTGCGCAGCCGGGTCAGGGGTGTGCGCAGATCATGGGCGATGTTGTCTGAGACCTGGCGCACGCTGGCCATGAGCGCCTCGATGCGCTCCAGCATCCGGTTGAGTCCATCGGCGAGCCGGTCGAAGTCGTCGCCGCTGCCGCTCAAGGGGATACGCCGCGTCAGATCGCCCTCCATGATCTCGCGGCTGGTCAGGTTGATCGCCTCCAGACGCCGAGTCAGGCTCGCCCCCATCAGCCAGGCGCCCGCGAGTGCCAGGGCCAGCGTGATCGCCAACCCCCAGGTCAGGGCATCCAGGATCAGATGACGGGTCGCCTCCAGATCGCGGATGTCGCGCCCGACCAGCAGCATCAACCCACTGCGCAACAGAAAGACCTGAGCGCGCGCCTCGTGCTCGTCGGTGTGATCCGTACCCCATTCGCGCAGCCGGAAACGAATCCAGCCGTTGGCATCGGGCGATTCGGACGGCCAGCGATCCAGATTGCCGACGACGCGCTCGAAGCGCTCGTCGACCAGCAGATAGACGCTCGCCCCGACCGGATCGCTCGCCACCCGTTCGCTGATGAGCGTTGTCAGGCCAACCAGCCCACGGCGGCGATACTGCTCGGCCAGACCGCGGATCTCGGCTTCGATGGTCTCTGTGGTCTGACGACCCATGTAACCGGCGGTGGACCAGTAGATGAAGCCAAGTAGGATACCCAACGAGCCGGCAAGCAACAGCACATAGAGCAGCGCCAGCCGAAAGATGGAACCACGTGCCACGCGCGCCACGCGCGCGCGCAGACGCCTGACCAGGGCCGAGACCCTCACCCGGCCTGCAACCGGTAGCCGGCGCCGCGCACCGTCTGCAACAGCGGCGGATCGAAGTCTTTGTCGATCTTGCCGCGCAGGCGGCTGATGTGGACGTCGATGACGTTGGTCTGGGGGTCGAAGTGATAGTCCCAGACCTGTTCGAGCAGCATGGTGCGGGTGACGACCCGTCCGGCGTGGCGCATCAGGCACTCCAGGAGCCGGAACTCGCGCGGCTGGAGTTGGATGGACTGACCCGCGCGCGTGACCTCGCGCTTGAGCAGATCCATCTCCAGATCGCCCACGCGCAGACGGGTCTCGGGAGCCTCGGCCGCGCCGCGCCGCAGCAGCGCCTCGACGCGCGCCTGGAGTTCAGAGAAGGCAAAGGGTTTGATGAGATAGTCGTCGCCCCCGGCGCGCAGCCCCTCGACCCGATCGTCGACATCGCCGAGCGCGCTCAGGAACAGCACCGGGGTACGATTGCCCGAGGCGCGAAGGGTTCGCACGATCGCCAGCCCGTCGAGTCCGGGCAGCATACGATCCAGGATGAGGACGTCATAGTCGCTGCCGGCGGCCATCAGCAAGCCCTCGCGTCCATCGGCCGCGCGATCGACCACGGCACCCGCCTCGATGAGTGCCTTGCGCAGATAGTCGGCCATTTGCGGATCGTCCTCGACCAGCAGAATGTGCATCGTCTTGGTGCCCTCTCTGTCATGCGTTCAAGCCGTCATCAGTGCAGCAGTGACGAAGAACCCACATCCACCGCGCTCGACGCGCAGTATCAGGATTGAACCTTGCGTCAAGATTGACGACTGCTTAACTTTTGTTCAGATAGACCAGAATGGCCGCGAACATTCTGACCGAAGGCGAGGCAGAATCCGGCCTGCCGTTTAGGGTAGGCCGGATCGATTGAAGCTAGAGACAGTTTGGGAAGCAGGTCAGATTCCGCCAATCCGTTATCAGAAAACGATTGTTATACAGCATATCGTGTAGCCAATTTGTATAAAGCACACCCATTGCCGAATCTTCCTCGAAGTAATTGGTCGTCGGAAAGAGAGAAGACGCCTCGTCCAGGAGCAGATGTATATGCCCCTGACCCGCCCCGAGATAATATCGGTAGTTGGGAGCCTGTAGCGCGGTACTCACCATCGCCCAACGTGCTTTCGGACTCCACTCCAAGAGATCCAAGCGCAGAAGCTCGTTCTGAGTTGGCTCCACGAAGGGATCATAGGTTCCCTGATCCACCGCTTTCATCGTCCAGTAGACGATCGACTGCACGAGATCGTAGGCGGCGGTCGACTGTGATAGACGGGTATCGCGATAGCGACGTGCAACGGTCTTGATCGCCGTCACCCAGAGTGAACTGGCATCGAGGTCTGGGATTGCGGCTAACGATGGGTGGAGATTTTGCCTGGCATTCCAGACACCTGGATCCGTCTTGGACGGCCCGAACGCCCGATCCACAAAACCATTCGTCAGCACACCATTCGAAGAATCGATGATGATCGAGTAGTCAGCTCCCTCGGCGCCGAGAGACTCACGAATCACCGGAAAATTCAATAGCGCACCGTAGCCGCCGGCACTCGAACCGGCTACCGTGATTTCGCTGAAATCATCGACCGAGAGATTGCTTCGAATCCAGGTTAAAGCCGCAAGCAGGTTGTCGAACCCGCGATGGTGGATCGTACGGCTAGACGGCGCTGTTTGCACTCCGGATTCAGACGGCAAGGTGTAATCATAGTTCGTATCACTCGAGCCTATATGCACATCTCCTGTGCAATAGGGAATGTAGACCTTGACGAATCTGGCATAGGGATTGTCGAGTCTCGTCGTGAGGATACCGCCTGCGCCCGAACCATCCACGTCTGCCGAGAGGGCATCGAGCGATTCCGCCGTCTCCCAAATCGATCCATAGTAGGTCGGGCTGTCGGTCTGAGCCGAGCCGACACAGGTTGCAGCGTCCCAACAGGCTCCGCCACCGGCAAAATACAGCAGCAGCCCCTCAGCACTCTCGGGTTCGTCGACGAAGAACGAAAACGTGTCCCCCTGCGAGCAGGCCGGAAAACGCTCGATGCCATCTTCGTCGGTAAAAGAGCTCGCTGAAATCGTCGTCCACGCAGCCGATACGTTCGCGGCCATCATCAAGAGCGTGGCCAGCACCAATGACCGTCCAGGCATTACACGACACATTGCCATACTCCTTATCTATTGAGGTTTGACTGCGGATTCCAAACAGGCACGACCCAAACCATCAATCCTTAATCCTCGGCGCATCCAAAACCCAAGGACCGAGCTATCATAGCCCATCGCCGATCGGGGGTCATACCTCCTCCGGTTCGAGACCGCCTCCGATGCCTCATCCGATCAAGACTGCCTATGGATCTCACCGCTTGCTGCTCATGCCAAACCCTGCACCGTTGATCCGACGCGGCCGTCCGGATACGCCCCGATCGTCCTGCTCACGCCTTCCGAGTCGCTGCGCCGCACGTTCGGTACGACCGCTCGCCGACACCTGGCAAACACGGTCACACACCAGCCCATAGTCCACCACTGACACATCCCCATGAATCGCTCCGTCAACTTCGTCATCCCGATCCTGATCGCTGTCCTCACGATCTCGGCCTGGTGGATCCTGAACCGCCCCAACGAGGAACCGGCCTGGCCGACCCGTATCCAGGGCTTCTCCTTCTCGCCCATGCGCGCCGACGACGACCCGAGCCAGAAACGCTTTCCCTCGGTCGAGGACATCGACGCCGATCTGGCCCTGCTCAAGGGCCGTGCCCATGCCGTGCGCTCCTACACCGTCGAGAGCACTCTGGCCGAGATCCCGCGACTGGCCGCCCAGTACGACCTGAACGTCACGCTCGGTGCCTGGATCGGCGACGATCCCGAGGCCAACGAGGCCGAACTCGGGCGTCTGCGCGAGATCCTGTCCAAGGGGTATCGCAATCTGGTGCGGGTCATAGTCGGCAACGAGGCCATCCTGCGCGACGACGTCGAGGTCATGGAGCTGGTCGAGTATCTGGATCGGGTGCGCCAGTTCACCTGGCTGCCGGTCAGCACCGCCGAACCCTGGCACGTCTGGCTCAAGTATCCCACGCTGGTCGAGCATGTGGATTTCATCACCATCCATCTGCTGCCCTACTGGGAGGGCGTACCGCTGGATCAGGCGGTCGACTACGCCATCAGTCGCTACAACCAGGTCAAGGAGGCCTATCCGAACAAACCGATCATCATCGGCGAGGTCGGCTGGCCGAGCAACGGACGGCGCAATCGCGGTGCCGAGGCGTCCCTGGCCAATCAGACCCGCTTCCTGCGCCGCTTCCTGGCCGCCGCCGAGTCCGAGCACTATGTCTATTACGTCATGGAGGCGTTCGATCAGCCCTGGAAGCTCAGGACCGAGGGCGCGACCGGCACCTACTGGGGCGTCTACGATACCAACCGCGAACCCAAGTTCGACTTCACCGAACCCGTGGTGCGCATCCCGCAGTGGCGTGAGCTGGCCGGGCTGTCGGTGGTCATGGGCGTGTTGCTGCTGGCCTTCCTCTATCGCGACAGCTCGACGCTCTCCAAGCGCGGCAAGAGCTTCCTGGCGCTCATCACCTATGCCATCTCGACAGCCGCCGTGTGGGTCGTCTACGACTACACGCGCCAGTACATGACCCCGGCGACGGCCATCGTCGGCGTGCTGCTGCTGATCGGCGGGGTGGGCGTGATCGTGCTGCTGATGGCCGAGGCGCACGAATGGGCCGAGTCGGTCTGGTTGCGCCGCTGGCGCCGGCCCTTCCCGCTACGCTCGGTGCCCGATGACCAACTCCCCTTCGTCTCGGTGCATGTTCCGGCTTACAACGAACCGCCCGAACTGCTCAAGGAAACGCTCGACGGCCTGGCCGCGCTCGATTATCCGCACTTCGAGGTGCTGGTGATCGACAACAACACCAAGGATCCGGCCGTCTGGGAGCCGGTGCGCGATTATTGCGCCCGGCTCGGCGAGCGCTTCCGTTTCTTCCATGTCGACCCGCTCGCCGGCTACAAGGCCGGGGCGCTGAACTTCGCCCTGCGCCACACAGATCCGCGCGCGGACGTCGTGGCCGTGATCGACGCCGACTACATCGTGCGGCCGCCATGGCTGCGTCATCTGGTGCCCGCCTTCGGCGATCCAGAGGTGGCCATCGTCCAGGCGCCGCAGGACTATCGCGACGCACATCAGAATGCCTTCAAGGCCATGTGCATGGCCGAGTATCGCGGTTTCTTCCATCTCGGCATGGTCACGCGCAACGAGCGCAACGCCATCATCCAGCACGGCACCATGACCATGATCCGACGCCAGACGCTCGACGCGGTCGACGGCTGGGCCGAGTGGTGCATCACCGAGGACGCGGAACTCGGTCTGCGGCTGTTCGAGGGTGGTCACAAGGCGCTCTACATCCCCTGCACCTATGGTCAGGGTCTGATGCCGGACACCTTCGCCGACTTCCGCAAGCAGCGCTACCGCTGGGCCTATGGCGCGGTGCGTATCCTGCTGCACCATCGGCGCGAACTGCTCGGGTTGCGGGGTACCTCGCTTTCGCTCGGTCAGCGTTATCACTTCGTCGCCGGCTGGCTGCCCTGGTTCGCCGACGGCTTCAATCTGCTGTTCAACTTCGCCGCGCTCGCCTGGTCGGTGGCCATGGTCATGGCTCCCGACACCATCACCCCGCCCTATATGACCATCGCCCTGGTGCCGCTGGTGCTGTTCCTGTTCAAGATGTCGAAGAGCCTGTTCCTGTACCGGCGCCGGGTCACGGCCACGCTGCGTCAGAGTCTGGCCGCCGGGCTGGCGGGGCTGGCGCTCTCGCACACCATCGCGCGCGCCATGTTCGGGGGCTTGGTGACGGGCAAGCTCGGCTTCTTCCGCACGCCCAAGATGGCCGAGGCGCCGGCGGTGATCCGTGCCCTGGCCGATGCGCGCGAGGAGGCACTGCTGGCTTTTGCCTTCCTGTTTGCGGCGGTGTCGGTGATGCAGCGCGATGATGCCTTCATGCTCGACGTGCGCATCTGGGTCGCGGTGCTGGTGGTGCAGGCCATTCCCTATCTGGCGACGGTACTGGTGTCGCTGATGAGTGCCTGGACGCATCTGTCGGCCAATCTGGTCGGTCCGATGTCGGACATGGATTGCCGGGAGGCCAATGGAGTGGATCAACCTGTGAGCCGGGAGGCATGACAGACCGATTCATACACTAATCGATATTCCCGGCCGATTCAGGGTTTACCCCATATAGGGTTTTCACCTAGACTGGCGCCTTTCTTAAGTCAGAGAAGGGTTTTATCGCGTCTCATCGTTTCGGCGCGCCCTTCGAAAACAAGAGGTTGGCTCCATGAAGAAGACGCTCATCACAGCCGGCCTGCTGGCGGGGCTTCTGCCCTTCGCCAGCAGTGCCACGGCCAATAGCGGAATCGGTCATGTCCAGAAAGGCATTGCCTCCTTCTATCACGACAGTCTGCACGGTCGCAAAACCGCCAGCGGACAGGTCTACGACAAACGCCGTCTGAGCGCTGCACACAGAACCTTACCGCTCGGCACCAAGATCCGTGTCACGGATACCCGGACCGGCCGCAGTGTCATCGTTCGAGTGAACGATCGCGGCCCCTTTGCCAAGGGCCGCATCGTCGATCTCTCCAAGGAAGCAGCCAAGGAACTCGGCATCGTCGATCGCGGCATCGCGCGAGTCGATCTCAAGGTGTTGAGCACACCTCAACAGGGTAGTTGAAGCCCGCACAGGGTACGCCATGCGTACCCTCCTCCACTGACAGCACCCAGTCTCAAGGCGCCGGATTCGGCTGCTTGGTGTGGATCGATTCGATCCCGGCGATCACTGCATCGTCGAGCGTCAGGTCGAGACTGCCGATGTTGCTCTCCAACTGCGTGAGCGTCGTAGCCCCGATGATGTTGGCCGTGACGAAGGGCCGACTCGTGACCCAGGCCAGCGCCATCTGTGCCGGATCCAGACCATGCAGCTCGGCCAGGGCGACGTACTCAGCGGTCGCGCGCTCAGCCTCGCCGTTGGAGTAGCGACTGAAGCGCTCGAACAAGGTGATACGTCCGTCAGCCGGGCGCTGGCCGTTGAGATACTTGCCTGAGAGCACACCAAAGGCCAGCGGCGAATAGGCCAGCAGCCCGCACGGCTCGCGAATGGCGATCTCGGCCAGACCGACCTCGAAGCTGCGGTTGAGCAGGTTGTAAGGGTTCTGGATGCTGACCATGCGCGGCAGGTCGTGCCGTTCGGCAAGTGCCAGATAGCGCATCAGCCCCCAGGGCGTCTCGTTGGAGACCCCGATCTGACGCACCTTGCCGGCCTTGACCAGATCGGCCAGCACTTCGAGCGTCTCCAGTAGCGGCACGCTGTCGCTGTCGTCGACCGGCTCATAACCGAGCTTACCGAAGAAATTGGTCCGGCGATCCGGCCAATGGAGCTGGTAGAGATCGATCCAATCGGTCTGGAGCCGCTTGAGGCTGGCGTCGATCGCCGCCTCGATATTGGGCTGGTCGAGCCGGTTCGTCCCGCCCCGAATGTGCGGCAGCCAGTCGCCCGGCCCCGCGACCTTGGTCGCCAGCACCACCCGATCCCGACAGCCGCGTGACTTGAGCCAGGTGCCGATGTAGGTCTCGGTCAGGCCCTGAGTCTCGGCCATGGGCGGCACCGGATACATCTCGGCCGTGTCGATGAAATTAATCCCGACGGCGAGCGCCAGATCCAGTTGAGCATGGGCCTCGGACTCGCTGTTCTGCTGTCCGAAGGTCATGGTGCCCAGACAGAGTGCGCTCACGTCGATGTCCGAACGGCCGAGACGTCTGTATTGCATGGCGGTTGCCCTCCAGTGGTGGAATTCCGAAAACTGAGAAAAATTAGAAACCTAAATGCCGTCGCTGTCGAGTTCAATGGTTCCGGGCGACAGACGGACGCCGAGCCATGCGCTCGGACGGAGGGCCGGACGTGCTTCAGCGCGAGTGAAAAACGGCTCGGCATGGGGTAGAGTTGACGACTTTCCGATCATCCTCATCCACAACACAAATATCCTGATCCTGGCACTGGTGTTCGGACCGAGCCGGGTTCATCTGGAGGACACACCATGCCGGCTGATCTGATCGCACCGTCCATCCTTTCGGCGAACTTCGCCAAGCTCGGCGAAGAAGTAGACAACGTCCTCGCTTCAGGGGCCGACATCGTGCACTTCGATGTCATGGACAACCACTATGTTCCCAACCTGACCATCGGCCCGCTGGTGTGCGAGGCGCTGCGCAAGCATGGCGTCACGGCCCCCATCGATGTGCATCTGATGGTCAAGCCGGTCGACCGCCTCATCCCCGACTTCGCCAAGGCGGGTGCGACCTACATCACCTTCCATCCGGAAGCGAGCGAGCACGTCGACCGCACACTGCAACTGATCCGCGACTCAGGCTGCAAGTCCGGTCTGGTGTTCAACCCGGCCACGCCCCTGACCTATCTCGACTATGTACTGGAGAAGGTCGACATGATCCTGCTGATGTCGGTCAACCCCGGCTTCGGCGGTCAGAGCTTCATCCCCACGGCGCTCGACAAGCTGCGCGAGGTGCGCGAGATCATCGACGACTCGGGACTCGACATCCGGCTGGAGATCGACGGCGGCGTCAAGGCCGACAACATCGCCGAGATCAAGGCGGCCGGGGCCGACACCTTCGTTTCCGGCTCGGGCCTCTTCGGCCAGGGCCGCGACTCCGACCCCAATCGTTACGACAGCATCGTCGCCGAAATGCGGCGCGCACTCGCCCGTGTCGATCGCTGATCCTGCCCGCTCGATTCCGGAGTCCGTGTCCATGTCGCTGTTGCAGCCGAAAATGATCCTGATCGACCTCGATGGAACCCTGGTCGACAGTGTTCCGGATCTGACCTATTGCGTCGACGCCATGATGGCGCGGCTCGGGCGCCCGGCGCGCGGCGAGGCGGCCGTGCGCACCTGGGTGGGCAACGGGATCGAGCGTCTGGTGCGCCGCGCCCTGATCGGTCGGCTCGACGGCGAGCCGGACGAGACCGACTATCAGCGCGCCTATCCGATCTTTCTCGAACTCTACGCCGAGAACACCTTCAACCGTTCGCAGATCTATCCGGGCGTGCGCGAAGGACTGGAGTTCATGCGGGACGCGGGCTATCCGCTCGGCTGCGTCACCAACAAGGCCGCGCGCTTCACCGAGCCGCTGCTCCAGCATCTCGGGATCCATGACTTCTTCGGCATCGTCATCAGCGGCGACACTCTGCCGCGCAAGAAGCCCGATCCGCTGCCGTTGATCCATGCCGCCGGTCATTTCGGCGTCAAGCCGGAGGCGTCGCTGATGATCGGCGACTCGGTGAGCGATGTGAACGCGGCACGCGCGGCCGGGTTCAAGATCATCTGTACCAGCTACGGCTACAACCACGGAGTCGATATCCGCGAGTCCGACCCGGACGCGGTGATCGATTCGTTCGTCGAGCTGCGCGAGCTGCTGGCGAGCTGAGGACCGCAGGATCAGGAGCAGGCAGACGATGGGATTCCGGTTCGATCGGACTCTAGGAGGGGACATGAGATCCTGGCGATGGCGACGCTGAGGTCGCGTTCATAACCCCAGTCCTTTCCCAGCGTCCGGAGATCCCGATGACCCCCAAGACCTTCAACGCCCTCGCCGAGCAGGGCTACAACCGCATTCCAGTCGCCTGCGAGGTGCTCGCCGACCTCGAAACCCCGCTGAGTGTCTATCTCAAGCTGGCCAAGGGGCCATATTCCTATCTGTTCGAGTCGGTGCAGGGCGGCGAGAAATGGGGCCGGTACTCCATCATCGGCCTGCCGGCACGCACCGTCATCAAGATCCGCGGTCGTCAGATCCAGGTCGAGCGCGATGGTCAGGTGATCGAGTCGACCGAGAGTGCCGATCCGCTGGCCTGGATCGAGCAGTACCAGAGCCGGTTCCAGGTCGCCGAGATCGAAGGTCTGCCGCGCTTCACCGGCGGTCTGGTCGGCTATTTCGGCTATGACACCATCCGCTATATCGAACCGAAGCTCGCGGTCTGCCCCAATCCCGATCAGCTCGGCACGCCCGATATCCTGCTGATGGTTTCGGACGAGGTGGTCGTGTTCGACAACCTCAGCGGGCGGCTCTACATCATCGTGCACCTGGACCCGACCGCCGGGGACACACTGGAAGCCGGCGAGGCGCGTATCGGTGCGCTCAACGCCATGATGCGTCAGCCGATCCCCAATGGTCAGAGCAACCCGCCGCGCGAGGTCGAGGAATCGCATTTCGTCTCGGGTTTCACCGAGTCCGCGTTCAAGGAGGCCGTCGAGCGCATCAAGGAGTACATCCTCGCCGGCGACTGCATGCAGGTGGTGCTCTCGCAGCGGCTCTCGATCCCCTTCGGTGCGCCGCCGCTCGATCTCTACCGAGCATTGCGCGGGCTCAATCCCTCGCCCTATATGTACTTCCTGGATCTGGCCGACTTCCAGATCGTCGGTTCCTCGCCCGAGATCCTGACCCGGCTGGAAGACGGCGTGGTCACGGTGCGTCCGATCGCCGGCACCCGACGGCGCGGTCACACCGAGGCCGAGGATCAGGCGCTCGAAGCCGAGCTGCTGGCTGACCCCAAGGAACTGGCCGAGCATCTGATGCTGATCGATCTCGGACGCAACGACACCGGGCGCGTCTCCGAGATCGGCAGCGTGCGCCTGACCGACAGGATGATCGTCGAGCGCTATTCGCATGTGATGCACATCGTCTCCAACGTCATCGGCCGGCTCAAGGAGGGCCTGAGCGCCATCGACGTGCTGCGCGCCACCTTCCCCGCCGGAACCGTCTCGGGCGCGCCCAAGATCCGCGCCATGGAGATCATCGACGAGCTGGAGCCGGTCAAGCGCGGCATCTATTCGGGCGCGGTCGGCTATCTGTCCTGGAACGGCAACATGGACACGGCGATCGCCATCCGCACCGCCGTCATCCAGGACGGCACCCTGCACATCCAGGCCGGTGCCGGCATCGTCGCCGACTCGGTGCCTGAGTCCGAATGGCAGGAGACCATGAACAAGGGGCGCGCGATCTTTCGCGCCGTCACCGCCGCCGAGGTCGGGATCGACCGCTATGGCTGCGGGGTGAAGCGGGTCTGAAACCCGTTCGGAAGTCATCGCCATGCTCGATACTGTCATCACGGTCGACAATTTGATGGATCTGGCCGGCAGCAAGGTCTTCTGGCGTGGCGAGAGCTATTTCTCGGGCAACGCGGTCGGTCGGGTGCGGGTGATGGGTGACCGGATCAAAGCCAGGGTCCAGGGCACCGAGGTCTATCAGGTCGAACTCTGGGACGACGGCGGCCAACTGGGTTATGACTGCACCTGTCCGCACGCGGCCGATGGCTACTTCTGCAAGCACTGTGTCGCGGTCGGTCTGGCCTGGATCGGCGGCGCGGCGGATCGGCCGGATGTCGACGACGAGGACGGGACGGCTGTCTCGCGGACGCCTACGGATCCCTGGAAACTCATTCAGTCCTATCTGGAGACCCAACCGCAAGAGACGCTCGTCTCCCGGCTCATGGAGATCGCCCGGCGCGACGACCGGCTTTATCAGTCGCTCCTGCTCAAGGCCGAACGCGGACGATCGGGAAGCGATCAAGCCAAGCGCTTTCGACGTGCGATCGATGAGGCGACCCGTGGCGCTGAAGACGACTGGCAGAGCGCCGAGGAGTTCGCCGAGGATCTCGGCGCCGTGATCGACGCACTGGAGGAACTGCTCGAACCGCAGAGCGCCACCCTGCTGATCGACTTGACCGAGCACGCCATCGAACGCGCGGAAAAGGCTATGCAGCACATTGAGGATGACGAGGAGGGCGCAGGCGTCGAGGTCGTCGAACGTCTGGGTGAGCTGCACCAGAAAGCCTGCCGGCTCGCGCCGCCCGATCCGGTCGAATTGGCCGAGCGACTGTTTCGGCTCGAAGGGCGCCAGGATTTGCAGTTCGTCAGCTTCAGCCCGGACACCTACAGCGAGGCGCTCGGCGAACGCGGTCTCAAACGCTATCGCGAACTGGTCGAGGCCCAGTGGCGCGACCTGTCCCCACCGGACGCAGGACGCTACGACCCGCAGTACGCGCGTCTCAAGCGCCTGATGGAGTGTCTGGCCAGACTCGACGGCAATGTCGAGGAACTGGTCGCCATACGCGCACGGGATCTCGATTCCTCCTACAGCTATCTGGACATCGCCGAGATCTGGACCCAGGCCGGGGAACCGGAACGCGCCCTGGAATGGGCAGAGCGCGGCCTGGCGGCCTTTCCTGAGAACACCAGCAACCGTCTGCGTGACTTCCTGGTCGCGGCCTATCTGGAGCGCGGACGCCGGGACGAGGCGCTCGCCCTGACCTGGGTGCAGTTCGATGAGCAGCCCGAACTCTCATGCTATCAGAAACTCAAGGCGGTCGCCGAACGGCTTGGCATCTGGCCGGAGCAGCGCGAGCGGGCGCTGAAGCGGCTGGAGGAATACATCCAGACCGAGGCCGCCAAGACCAGTCGATGGCGGCCCCGGACTTCGGAACCTGACTATTCGTCGCGGGTCGAGATCGCGCTCTGGGAAGAGGATCCCGAAGCAGGGCTGGAAGCCGTCGGACGCGGTACCTGTGACTCTCGACTGCTGATCCGGCTCGCCGGTCAGCTGGAAGCCGGGCAGCCGGACGAGGCCATGAAGCTCTATCGCCGAATCATCCAGCCCACGATCGAGCAGACCAACAGCCGCGCCTACGAAGAGGCCGTCAAACTGATCCGGCGCGTCGGCGAGCTGATGAAGCAACAGGAGCGCCTGCCGGAGTTCAGGGAGTATGTGGAGGGATTGCGTGCGCGTTACAGAGCCAAGCGCAATTTCATCAAACTGCTCGACACGGTCCGAACCGCTTGATTGGGTAAGCAGCACAGGCACCGGTGTTCAGATTCCAGCACAACGCTGATCGGATTCATTCGTTGAAGTGAAACCCGGATGATCCAGACACAATGACCATAACCTTAACGCGAGTTCTGGATAAGGGCGGCGACTCTTGGGGGCGAAACCAGCTCAGGTTTCAGGAGACCACCCTGAGGCCCCGAAGAGCCGCCATGATCGATTTTGAAGCCGTGTACTGCGATGTAGATGATTTCTGCCAAGTGTTTTTGCCGGTGTGGCACCGCCAACTCCTGACCAGCGGGCAGCGAGGTCGGCCGCGGGCCAGGCGTTTGAGGCTCAGCGAGATTCTGACGATCCTGATCGTCTTCCATCAATCCCAGTACCGCAACCTTCAAAGCGTTCTATCTGTTGTACCTGAGCCAACACGCCCGCCGCGAGTTCCCCAGCCTGGTGAGCTATACGCGATTTGTGGCGTTGATCCTGCCGACCTTGATGCCGCTATGCGTCTATAGCAGCTCAACGTGATAACCATACATGACCTTTTGGTTGCGCCCCGCACGCAAAAAGCCAAATCAAGGGTGGGTAGAATGCATATCAAGTCAGATGGCAATATCGGCTGCCGACCGCACTAGACCGGCAGCCGAGCCGCTTATGACGACCTTGGGCCGTCCAGCTACGCGTTGTTCGCCGATTCTCCCCAGCGGCCTTGCGGGAGGATCGGCGTGGTTTGGCGACAGGCGACTAGAGCACGAAGTCGCTAGCCTGCATGGCGATTGCGCCTGTCAGCTCAATGGCAAAATCGGCAACCTTGTCGCCATTGGTGTCGCCCGTGATTAGTGTTTTGTTGCTCAGGGTCTGATAACGCAGCTCACCTGAGACGCCGCTGAAGGCTTTAATGCCGACGAACTTGAAGACCCCTTCGTAGAAGGTGGCGAGCGAGAGATCGATTTTGTCGCTTTGGGAGCGAGTAAAGTCCGTGATGACATCCGGCATAGAAGCCGAGGTATCGGTGACCACACTGAAGACGAAGCGATCCGCTCCCCCTCCACCGGTCAGGCTGTCCTGTCCGCCGGCGCCATCGAGCACATCGTTGCCGCCAAGACCGCTTAGGGTGTTGCTGAGAGCGTTTCCGGTCAGCGTGTTGTTGAGTGTGTTGCCCGTGCCTGTCTTGGGATTATTGGCGTCGCCCAAGCTCTTATCGTACATCAATTCAAGATTCTCGATGTTGCCACCCAAGGTGAGATTGATCCACGACTGCACAGTATCGTTGCCTTGGCTGAATGCCTCGGTCACGACATCGCCGGCATTGTCGACGACATAGACATCATCGCCCGCGCCACCCTTGAGTGCGTCCGCACCCTTGCCGCCATCGAGTCGATTCGCGCCGGTGTTGCCGGTCAGACTGTCGTTGTAGTTACTGCCGATCAGATTCTCGATCTTGATCAGGGTGTCCTTCCCGGAACCGCCGGTGTTCTGAGCCGTTGTGACAGCGAGATTGACCGCAACCAGACCGTCGCTCTTGACATAGGAGACGGTATCGCTGCCCAGACCACCATCCATAATATTATTGCCGGAGCTGGCGATGATGGTGTCATCGAAGGTACTGCCCGTGATGTTTTCGATCGATAGCAGCGTGTCCCCGCCGGAGCCGAGTGTATTTTGGCGGGTCGAGAGGTTCAGATTGATGATCACGCTGCCGGTGGCGCTGTTCTCATAAGAGACGGTATCGCTGCCGCCCAATCCATTGAGCACATTGTCACTGGTCGTTCCCTGCAGGATATCGTTGTAGTAGCTCCCCGTGAGATTGTGAAAACTGTCGCCGACCAGGGTATCGGTCCCGGAGCCGCCCGTATTCTGAGCGGAGCCGAGCAGCGACAGATTCACCCGTACGCCCGCCGTGGCCCCAAACTCGTAAGACAGGGTGTCTTTAGACGAGGAGGACGTGTTTTTAACGCCGTCGAGCAGGTTGTCCCCGACATTGGCGTAGATGACATTCGCCAGGGTATTGCCCTTGCCGGTCAGGTTGACCGAACCCAGCAGCAGCAGGTTTTCGACATTGGTCGGCAGGGTGTTGTTGAGGATGCCGACCTCGGTCATGATGGTGTCTGTTCCGGCACTGCCGGCCTCGATCACGGTGTCGAAGCCGTCGACCAGATAGGTGTCGTTGCCCTTGCCGCCCTCCAGCCGGTCCGCACCGCCGGCGCCATCAAGCAGATTGTCCTTGTCATTGCCGATGATCGTATTTTGCAGTTCGTTGCCAGTGCCGTGGATGTTGTCACTCCCGATCAACTCCAGTTTTTCCAGATTGGCACCCAGCACATAACTCACGATCGAGCGCACGGTATCGCTCTGGGTCTTGGAGGCGTTGGTCTCGATCACCGTATCGTTGCCATCGACATAGTAGATGTCGTTGCCGTCGCCGCCGATCAGGACATCGGCGCCCAGTCCGCCGTCGAGAATATTGGCGCTGCTATTACCGGTCAGCTGGTCGTTGAAGCGGCTGCCGATCAGGTTGTCGATGTTGTTGAGCTTATCCATGCCCGAGCCGATGGTGGCCTGTGCACCCGTGACCGCCAGCGAGACCTTGACCCCCGCCAGGGCCGGGTTGGCGCTCTGATTGATGCTCGATTTGGGGTTGATGGAGGCGATGTACGGCGAGGAGAGCGAATAGGACACCGTATCGTTGCCGCTTACACCGTCGAAGACATTGTTGCCGACATTGGCGATGAGGAGGTTGTCGCCGGTGTTGCCGGTGGCGTTGATGCTCGTCGTCCCCATCAGCTGGAGCCATTCGACATTGGCGGTCAGGGTGTAGCTGAGACTCGCCTCGACCAGATCGATCTGTAGGGAGGACGTGGAGGTATTAGTCTCGATAACCACGTCGTCGGCGCTGTTGACGACATAGACGTCCTGACCGTCGCCGCCCTCCATGGTGTCGGCACCCGTGACGCCATCGAGCCGATTGGAGCCGCTGTTGCCCGTCAGCCGGTTGTTCAGGGTGTTGCCGGTCGCGCTGTTGTTGGCGGTGCCCAGCAACAGAAGGTTCTCGACATTCGCGGTCAGGGTATAACTGATCCAGGACTCGACGGTATCCACGCCGCCGGCCGCTAGGGCCGAGGTTTCAATAACCTCATCTTTTGTACTGTCAACGACATAGGTATCGTTGCCGTTACCGCCTTCCATGCGATCGTCGCCCTTGCCGCCATCGAGCCGATTGGCGGCGCTGTTGCCGATGAGCACATTTTTGAGGGTGTTGCCGGTGCCATTGATGGCGGTGGCGCCAGTCAGGTTCAACTGCTCGACATTGGCGCCGAGCGTGTAGCTGACAGACGATTTGACCGTATCCCATTGATCAAGTCCAGTCGAAGCATTGGTCTCGTTGACCTGATCGCTATCGTTATCAACGATGTAGGTGTCCGCACCATCGCCGCCGATCATAATGTCCGCGCCCGCCTTGCCGTCGAGCGTGTCGTTACCGCCCAGGCCATGCAGAAAATCCGACTGGGCCGCGCCGGTCAGGGGGTTGTTCAACTCATCCTTGGCGATGTCGGTGGTGTTGTCGCCCACCAGTAACAGACTGCCGTTTTTGAACTTGACGTTGCTCATGGTCAACTGTCCAAGCACGACGTTTTTGAGCGTGAAGGTCTTGCCGCCGTAGCTGAAGAGCAGATCGGTTTGAACCTGGGTGACCGAGCCTAAGCCGGCGCTGATGGTGTCGTCATCGAATTGCAGAATGTCCGACCCAGGGGTGAACGTCAGGGTCTGACCATTAGTGATCTTACTGAAGTAATAGGTTGCCATGATGCGTTCCTGCATTGGTTGAGGATGACAAGCCTGCGCGTCGGCTTCAGCGTTGTCGTGGCATGAAAATGCGCTGAAGTGTGTAATTTTTGCGCGTAAACTTTACAACGAATGTGGACGCTAATTCAATTAAACTCGTCATGGAATCGGTGCGTCGCCTGAAGTTCAAACCCGCACGTTGGTCAGAATAAAGCGCGCCGCCTCATCCCGGGACTGCACACCTGTCAAGTCCCCGGAGGTTGTAGCTCACCACCTATCACCTTGAGGTGCCCACGTGCCGGGTCGTCAAGGATATTGGTGCACAGGGATTCGGCTGGCTCAACATCACGCTGCTTCATGCTCAAGCCGTCCTCGATTTCTCCTCACATCACAAAGATCCCTTTGATCGCTCAGGCGCAGTGCGAGGGGATGCAGATCCTGACCTATGATCGGCTGTTTCGCTACTATCTGCCGGATAAGCGCCTTGTGCGCTCTGTTTCTTCGATCCGATTGCGACGCCTGCCCATCGAACGACGACCGAGTGTAGCTCAAGACCCTGGACCAACTGTCATCAATTCGAGTGCCAGAACGAGCGCATCCTCGCGCCCATTGGGCGCGGGGTAGTAATGGCGCCGCCGACCGACCTCACAGAATCCCTCGGCACGATAGAGCGCCAGTGCCGCTGTGTTCGAGACGCGCACTTCCAGAAAGGCCGTCTCGGCCTCGCGCCGGCGCGCCAGCCGCAGCAGATGACGCAGCATCTGACGCCCCAGCCCGCGCCCCTGCCAGTCGGGGTGGACGCCGAGATTGAAGATCTGGCATTCGCCGACCGCAACCGACATCACACCATGCGCAACGATGGTCGCGTCGATCTCGCCCAGCCAACAGTTGTAGCCGGCCTTCAGACAGTCCTCGAAGATCTCACGACTCCAGGGAAAGGCGTAGGCGGCGTACTCGACCGCGAGCACTGCGTCCAGATCCGCCTGACACATGGGCCGCACGCGCAGGCGCTTACACGCCCCTTTGTCTGTGCTCGCCGAAGCGGTATTCACTCGATTCCGTCCCCCAAGATTTGAACCCCAGCCCGGATCATCGCTCAAAACCTGTCTCACGCCCACTTGATCTCGATCAGGATAACGTCGATTCGTACCGCCGCGCGGCGCGAGCCGTCACCAACGCCGCCTGTTTTCGGTCTATAGTTTGGCTCTGAGTGCCGCGCTTGGCATTCCGCATCGCGGTCATCCCGTTCCAACCACCCAAATGGACAGTCCGATGTCGCACAACAGCCTGGTCACACTCGACGGCAACGAGGCCGCCGCCTACGTGGCGCACCTGACCAACGAGGTCATCGCCATCTATCCCATCACGCCCTCTTCCAACATGGGCGAATGGGCCGACGAATGGTCCTCGCTGGGCGTCAAGAATCTGTGGGGCACGGTCCCCGATGTCGTCGAGATGCAGAGTGAGGGCGGCGCGGCGGGGGCCATCCACGGTGCGCTCCAGGGCGGATCGCTGGCGACCACCTTCACGGCCTCGCAGGGCCTGCTGCTGATGATCCCGAACATGTACAAGATCGCGGGCGAACTGACCCCGACGGTGTTCCATGTCTCGGCGCGCGCGCTCGCGGCTCAAGCCCTGTCGATCTTTGGCGATCACTCGGACGTCATGGCCTGTCGCGCCACGGGATATGCCATGCTGTGCGCCGGTTCGGTACAGGAAGTGATGGACTTCGCGCTCATCGCCCAGGCTGCGACGCTCGAAAGCCGCCTGCCCTTCCTGCACTTCTTCGACGGTTTCCGCACCTCGCACGAGGTCAACAAGATCGAGCGGCTGCCGGTCGAGACCATCCGCGCCCTGATCGACGAGGAGCTGGTCAAGGCCCATCGCGAGCGCGCCCTGAACCCGGATCATCCCAAGCTGCGCGGTACCTCGCAGAACCCGGACGTCTATTTCCAGGGGCGGGAGACGGTCAATCCTTATTACGCCGCCGCGCCCGCCATCGTGCAGGGCGTTATGGACCGCTTCGCCGCCCTGACCGGTCGTCAGTACCGGCTGTTCGAGTACGTCGGCGCACCCGATGCCGAGCGCGTGGTGATGCTGATGGGTTCGGGACTGGGCGCAGCGGAGGAAGCGGTCGAGCATCTGACCGCGCGCGGCGAAAAGGTCGGGCTGCTCAAGATCCGGCTGTTCCGGCCCTTCGATGCCTCGGCCCTGATCGCCGCTCTGCCCGCCAGTGCCAGCCGGATCGCCGTGCTCGATCGCACCAAGGAACCCGGCTCCGACGGCGAGCCACTCTACAAAGACGTGACCACCGCACTCGCCCGCGCCTTCTCAGCCGGCGAACTGTCGACCATGCCGCGCGTCATCGGCGGACGCTATGGTCTGGGTTCCAAGGAATTCACGCCTGCGATGGTCAAGGCGGTCTTCGACGAGCTGGCCCAGGAGACCCCGAAGAATCCCTTCACGGTCGGCATCCTCGACGACGTGGGCCACACCAGCCTCGCCTGGGATCCTGACTTCAAGGCCGACGCGATCCAGGGCGTGACCGCCTGCGTCTTCTATGGCCTCGGCTCGGACGGCACCGTCTCGGCCAACAAGAACTCGATCAAGATCATCGCTGAGGAGACGCCCAACCACGGTCAGGGCTATTTCGAGTACGACTCCAAGAAAGCCGGCGCCGTGACCATCAGCCATCTGCGCTTCGGCCCCAATCCGATCAAGAGCACCTATCTGATCGGCGACAACGAGGCCAATTTCGTCGCCTGTCATCAGCCGACCTTCCTGACCCGTTACGACATGCTCGACAAGGCGCGTGCAGGCGCCGTGTTTCTGCTCAACTCGCACACCCCGCCGGATCGGGTCTGGGACGACCTGCCCAAACGGATGCAGCGCACCATCATCGACAAGGGGCTGACCTTCTACGTCATCGACGCCTACGGCATCGCGGCGGCGACCGGCATGGGCCGGCGTATCAACACCATCATGCAGACCTGCTTCTTTGCCATCTCGGGTGTCCTGCCACGCGAGGAGGCCATCACCCAGATCAAGCACGCGGTCGAGAAGACCTACGGCAAGAAGGGTCAGGCGCTGCTCGATCGCAACTATCAGGCCATCGACGCCGCGCTCGCCGGACTGCATCAAGTCCAGGTTCCGGCACAGGTCACGAGTACTTTCGATCGACCGCCCGTGGTTCCAGACGCCGCGCCCGAGTTCGTGCGCCGGGTCACGGCCACGCTCATGGCCGGCCACGGCAATCAGCTCCCGGTGAGCCTGATGCCCGCAGACGGCACCTGGCCGACCGGTACTACGCGGTTCGAGAAGCGCCAGCTCGCCCTGCAACTGCCCAAGTGGGACGAGAACCTCTGCACCCAGTGCGGCAAGTGTCCGCTGGTCTGCCCGCACGCGGCGATCCGCGCCAAGGTCTATCCGGCGGCGCTGACCAATGGGGCGCCAGCAAGCTTCAAGCACGCAGCTATCAAGGGCAAGGACTTCCCCGAGGGCTATCGCGTCAGCTATCAGATCGCGCCCGACGACTGCACCGGTTGCGGTCTGTGCGCCGAGGTCTGCCCGATCCGCGATCGCACCAATCCGGATCACAAGGCGCTCGACATGGTCGAGGCCGGAGAGATCCAGCCCGCCGAGCAGCTCAACTGGGATTTCTTCCTGACGCTCCCCGAGTACGACCGCACCCAGCTCGACGCGACCAAGATCAAGCACGCCATGATGATGCAGCCGCTGTTCGAGTTCTCCGGCTCCTGCGTCGGCTGCGGCGAGACGCCCTATATCAAGCTGGCGACCCAACTGTTCGGCGACCGGATGCTGATCGCCAACGCCACCGGCTGTTCGTCGATCTACGGCGGCAACCTGCCGACCACTCCCTACACGACCAATGCGGAAGGACGCGGCCCGAGCTGGAACAACTCACTGTTCGAGGACAACGCCGAATTCGGTCTGGGGCTGCGACTGGCGGTCGACAAGCAGGCCGAACAGGCACGCGAGCTGGTGGCGCGGCTGGCGGGCCGGATCGGCGAGACGCTGGCCGATGGGCTGCTGAACGCCGATCAGTCGACCGAGTCCGGTATCCACGAACAGCGCGAACGGGTCGCGGCGCTCAAGGCCAAGCTGGCCGGGATCGACTCGGCCGAAGCCCGTGCCCTGCTCGCGCTGGCTGAACAACTGGTCAAGCGCAGTGTCTGGATCATCGGCGGCGACGGCTGGGCCTATGACATCGGCTATGGCGGCGTCGACCATGTGCTCGCCAGCGGGCGCAACGTCAATCTGCTGATCCTCGACACCGAGGTCTACTCCAACACCGGCGGCCAGAAGTCCAAGGCCACCCCGCTCGGCGCCGTGGCCAAGTTCGCCGCCGGCGGCAAGCCAACCTTCAAGAAGGATCTGGCCATGATGGCCATGGCTTATGAGACCGTCTATGTCGCCCAGGTCGCCTTCGGCGCCAAGGATGTGCAGACGGTGCGCGCCTTCCTGGAAGCCGAGTCCTACGATGGTCCCTCGATCATCATCGCCTACTCGCCCTGTATCGCCCATGGCGTGGATCTGTCCAACAACCTGCGTCAGCAGGACATGGCGGTCAACTCCGGGCACTGGCCGTTGCTGCGCTACGATCCCCGACGCACCGCGCGCGGCGAGAATCCGCTCCTCGTCGACAACAAGGCCCCGAGCGTCCCCTATCGCGACTTCATCAACTCCGAGACCCGTTTCAGCCTGCTGACCCGCACCCATCCCGAGGCCGCCGAGCGCTTCCTCGACCTGGCGCAGAAGCATGTGGACACCCGCTTCAGTCTCTATGAGCAACTGGCGCATCTGGCGGTCCAGAAAGGTCCGGCCTCCGAGTAACAGCGTAGCGGCGGACGGCCATCCCAGCCGCCCGCCATCCGATTTCAACGTCTCTAGCACGAGGTTTCAAAGGCTATGAACCTGAAGACAACGTATCTCGGACTGACGCTCAAGAACCCCCTGGTGCCGTCCGCCTCGCCGCTCTCCCGGAGCCTCTCGGCCGCACGCGAGATGGAGGACAGCGGCGCGGCGGCCATCGTCATGTATTCGCTGTTCGAGGAGGCGATCACGGCCGAGGCCGAATCCATGACGCGCTTCCTGCATCATCAGGACACCGGATTCGCCGAATCGAGCGCCGGCTTCCTGCCCGATCATCAGGACTTCGAGAATGGCCTGGAGCGGTATCTGGAACAGATCCGGCGGCTGAAGGAGAGCCTGGACATCCCGGTGATCGCCAGTCTCAATGGAGTCACGACCGGCGGCTGGGTCAAGCACGCGCTCGAACTCCAGCAGGCCGGAGCCGACGCGCTCGAGCTCAATGTCTATTACATCGCTGGTGACATCAGCCAGAACGGCGCGCAGGTCGAGCAGCGCTATCTGGATCTGTTGACCGAACTGCGGGGCCGGATCCGGATTCCGATCAACATGAAGCTCTCGCCGAGTTTCAGCTCCATCGGGCACTTCGTCGGACGGCTGGCGGCGGCCGGGGCCAATGGCGTCTCGCTGTTCAACCGCTTCTATCAGCCTGACATCAACATCGACAGTCTGCGCCTCCAGGCGCGGCTGCATCCCTCCACCTCCGCCGAGGCGCTGCTGGCCATGCGCTGGATCGCGCTCCTCTACGGTCGGGTTCCGGGGTTGTCGCTGGGCGCCACCGGCGGGATCCATACCTCGGAGGACGCCATCAAGCTGCTGCTCGCCGGGGCTGACGTGGTCCATCTATGCAGCGTGCTGCTCCAGAAGGGACCGGTCTATACCGGCCTGATCCTGCGCGGCATCGCCGACTGGATGGAGGAACAGGGCTTCGAGTCGGTCGAGGACTTCCGGGGCCGGGTCAGCGCCCTGACCGTTCCCAACCCGGCCGAGCTGGAGCGCGCCAACTACATCAACGTGCTCGACAGCTACAGCGCCGCGCCTGGCGTCATGACCTGAGATCGGCTGGATTGCCTTCTCCGCCATGCGGCACAACAGAGAAACGCGATATTGGGAACGCTGCGCCGGCTTCTGGAGCTGGCGCGGAGCGTTCCTGGCGCTGATCCTGGTTCTCGGCTGTACACCGCCAGTCGTGGCGGACGTGTCCCCACGCTCCGTCACGGCCCCCCAGACCACGACCGAGCAGGCTGCGACACCACCCGCGCTGATCCTGGCCAACGTCTACCGCGAAGGCATCGATCTGTCGCGCTACTGGGTGAGCGAAAAACTCGATGGAGTCAGAGCCTATTGGGATGGTTCCAGGCTGATCACACGCGGCGGTCAGCCGATCGCGGTGCCCGTCTGGTTCACGGACGGCTTTCCAGCCATCCCGCTGGACGGCGAACTCTGGATGGGGCGCGGCACCTTCGAGGTCCTGTCGGGCACAGTGCGGAGCCTGGAACCGGATCACGACGCCTGGCGCGCGGTGAGCTACCGGGTCTTCGACCTGCCGGGTATGGACGCCCCCTTCGGCGAGCGCCTCCAGGCGCTCGAACGTCTGCTGGCCGACACGCCGAATCCGCGCATCGCCCCCGTGGAACAATTCCGGGTCGCCGATCACGCCGACCTGATGGCGCGTCTGGAAACGGTCGTCGCCGGCGGCGGCGAAGGGCTGATGCTGCATCGCGACGACGCCCCCTATCGCGCCGGACGCAGCGACGACCTCATCAAGGTCAAGCCCTATCTGGACGCCGAGGCCCGCGTGATCGCGCATCTGCCGGGCAAGGGCAAGTACGAGGGGATGCTGGGCGCACTCCTGGTCGAGGAACCCTCGGGGCAGCGCTTCCGTCTCGGCAGCGGCTTCAGCGACGCCGAGCGACGCTCACCGCCACCGATCGGCAGCCGCGTGACCTTCAAATACCACGGACGCACCCGCAACGGCATTCCACGCTTCGCCAGCTTTCTGCGCGTGCGAGACCCGGCCACACGCTCAGATTCGACCCACTGAGGCGGGTTCCGGCTCTGGTCGCCAGCGTTTCAGCGTCGTCTTCAGATGCCGGTGCAGCGGATTCAAGACGCGCTTCCGGTTGAAATGGCGTCGATCCTGCCGCTGAGACCAAAGCGGGCCATCAAACGCGGTAGCTCACGCTGAGGATCGCCCGCATGCAGGAGTGCCACGATCCGCATGATGATGGGTTCTTTGCGCACCACAGTGCCTGCGGGCAGTCGATCGAGCGCATCGATGCGCTCGCGGAGCGTATTGGGGATGGTCCATTGGGCCTGGAGCGGCTCGCGCGCACGCTCCGTATAGCGATCGAAAACCGCGTCACGGGTCGTCTCGTCGATGGCGTGGCCGGCGTCGACCCAGGTTTGCATGAGCTGGAGCAGGGACAACTCGGCCATGGAGTGCAGGATGCAGGCGGTGCGGCAACTGTCGAGATTGAATTCGAGGTGCTCTCTGAGTTTGACGAGAATCCCAACCAGCGACATCGCTCTACGCCGAAGCTCAAAGCACTTGTGAGCCAGACTCGCATGTTCGATGTGACTTCCGGGATGCAATGAGACCTCGACGGCCAGATTGATGAATGCATCGAGACCGATCTTGCGAATAGCGCCCTCGAAGGTCTCCACGACATCCATTCCGTCGATATAGCGGCTGCTATTGGCCAGGCTCAGCATACGAAACAACAGCCCCGGCTCGAACTGGCATTCACGCAGCAATCGAATACGTTCCGGCGCTTCCATTGCGCGGATACCCACTATGCGCTCGACGAGTTCGGGGGCAATGGGCAGTCCAGGCAGATCCTGTTTCAACCGGCTCTCGATGAAGTCATCCAGGCTCTCGAACGATTCACACGAAACATCGGATGCCATATCCACATCGACGATGCGTGACAGACGTTCCATGATCTGTTTGGCATCGAACGGCTTGACGATATAGGCGTCGACATGAAAGGCACGTGCAGCGAGTATCTGCTCGCGGTCGGAATGACTCGTGATCATCACACAGCTGGTCTTCGCACCCAAGCGACGAATGGTCTTGAGGATCTCGAGTCCGCTCATTCCGGGCAGCTCCCAATCGAGCAGGATCAGATCCGCACCCTGCGTGCGCCAGCGATCGAGCGCCAGCAACGGATCGGCATCCAGCGTCACGGTGGCCCCTGGCCAGATCCGCCTGACGAGCTGACGCAGCAGGGCGCCGGTTGCCGGATCATCTTCGACGATCATGACGCGGATCACACAGTGTCTCCGGATTTTTCAATAAGGTCTCGGTATTGCTCCAGATTTCCCGGTCATCCATAAAGCATCGACTGACGCCGAACAGCGGATCAGCCGCTCGCACGGCATGATGAAATCTCATATGATCGAACGCACTCGACAGGGCGAAGACCATCGTTATCGGAAACACATTGGGAGGCCACGATGCGCCACTTGAATCATGACGTGCTCGACACCCTGCGCGAAACGCTTGGAGAGAGTGACTTTTTCGAGGTGACGAATACATTCGCCCAGCAATTCGAGCGCCAACTGCAAGCGCTCAGACAGCATGCGGAATGCCGCGAGTTACCCGAATGCGCTCATATCCTACACTCACTGAAAGGCAGCGCGGGCAACATTGGCGCGCAAACTCTGGCCGAGATCACACAAACATTCGAACAGCAGATACGCGGAGGAGACATTTCGCTCGAATCGATGATCGAGGTGCTTTCGAGCACGATAAACACCACGATCGACGAATTGCGAGACTCCGGTTATCTCGGTGCGGCCCCCTGAGTCTCGCTCCACGAAGTCCGAGGCAACCGCAACGGCGATCGCCTCCTGGAGCCTTCAGAGTTGACGACAGGCTTCGAGCATCACGGGTGCCTGGGTGCGGCCCGAACGGCTGCCCTGCTGCTCCATGGCGCGCACCACGTCCATGCCATCGACCACCTTGCCGAAGACCACGTGCCGACCATCGAGCCAGGGGGTCGAGTCGACTGTGATGAAGAACTGCGAACCGTTGGTATTGGGACCGGCGTTGGCCATGGACAGGGTGCCGGCCGACTCGTGCTTGAGGGTGAAGTTCTCGTCCTCGAACATCTCGCCGTAGATCGACTTGCCGCCGGTGCCGTTGCCGTTGGTGAAGTCGCCGCCCTGGATCATGAAGCCGGGAATGATGCGGTGGAAGGGACTGCCGGCATAGGCCAGTCCCTCGCCCTTCTCGCCGGTGCAGAGGGCGCGGAAGTTCTCGGCCGTCCTGGGCACTACGTCGGCGAAGAGTTCCAGGGTGATGGTTCCGGCGGGCTGGCCGCCGATGCTGACATCGAGCGCAACCTTGGGATTGGCGGCCAGGGCCGGGGTCACGGCAACGGCGAACAGGACGGCGGCGAGCGCGAGCGGGGACTTCTTCATCAGATTTCCTTGTTGAAAGGTGGTTTCAAGGGATTGGATATCCGGGATGCGCGGACGGTCAGGTTCAGCAGTTGGTACAGGTTTCCACAGGCAGACCGCGACGAATCCAGCCCGGACCGGAGCGGCTGCCCGCCATGCCCTCGGGGACGTTGTGGACCTGGCTGAATCCCATCTTCTGCAACTGCTTCTGCACATAGCCGCTGCGGTTGCCGGTGCGGCAGATCAGGGCGATGGGGGCCGACTTGTCGCCGCCCATGTCCTGGAGCAGACGCTCAAGGAATTTGGGGTCGGTCATGTCGATGCGGTGAGCCTCGGGAGCCACGCCGGTCTCGCGCCACTCGGGCGGGGTACGGATGTCGATCAGCAGGATCTCCCCCGCTTTGGCCTTGGCGAGCGCCTCTTGCGGGCTGAGGTCGAGTCCGCCCGCCTGGGCACCGGCGACGAAAACGAGACTGGCGACGATGAGCGCGACGAAGCGCCGAACGGATTGATACGGCATGTTTGGTTCTCTAATACAACAGTTGTCGTTCGTTGGACGTCACAGCAGAAACGATCACGGATATGGGGGCATTTGGCGCCGATTCAGCCCGTCGGCCACTCGGCAACCAGCGATGGAACCTCGACATCCTCGCTGATCGTCAGTGTGCCTTGAGCCGGCAGGTCATGGATGCGCCTCGTTTGGATGGCTGGCGTTAGGTTCGGCGCCGCCATGCTGTGACGCACTGCCATGCGCCCATTCGCGCAGCCGCTGGAAGACCACATAGAGCATCGGGATCAGGAAGATACCGATCAGGGCCGCCGCCAGCATTCCGCCGAAGACCGCCGTGCCGACCGCGCGCTGACTGGCCTCCCCGGCCCCGCTGGCCAGGATCAGCGGCACCAGCCCCAGGATGAAGGCGAAGCTGGTCATGAGCACGGCCCGAATCCGCAACCGCGCGCCCGTGACGGCCGCCTCCAGAATGGATCGGCCCGAGGCGCGCTGCTCCATGGCGAACTCGACGATGAGGATGGCGTTCTTGCTCGCCAGACCGATCAGCACCACCAGCCCGACCTGGGCATAGAGATCGTTGGCCAGCCGGGCGATCAGAAGCGCCACCATGGCCCCGAGCACCCCGACCGTCACCGAGAGCAGCACCACCGTCGGCATCGACCAGCTCTCGTAGAGTCCGACCAGGAACAGATAGGCGAAGAGCACCGCCAGCCCCAGCACGATCGGCGTCTTGCCGCCGGCGTCCTTCTCCTGGAGCGCGGTGCCGGTCCAGGAAAAGCCATAGCCGTTCGGCAGGGTCTCGACCGAAACGCGCTCCATGGCCGCGATCGCCTCGCCTGAGCTGTAGCCCGGTTTGGGACCGCCCTGGAGCGTGACACTGCGATAGTTGTTGTAGCGCTGGATGAGCTGCGGGCCGACGATCAGCTCGGCCGACATGAGCGCGCGCAGCGGCACCATCTCGCCCTCGGTGTTGCGCACATGGATGCGGTAGACGTCCTCGAAGGCTTCGCGATCGGACTCCTCGCCCTGGATCTTGACCTGCCAGACCCGGCCGAAACGGTTGAAGTCGTTGACATAGTAGCCGCCGAGCGTCGACTGGAGCGCGTTGAAGATGCTGTTGATCGGCAACCCGAGCGTCTGCGCTTTCTCGCGATCGAGCTTGAGATCGACCTGCGGATTGCTGGTGGTCCAGGTCGAATAGACGCGCGAGAGCACCGGATCCTGATTGGCCGCCAGCACCAGACCGCGCATCACCGCCGCCAGATCGGCCGGCTCGCTGCCCTGGAGATCGAGTAGCTGATACTCGAATCCGCTGCCCGTGCCCAGACCGACGATGGGCGGCAGGTTGAAGGGCATCACGCGCGCCGCCGACAGTCCGGCAGTCTCGACGGCGATGCGCCGGATGACCGCTGTCGCCGCCAGATCCGGTGTTGTGCGCTCCTCGAACGGCTTGAGCCGGCCGACGATCGCCGCCGCATTGGACTGGATGCTGCCGTCGACGATGTTGTAACCCGGGATGGCGATCACATGCTCCACCGCTGGATCAGCCAGCACGATCTGCTCGACCTGCTCGACGACCGCCAGGGTGCGGTTGACCGAGGCGCCCTCGGGCAGCTGGACATGGGCCATGAAGGCGCCCTGATCCTCGGTCGGCAGGAAGCCGGTCGGCGTGATCTTGAACAGCCAGCCGGTCGCCAGTCCGACACCCGCGATCAACACCAGCACCAGCAGCGAAAAACGCACCAGACGCCGCACCACGGCCGCATAGCCGTCGCGCACCCGATCGATGCCGCCCATGACGTAACGCATGATTCCGCGCTGGTGATGGGTCGGTTTGAGCAGCAGGGCGCACAGCGCCGGCGAGAGCGTGAGCGCATTGATCGCCGAGATCAGCATCGAGAAGGCGACCACGGCCGCGAACTGCTGGAACAGTTGCCCGGTGATGCCGGGAATGAAGGCCACCGGCAGGAACACCGACAGCAGCACCAGCGTGATGGCAATGATGGGACCTGTGATCTGGCCCATCGCCTTCTTGGCCGCCTCGCGCGGCGACAGCCCCTCCTCTTCCATGAGCCGCTCGACGTTCTCGACCACCACGATGGCGTCGTCGACCACGATGCCGATGGCCAGCACCATCGCCAGCAGCGAAATGGTGTTGAGCGAGAAACCGATGAGCAGCAGGAACGCCAGGGTGCCGATCAGGGCCACGGGCACCGCGATCAGCGGAATCAGAGTCGCACGCCAGCTTCCCAGGAACAGGAACACCACCAGGATGACCAGCACGAAGGCTTCAAAGAGCGTGTGGACGACCTTCTCCAGACTGGCCTTGACGAAGTCCGTGGTGTCATAGACGACCGCGTAATCGAGATCGTCCGGGAAGCGCTCGGCGAGCTTCTGCATGGCCGCGTCGACACCATCGGCCACCGACACGGCATTGGCGCCCGGCGCCAGATAGATGGCCATGGCCGCCGTGGGTCGCCCATCGAGCCGGCTGACGGCGTCGGACTGCTTGGCGCCCAGTTCCACCCGCCCGACATCGCTCACCAGGATGCGCGAGCCGTCCGGGTTGGCGCGCACCAGGATGCGCTCGAACTCCTCGACATCGCTCAGCCGGCCCTGGGTCTGGAGCGTGATCTGGAACTGCTGATCCGAGGTCATGGGCTGGGCGCCGATGCGCCCGACGGCGGCCTGGACGTTCTGGCTCTGGATCGCCGAGACGACATCCGAGGGCGTCAGTCCGAGCGCGGTCAGCCGATCCGAATCGAGCCAGATGCGCATGCTGTAGTCGAGCGGACCGAACTGCGAGACCTCACCGACACCGGGCACGCGCGCCAGGGTGTCGATGACGTTGATGGCGGCATAGTTGCTCAGGAAGAGTCCGTCATAAGAGTTCTTGGGCGAATAGAGCGCCACCACCTGCAACATGGCCGAGGACTGCTTCTTGACCGTCAGCCCCTGGCGCTTGACCTCCTCGGGAAGCTGGGCCATGGCCAGATTGGCGCGGTTCTGGACGTTGACCGTGTTGATGTCCGGGTCGGTGCCGAGCGCGAAGGTGACGGTGAGGGAGTAGCTGCCGTCGTTGTTGCTCGACGACTTCATGTAGAGCATGTTGTCGACGCCGTTGATACGCGACTCCAGCGGCTGGGCGACGGTCGACTCGACCACGGCGGCGCTTGCGCCCGGATAGCTGGTGCTCACCGAGACTTGGGGCGGGACGATGTCGGGGAACTGGGCGACCGGCAGCTGGGTCAGCGCGACCAGACCGACCAGGGTCAGCACCACCGAGATGACGATCGCCAGTCGCGGGCGATCGATGAAGACGTCCGAGATCATGGCTTGGCTCCCGTTTCAGCCTGCTGGGGCGGAGCGGCCTTGACCGGCTGACCGGGGGTGACGCCCTGGATGCCCTCGACGATGACCAGATCACCGGCGTTCAGGCCCTGCGTGACGGCAATCTCGGCGCCCTTGGTCTGGCCGGTCTTGACACGGCGGACCTGCGCCTTACCCTCTGCGTCGACGATCAGCACATAGAGTCCCTGCTGATCGACCTGGAGAGCTGACTGTGGAATCAGGATCGCCGACTCCGGCTCGCCACTCTGCACCACCACACCGACGTACTGACCATCGACCAGCGTGCCATTGGGATTGGGCAACTCGGCGCGCAGCGTCACCGAATCGGTCGCGCGATCAGTGGTGACATCGACGAAATCCAGATGTCCCGAATGCTCGTAAAGCTTGCCGTTGGGCAGGCGCGCCTGGATCACGACCTTACGCGGATCGCCGCCCTTGGACTCGATCTGACGCCGTGCGGCCAGCAGATCGCGCTGCGTCACGGGGAACTGGACATGGATCGGATCGCGGCTGACGATGGTGGCCAGCACCCCGGATGAGGGGCCGACCAGATTGCCGACGCTCAGGTTGGCCAAGCCGATGCGACCGGCGATCGGCGCGATGATCCGGGTGTAGCTCAGATCCAGGCGCGCGGCGTTCAAGGCCGCCTGGGCCTGGGCGATGCTGGCCTTGGCGACGGCGGCGGCGGCCTGGAGTTCGTCGACCTTGGCTTGGGCGATGTTCTTCTGCTTGAGCAGCTCCAGACCGCGCGCGAGCTGCGCATCGGCGTTCTGTGAATCGGCCTTGGCCTTCTCCAGATCGGCTTCACGCTGCTCGACCACGGCGGCATATTGATCAGGCTCGATCAGGAAGAGGACGTCACCGACGACGACCGTCTGGCCCTCCTTGAAGCGTCGCTCCTTGAGGAAGCCCTCGACACGGGCGCGCAGCTCGACCCGGTCGACCGCGACCACACGCCCGACGAACTTGGCCTCGTCCTCGATGGTCCGGGTCTCGGCGGCGACCGCGATCACGCTCGGCGGCGGCATCTCGCGCTTGGCGGCCGTGGGCTTGGCCGGTTCGCAGCCGGTGAGTGCCAGGGCCAACGCGGCGCACAGCACGCCGGCCTGAAGGTAGCGGGTGGATGTCGAGATGGGCGGGGACAGACGTGAGCGAGCAGACGAACGAGCGGGCGAGATCCGGCATTCCGGCATAGCGGTATGAGCTGGCATCGAAAGAGATCCTCGTCGACCGTGGGCGAAGCTGGCATATTAAACCGACACCCCCGGATCGGATACCACCGAACCCGTTTGAGCTGGAGAGTATCGATGGCCAATCTGACGGATCTCATCAGCGATCTGGTCGCGGCAACGGATCAGATGAAGCCGGCTGCCCAGGGCGACGACTGGGACATGGTCGAGCGCTTGCAGAAGCGCCGCCGCGTCCTGATCGAGTCGATCGTCGAACGCGCCGCGCATGAACCCATCACCGAAGAGGATGCCGAGCGCCTGCGCGCGGTGCGCCGCCACGAGGCGACCGTCGCGGCACTCGCCGGCACGCAGCGGCAGGCGTTGCGCGAGGCCATCGCCGAGCTCCAGGGCGAGGGCCGTATCGATAAGCTCAGCCGGATGCAGCGCGCTTATCGCGACAGCGGGTATTCCTGAGCCGCGTCCCGAGGGCGCGGCCGTTGTTCAGTCCTCCCGCGCTCCATCGACCGGCGCCTCGATGTACTCGAACGCAGCCTCGTCGAGCGCCTGACGCAACTCGCGCATGGCGTCGTCGAGTCCATCGCGTCCGCGAAAACCGAGCCGGATGTGCGGATCCTCGCCCATGTGCGGCAGGCTGAAGTGCTTGAGTTCGGGATACTCCAGGGTCAGACGGCGCATCAGCGGGATCAACTGACTCTCGGGCACGCCGCGCACCAGCACCGCTGACTCGCGCGCCTGGACACAGCGCCCGAAGTGCCGGTCCAGCACCCATTCGGCCATCGGCCAGGCCATCTTCGGGAATCCGGGCAGGAACCAGTGCCGCGCCAGCGTGAAGCCCGGCATCTGATTGACCGGGTTGGGCACCAGATCCGCCCCCGCCGGCAGATCGGCCATGAGGATGCGGTGCGGATAGGCCGACTCGCCAAACTTGTCCTCAATCAGACGTGCCGCCTCGGGATGGCGCACCAGCTCGACATGGGCGGCGGCGGCGGCACAGGCGCGGGTGTGATCGTCCGGGGTCGCGCCGATACCGCCGCAGACGAACACCGGCTCGGGTCGTCCCATCGAGAAGCGCAGATGCGTCGTCAGCACGTCCGGGTCGTCGGGGAGCATCCAGTAGCGGGCCAGGGTATGACCGCGTTCTCCGATCAGGCGCTTGAAGGCGGGCAGATGCCCGTCGACGCGCGCGCCGTTGAGCACTTCGTCGCCGATGACGATCAGACCGAAGGCGACCGGCTCACGGGCTTCGGTCTCCACGTCGTCCAGCGGCTCCGGTCCGGCGTCGGGCGAATATCCGTCAACGGCCGATGTAGTCATCGAGCGCCTCCTGTTTGCGATAGACGGTCCCCTGCATCAGCGCCACGGCTTGACCGGCCTCGTCGCTGACGCGGATCACATAGGTCGCGAGCTTGGGATTGATCGACACCTCATCGGCCTCGGCGATCAGCAACCCGCACCGCGCCGCCTTCATGAAGGAGACCGAGACGTTCACGCCGAGCGCGACCGTGCCATGTGAGTTGGAGGCGACCGCGAACACCAGATCGGCCAGACTGAAGATGGCCGCGCCGTGCGCCACGCCGACGGCGTTCAGGTGCCGGTCGTCGATCAGCAACTGAGCACGCGCACGCCCCGACCCGACCTCCAGCAGCTCGATGCCGACATGGGCGGCGAAACGGTCGTTACGGAAAAAGTCCTGGATTTGGCTTGGATTCATGGGATGGTCAGATCACTCTCATATACACCAAAAAGCGATAGGCGAGGACGCCAATCATTTCAACTGAGTCCGCTCACGGTCTGTATTGGCTTGATGCAGACCAATGTACGTTGATCGGGCGTAGGCATCAATCGATGGCCGCGTGCTCCAGTCTGTCGGGAGCGAAACACCATGATTGGCATCCGCGGCAAAGTCCCTTACCCTGAAAACCATGGAGACAGAAGGCACCGCCCTTCGCGGTCGCCAGGAAACGGGGGAACTTCACCCGATGTACATCCTGATGCTCAGCCTCCACGGACTGATCCGTGGTCATGACCTGGAACTCGGACGGGACGCGGACACCGGCGGGCAGACCAAATACGTGGTCGATCTGGCCCGCGCACTCGGCGAACGCGCCGACGTCTCGCGTGTCGATCTGGTGACGCGGCGCGTCGTCGACCCGGCCGTCAGTCCCGATTACGCCGAAGCCGTCGAGCCGCTCAACGCGAAAGCGCGCATCCTGCGGCTCGACGCCGGTCCCGAGGGCTATCTGCCCAAGGAACAGCTCTGGGACCACCTCGACGGCTTCGTCGACAACCTGACCGCCTTGCTGCACGAACAGGGCCAGTGGCCCGACATCATCCACAGCCACTATGCCGACGCCGGCTATGTCGGGTCACGGCTGGCCAATCTCATCGGCGTGCCCCTGGTGCACACCGGCCACTCGCTCGGACGCGACAAGCGCCAGCGCCTGCTGGCCGCCGGTCTCGACAGCGATCAGATCGACGCGCGCTACAACATGCTGCGCCGCATCGATGCCGAGGAAACGACCCTGGCCACGGCCGAGCTGGTCATCACCAGCACCCACAACGAGATCGAGGAACAGTACGGACTCTACGACTACTATCTGCCCGAGCGCATGCGCGTCATCCCGCCCGGCACGGATCTCAAGCAGTTCCATCCCCCGGCCGACGACGATCCGCTCCCGCCCTTCGCCGAGGTCGTCGAGCGCTTTCTCGACGAGCCGGACAAACCGCTGATCCTGGCCCTCTCGCGCGCCGACCATCGCAAGAACATCATCGCCCTGGTCGAGGCCTATGCCGAGAGTCCGCGTCTGCGCGCGCTGGCCAATCTGCTGATCGTCGCCGGCAACCGCGACGACATCCGCGATCTCGACGAGGGCGCGCGCACCGTCCTGACCGATATTCTCATCACCATCGACGCCCATGATCTCTACGGTCAGGTCGCGCTGCCCAAGCACCACAGCGCGGACGAAGTCCCGGAGATCTATCGGCTGGTGGCGCGCTCGGGCGGGGTCTTCATCAATCCGGCGCTCACCGAGCCGTTCGGACTGACGCTGCTCGAAGCGGCGGCGACCGGACTGCCGCTGGTGGCGACCGAGAACGGCGGCCCGGTCGACATCATCGGCAACTGCAAAAACGGTCTGCTGGTCGATCCGCTCGACCGCACGGCCATCGCCGAGGCGCTGCTGAAGATCCTGGAAGACCGCGAAACCTGGACGACCTATTCCCAAAACGGTCTGGCCGGCGTGCGCCGCTTCTATTCGTGGACGTCCCATGCCGAGCGCTACCGCGCGCTGATCGGCCCGCTGACCGAGCTTCACGAGCACATTCCCGACACGCCGCCGATGCGCCGCGCCATGGTCTACCGCGACCGCGCACTCTTCACCGATCTCGATCAGAGCCTGCTCGGCGATCCCGAGGGCGTCGAGCAGTTCGTGGCGATGATGAAGCGCAACAAACGCTGCGCCAACTTCGGCATCGTCACCGGACGCCGGCTCGACTCGGTGCTGATCGAACTCAAACGCCACGGCATTCCGGTGCCGGACGTGCTCATCACCAGTCTTGGCACCGAGATCCATTACAGCGGTCAACTGGTGCTCGACGACTACTGGGCCGACCATGTCGATCATCTCTGGAGTCCGCGCGCCGTGCGTCGGGCGCTGGCTGAGATCCCCGGACTGGTGCCGCAGCGCAAGATCGAGCAGAGCCGGTTCAAGATCTCCTATCACTATGATCCGACGATCGCGCCCTCGGTCGAAGAGATCTCCACCCTGCTGCGCACGCGCGAGCTGAGCGTCAACGTCATCCATGCCTTCGGCCAGTTCCTCGACATCGTGCCGATCCGCGCCAGCAAGGGTCAGGCGGTGCGCTATGTCACCCACCGCTTCGGCATCCCGCTGGAGCATGTGCTGGTGGTCGGCGGCTCGGGCGCGGACGAGGACATGATGCGCGGCAATACGCTGGCGGTGGTGGTCGCCAATCGCCATCACGAGGAACTGTCGCAGCTCGCCGATCTCGACCGGATCTATTTCGCCGAGCAGGCCCATGCCAAGGGCATCCTGGAGGCGATCGACCATTACGACTTCTTCCGCTCCTGTCGCGTGCCGGATCCGATTCCTCAGCCGGTCGCCGAACCTGAACCGGAGGCTCCTGCATGAACGCGCGTTCCCTGCTGTTGTGCACGGATCTGGATCGCACCCTGATCCCCAACGGGCGCGAACCCGAGTCGCCCGAGGCGCGTCCCTGGTTCAGGCGTCTGGTGGCCGAACCCGAGGTGGCCCTGGCCTATGTCACCGGACGCCATCGGGCGCTGATCGAGTCGGCGATCGCCGAGTACGCGCTGCCGGTGCCCAATTTCGTCATCGGCGATGTCGGGACCAGTCTGCATGTCATCGTCGAGGGCGTCTGGGAGCGGGTGCAGGACTGGGAGACCGAGATCGCGACCGACTGGGCGGGACCGGCGGACATCGCCGACTGGCTGGCCGATCTCGACGGACTGCGCGAGCAGGAACGCGAAAAGCAGGGGCCGTTCAAGCTGAGCTATTACACCCCGGCCGATCTCGACCCGGAGACGCTGCGCGCCCGGATTCGTGAACGTCTGGAGCGCCATGAGGTCCGTGCGAATCTGATCTGGAGCATCGACGAGGCGGCTGGGGTCGGGCTACTCGACATCCTGCCGGCGAAGGCGTCCAAGCGGCACGCCATCGAGTTTTTGATGTGCCGTATCGGGCGCGGTCTGGACACCACGCTCTTTGCCGGCGACAGCGGCAATGATCTGGAGGTTCTGGTCAGTCCGGTGCGTTCGATCCTGGTCGCCAATGCCCATCCCGAGGTGCGGGAGATGGCCGTCGCGCAGTCGCGAGAACTGGATCTGGCCGACCGGCTCTATTGCGCCCAGGGCGGCTGGCGCGGGCTGAACGGCAACTATGGCGCGGGCATCCTGGAAGGCGTGGCCCATTTCAGGCCGGATCTGGCGGATCGGATCGGCTGATCGCGGAGACACTGATGAAACACACCAGCGTACAGATCTTCGGCGAGGTTCTGTTCGACCACTTCCCCGACGGGCGACGGGTGCTCGGCGGTGCACCCTTCAACGTGGCCTGGCATCTGGCGGCCTTCGGCGCCGCGCCGCGCTTCATCAGTGCTGTGGGCGAGGATTCGGAGGGTGAGCAGATTCGGGCAAGCATGGAGGACTGGGGGCTGATTACGTCCTGTCTCCAGACCGATCCCGAGCATCCGACCGGGGCGGTCACGGTCAGTCTGGTCGACGGCGAGCCGAGTTATGACATCGTGCCCGAGCGCGCCTATGACTTCGTGCGTGCGCCCGAGGACATCGCGCCGGGCGGTCTGCTCTATCACGGCACTCTGGCGCTGCGCGGGCCGGTGTCGGCGGCGACGCTCGACGAGCTCAAGAGCGCGGGGCCGGATCTGATCTTTCTGGATGTGAATCTGCGCGAACCCTGGTGGTCGCTCGACCAGACCCGCGAGCTGGTGACTGAGGCCGATTGGGTCAAGCTCAATCGCGATGAGCTGGCACGGCTGTCGGATGCCGCGCCCGAGCACGAGGGCTGGCTGGCGTCGGACCCGGAGTCGCGCTCGGCGCTGATCGAGTCGGCACAGCGTTTTCTGGAGCGTCACGATCTCGCCGGACTCATCGTCACGCTCGGCGCCGAGGGGGCGCTTGGCTTGACTCAGGATGCCGATCCGGTCTTGGTCGCGCCGCCGCACGCGCTGGAGGTCGTCGATACGGTCGGCGCGGGGGATGCGTTCGCCGCCGTCACGCTGCTTGGCTTGATCCACGGTTGGCCGCTGGCGACCGTCCTCGAACGCGCTCAGGCGTTTGCGGCGCGGATCGTTGGGCAGCGGGGCGCAACCCGTGCAGATCGCGCGCTCTACGCCCCGCTCATCGCCGACTGGAAACGATGACGCTTGCGGACAATCAGCCGCGCACTGGCCCGCGCAACGCGATTGATATACACTCGAAAAAGTATATCCAAGACAGTGGAAGGAAGCGAAAATGCAAGTGTCCAGATGGGGTAACAGTTTAGCGGTCCGCTTGCCGGCAGCCGTGGTCGAGGCGCTGGATCTGCATGAGGGCGATGCGATCGAGATTCAGGTGGACAGTGCCCGCGCATTGAGTATCGGCAAGGCGCCTGACAACCGGGCGCTACTGGAGCGGCTGCGCAAATACCGGGGCCGGTTGCCCGAGGGATTTCGTTTCGACCGTCTGGAGGCCCATGAGCGCGGCTAAGGTCTTTTTCGACACCAATATCCTGCTCTATCTGTTGTCGGAAGACGTAGCCAAGGCGGATCGCGCCGAGGCGTTGTTGGCCGCCGGCGGTGTGATCAGCGTACAGGTGCTCAACGAATTCGCGTCCGTCGCGTCGCGGAAGCTGCGTCTGTCCTGGCCGGAGATCCATGAGGTGCTGGATACGGTTCGCCGGCTGTGCCGAGTCGAACCGCTGCTGCTTGCCACCCATGAGCGCGGTCTCGAGATCAGCGAGCACTACGGGTTTTCGATCTACGATGCCTTGATCGTCGCGTCCGCCTTGAGCGCCAAGTGCGAGGTGCTGCTGACGGAAGACCTCCAGGACGGCCAGCGCATCGACGACAGGCTTTTGGTCAGGAATCCCTTTGGTCAGACTTGTTAAAGTAGGCATATCGTGAGCGCTCAACCTGCTCCACCCATCCGTCTGAGATCCATCTACGTCGACAACTTCAAGTCGCTGGTGGACTTCCAGCTATCGCTGGCCGCGTTCACCTGCCTGATCGGTCTGAACGGCTCGGGCAAATCGACCGTGCTGCAAGCGATCGATTTCATCTCCAGACTGTTCAAGGGCAATGTTTCGCAGTGGCTGGAGCAGCGTCAGTGGAAACCGGGAGATATCAACTCGAAGCTAAGCGGCAAAAGCAACCTCAAGTTGAGCATCGATCTGTCGGGCGCCGATGGAAATTTCTCCTGGGACTGTAGCTTCAACCGCTCACTCCTGCGCTGCACACAGGAGACCGTGAAGCTCAATGGCAAAACCCTGCTTTCGGTCGCTGATGGACATTATTGGTTCGGTGATGTCGTTCACGCTGGAGCAACGGTCGCACGCACCAAGGTCGCCTTCGAATACGAAGGCTCGATCCTGTCTCAGCTCAAAGATGAGGTTCTACCCAAGCCACTGCTGCCGCTGAAGCGCTTTCTCCAGCAAACCGCCTCGCTCGACCTGCTCGCGCCTCAACTTTTGCGCAAGCGTGCCGCCCAAAGCCAGGGCGAATTGGGAATGGGCGGAGAACGCCTCTCGGCCTTCCTCTCCGAGCTGTCGGATGAGCAGCGACTGACTCTGGGGAGTCAACTGAAGACCGCCTATCCCCATTTGGAGCAATTCGTGACCCGCTCGCTACGCGCGGGCTGGAAAGAACTGGGGATTCGCGAACAGTTCGGCGACAAGGGACTCTATACCGAGGCTCGTCATATCAACGACGGGATGCTGCGCCTGATGGCGATCCTGGCTGAGATTCTGACCGACCATCAGTTTCTGCTGTTCGATGAGATCGAAAACGGCATCAATCCGGAACTGGTCGAGTTTCTGCTTGATGTGCTGGTCAACGCGCACCAACAGATCCTGGTCACGACGCATAGCCCGATGATCCTGAACTACTTGGACGACTCGGTGGCACGCGAGGGGGTGCAGTACCTCTACAAGACGCCGGAGGGCTTCACGCGAGCGGTGCCCTTTTTCTCGATCCCCTCGCTGGCCGCCAAGCTCGAAGTCATGGGGCCGGGCGAAGCCTTCGTGGATACGCACCTGTCGCGCCTGCCCGAAGAAATCGACGCTATGCGCACCATCAACGTGGAGAGGCCGAATGCTGATCCTCGTCAGCGGTGAGGGTCCAACCGACATGGGACGATGTACGGGGGCTGACCCCGTCATGGGCACGGCCTTCGAGGCCGGTCCCATGGCCTGGCTGGTGGATCAGATCGCCGAAACCTCGGAAGGCTATCCGTTCATCGATGCCGAGTTGATGTTCTGTGTTTCAAAGCAGCGACTGTCCGAAGTCTCGAAAAGATTGCAGCCGGCCTCTTTACCAGGGCGACGCCGCGGCAAAGAAACGGCCTACTACTTCCGCAATGCGCGCGGACTGGCGCAGATTGCCGCCGAGCTGGCCAAGCTCTGGGAGCAACCTGTTATCCCGATACTTTTCCGGGATGGCGACGGCACGCAGTCGGCTGGGCGCGGCGTCTGGCGCGACAAATGGGACTCCATGTGTCACGGCTTCGCTTATGAAGGCTGTTCGGTCGGTGTCCCCATGATCCCCAATCCCAAGTCCGAAGCCTGGTTACTCTGTGCCCTCAAGTTGTTCCAACCGTATCAGCACTGCGACCACATCGAACAGGCATCGGGAAACGACGCCGGCCTCGAACCACTCAAAGCGCAATTGGAAGCGGCATTGGGTGAGCCGTCAACAGCCGCTCAACTCGCTGAATTGGTGCGCGACGGTCGGGTGGATGCAGCCAGAATCGCGATGCCGAGCTTCGTCGAGTTCCGCCATCGGCTACAGGCGGTGCTTGCTGCACCGGAGAAATCAAGGGGCGAGCAGTCCGCGCATGGCTGTGTCGGTCAATGACCCTTTTCAGGCCCTCAAGGGGACGTATCGCTCATGTACGAACAGGTTTCACACGCCCTTCTCAACGATATCCTCGACGACCTCAGCCATCAGGTGGTGCGCGAGGATCTGCGTCATTTCTACACCCGCCTGGGCGCGAACTTCTATGCCATCCATTCGCTGTTCGCCCATCTCTACGGCCATCGCGAAGACTTCAAGGAGCGGATCACCGAGCTGACCGAGCGTCTGGCGCGCGCCTACATCGCGCGGCCCGAATCACTGCGCCGGCTCGACATGGAGCGCGAGGAGAACCACAACTGGTTCCTGAGCCAGGAATGGACCGGCATGGCACTCTATCTCGACGGTTTCGCCGGCAATCTCCAGGGGCTGATGCAACGCCTGCCCTATCTCCAGGAGCTGGGCGTCAACATGGTCCATGTGATGCCGATCCTGCGCTGTCCGCTCGGGGCCAGCGACGGCGGCTATGCGGTCAGCGACTTTCGCGACATCGACCCGCGCGCCGGTACGGTCGAGGACGTGCGCGCGCTCGGCGAGGCCATGCGCGCGCGCGGGATGCTGCTCACGCTCGACGTGGTGGTCAATCACACCTCCAACGAACACGACTGGGCGCAACGGGCGCGCAACGGCGACAAGACCTATCAGGATTTCTACTACGTCTTCCCGAACCGCGACGTGCCCGACATGTTCGAGGAGACCCTGCCCGAGATCTTCCCCGAGACCGCGCCCGGCAACTTCACCTGGGACGCCGACATGGGCAAGTGGGTGATGACGGTGTTCAACACCTATCAGTGGGATCTGAACTACTCCAATCCCGCCGTCTTCATCGAAATGCTCGACATCGTGCTGTTCTGGGCCAATCAGGGCGCCGACATCCTGCGGCTCGATGCCGTGGCGTTTCTGTGGAAGAAGATCGGCACCACCTCGCAGAACGAACGCGAGGCGCATCTGATCCTGCAAATGATGAAGGACTGCTGTCAGGTCGTCGCCCCCGGCACGCTGTTCATCGCCGAGGCCATCGTCGCGCCCTCCGAGATCATCAAGTATTTCGGCGAGGACGCCGTCATCGCCAAGGAATGCGAGATCGCCTACAACGCCACCTTCATGGCGCTACTCTGGGATGCGGTGGCGACCAAGAACGCCAAACTCCTGAGCCAGGGCATCAAGAGCCTGCCGGTCAAACTCGACCGTGCCACCTGGCTGAATTATGTGCGCTGTCATGACGACATCGGTCTCGGTTTCGACGATGCCGACATCCGCGCCTGTGACTATGATCCCTATGCCCATCGGCGCTTTCTGGTCGACTGGTTCACCGGCGCCTTCGAAGGCTCACCGGCGCGCGGGCGACCCTTCGGCGTCAATCACAAGACCGGGGATGCGCGCATCGCCGGGGCGCTGGCCTCGCTGGCCGGACTGGACGCGGCGCTCGACTCGGGCGATCAGACCGCCATCGACCATTCGGTCGCGCTGATCCTGACCCTGCACGGCATGATCCTGTCCTTCGGCGGCATCCCACTGATCTGGTACGGCGACGAGGTCGGTACGCTCAACGACTGCTCCTTCCTCGACGACGTGAACAAGGCAGGCGATGCGCGCTGGATCCACCGTCCGCGCATCGACTGGAACCGGGTCGAGCGCCGACGCGAACAGGGCACGGTCGAGCAGCGGATCTTCGACGGACTCAAGCGCCTGATCGCGGTGCGCAAGAACACCCCGGCCTTCGCCGACTTCAACAACCGCGAGCTGATCGACGCGGGCAATCCGCACATCTTCGCCTTCCTGCGCACGCATCCGAGTATGCCGGGCAGTTCGGTGCTGGTGGCGGCTAACTTCGATGTCACGCCGCAGTATCTCGATCTGGATGCGCCGGCCTATCGCGGTCTGTTCCGCGGCGGGCAGATCCAGGATCTGGTCAGCGGTGATTCACCGGCGTTGCTCAACAACCGGGTGGTGATCCCGCCCTATCACTTCTACTGGCTCGCCGATCAGCGGGCGCGGTCGTTGCTCTAGATCACAGGAACCCTGGCTATGTCGCTGCTCAAACTCAAGCTCCACTGGCAGATCCTGATCGCGCTCGTCCTGGCTGTGCTGGTCGGGCTGATCGTCGGTCGCGAGACCGGATTGTTCGGCGTCAGCTTTTACGCCATCTTCGACTTCGTCGGTCAGCTCTTCCTCAATGCGCTCAAGATGCTGATCGTGCCCCTGATCGTCTCCTCGATCATCGTCGGCGTCTCGGGACTGGGCGGCTCGGAACATCTCGGGCGACTCGGCGGCAAGACGCTCGGCTATTACGCCATGACCAGTCTGCTGGCGATCCTGGTCGGTCTGGCGCTGGCCAATCTGATCCAGCCGGGCGTGGTCGAGGGCGACCCGGCCGAGGTGTTCGGCTTCAGCGCCGAGGCCGCCGCCCTGCAGGAGCGCCTCGGCGATCGCGACGCCGGCGACGTGGTCGAGGTCTTCCTGCGCATGATCCCGACCAATGTGATCGAGGCTGCCGCCCAGGGCCAGATGCTGGGCCTGATCTTCTTCAGCCTGCTCTACGGCTTCTTCCTCACGCGCCTGAACGAGACTCAGGGCGGCATCCAGCGCCGGTTCTTCGAGGGTCTGTTCGAGATCATGATGCGCATCACGGATCTCATCATGCGTTTCGCGCCCATCGGCGTCTTCGCCCTGGTCGCGCGCACCGTGGCCGATACCGGGCTGGAAGCCTTCGGCCCGCTGGCGCTGTTCTTCCTGACCGTCACCCTGGCGCTGGCCACGCACTTCCTGGTGGTGATGCCGCTGCTGCTCTATTTTCTCGGCGGCGTCGATCCACGCCGTCACTATGCTGCCATGGGCGCGGCGCTGGTGACGGCCTTCTCGACCGCGTCCCCCTCGGCCACGCTGCCGATCACCATGGACTGCGTGGAGAAAAACGCCGGGGTCTCCAACCGCACCAGCAGCTTCGTGCTGCCGCTCGGCGCCACGGTCAACATGGACGGCACCGCGCTCTATGAATGCGTCGCCGTGCTCTTCATCGCCCAGGCCTATGGGCTGGAACTCAGCCTCGGCACCCAATTCCTGGTCGTCTCGCTGGCGCTCCTGACCTCGATCGGCGTGGCCGGCATCCCGGCCGCCAGTCTGGTGGCCATCGCCATCATCCTGAGCGCCGTCGGTCTGCCGCTCGAAGGCATCGGCCTGATCCTGGCCGTCGACCGCGTGCTCGACATGATGCGCACCGCCGTCAACGTCTTCAGCGATTCCTGCGGCGCCGTCATCATCGCCCGCAGCGAGGGCGAACGGAATGTATTGAAATTACAGCCAAACAGTACTGTTCCTTCGGTATAGAATGCGCGTTCGATGCCCCGGCATCACTCGAACATCACCGCCGAACGAGAGACCCTGCTCCATGCCCAACACGATCTCCGCCCTCGAGGCCCTCGACCGTCTGCGCGAAGGCAATCAGCGCTTCGCGCAAAACCTCACCAGCCTCGACCGCATGATGAGCTATCAGCGCCGCGCCGAACTGACCGCCGGCCAGAAACCCTTCGCCATCATCCTCGGCTGTTCGGATTCACGCGCCCCCGCCGAAATTCTCTTCGATCAGGGACTCGGCGACCTGTTCGTCATCCGTGTCGCCGGCAACGTGGTCGCTCCGTCCCAGATCGGCAGCGTCGAGTTCGCCGTCTCACGCTACAACACCCGGCTGGTCGTGGTTCTGGGTCACTCGCACTGCGGCGCCGTCTCCGCCACCATCGAGACCCTGCTCGAAGGCGAAGGCAGCGAATCGCGCAACATCGCCTCCATCGTCGATCGGGTCAAACCCTCGGTGCAGCCGCTGCTCGACACCGATCTGCGTTACGATCGCGAGGCCCTGCGCGGCGCCGCCGTGCGCGCCAACGTCCGTGCCTCGGCCAACCAGCTGCGTCACGGCTCGCGCATCATCGAATCACTCATCGAAAGCGACGGACTGCTGGTGGTCGGCGCCGAATACGCGCTGGAGACCGGGCGGGTCGATTTCTTCGATGGGGTTCCGGACGCTTGAACGACTAGCCGCCAAACGTGGCCGGAGTTCACCCGTGGATCCGCGACTGAGCATTCCGGACCTGTTCTTCTTGTTCGCGCCCGACGGAACCATCCTTGAGTTTCGCGGGCCGACCGACAGGCTCTATGTCCCGCCCGAACAGTTCATCGGCAAACATCCAGGCGAGGTGCTGCCGCCCGATGTCGCGGCGCTGTTCGACAGATATCTCGCCGCCGCGGTCGAGCGTTCCGAGCTGGTCAGCTTCCAGTACGTCCTTCCCCTGCCCGATGGTCCGCGCGAGTTCGAGGCGCGTATCTGCCCGCTGAACACCAACGCCCAATTCCTGGGTGTCGTGCGTGACCTGACCAACGCGCGGCGACTCGCCGAACGCGAATTGCTGATCGAGACCATGTTCGCCCAGACCACGGACTCCATCGCGCTGGTCGATCCGGAGACCGGGCGTTTCCTGGCCTTCAGTGATGCGGTCTATCGTGATCTCGGCTACACACGCGAGGAATTCGCCTGCCTGTCGATCACCGATATCCAGGCCGAACAGGCGTCCGAGGAGATCGCTGCCAACATTGCCGCCATCCTGAACGCGGACATCGGCGGCTTCGCAACGCGCCATCGTGACAAGGAGGGCCGCATTCACGATGTCGAAATCAACTTTCGGCGCGTCATACACGATGGCCGAACACTGATCTCCAGTGTCTGGCGCGACGTCACCGAACTGAAGCGGCAGGAGCGCGAGCGCCTGGAGACGGCGCGCGAGCTGGAAGCCTATCGCGGACATCTGGAGGAACTGGTCGCCACCCGCACCGCCGAGCTGGAAGCGGCCAAGGTCGCCGCCGAGGGCGCCAACCGCGCCAAGAGCGCCTTCCTGTCGAACATGAGCCACGAGATCCGTACCCCGATGAACGCGATCATCGGCTACTCGCATCTCATCCGGCAGGAGCCGCTCACCCCGCGCCAGACCGAGCAGTTGAACCGACTCAACGACTCGGCCCAGCATCTGCTCCAGATCATCAACGACATCCTGGATCTGTCCAAGATCGAGGCCGAGAAGCTCACGCTCGAAGCCCGCGACTTCGAGCCGGCGCGCGTGCTCGACCATGTCTTCAATCTGGTCGCCGATCAGATCCAGGCCAAGGAACTGAACGTCCTGGTGGATCTCGATCATGTGCCGCTGCGGCTGCATGGCGATGGCGTCCGCCTCGGTCAGATCCTGCTCAATCTGATCAGCAACGCAGTCAAGTTCACCGAACGCGGCCAGATCGCCATCGCGGTCTACCCCATGTCCGTGCCGCTGGCCGGCGCGGCCGACCCCGAGACGCTGTGGCTGCGCTGGACGGTCCGCGACACCGGCATCGGCATGACCGCCGAGCAGCTCGCGCGCCTGTTCCGCGCCTTCGAGCAGGCCGACGGCAGCACCACGCGCCGCTATGGCGGCACCGGGCTGGGACTGGCCATCAGCAAGCGTCTGACCGAACTCATGGGCGGTCGGATCGGCGCGTCCAGCCAGCCGGGCACGGGCAGCGAATTCTGGCTAGAGATCCCCTTCGAACCGGCGCGTGAACCGGCCCACCCCGACCCCAAGCTCGAAGATCTGCGCGGACGCCGCGCCCTGGTGATCGACGACCATCCCGAGGCCCGCGCCATCCTGATCCATCTGCTCGAAAGCCTGGGCCTGCGCGCCGAGGCGGTCGCCGGCGGTCTGGAGGGCGTATCGGCCGTCATCGAGGCCGATCGACGCGGTGATCCCTATCATCTGATCACCATCGACTGGAAGATGCCGGACATGGACGGCCTGGAGACGGTCCGGCGTCTTCAGGCGCTGCCTGTGCGGTATCACCCCGAACTGCTCATGGTGACGGCCTATGGCGATCAGCTTCCAGACAGCTGCCGCGAAGACATGGGCGCCATCCAGGTGCTCGCCAAACCGGTGACGCCCTCTGGTCTGCACGATGCGCTGGCGGCAGCCCTCCAGGGCGCACGGGATCTGCCCGTCGTTCAGGATCGGGTCGACACGCCCGCCGATCATGGCGAGCGCCTGCGCGGTGCGCGCATCCTGGTCGCCGAGGACAACGAGATCAACCAGGAGGTCATCCTCCAGTTGCTCCAGGCTACCGGTGCGCGCGTGACGCTGGCCGAGAACGGCCGGGAAGCCCTGGAGCAGGTGTGCGCCAACGCCTATGATCTGGTGCTCATGGACGTCCAGATGCCGGTCATGGACGGACTGGAAGCCACGCGCGCCATCCGCGCGCGAGCCGAGTATCGCGAGCTACCGATCCTGGCCATGACGGCCAACGCCTTCGAGAGCGACCGCCGGCAGTGCATCGAGGCGGGCATGAACGATCACCTCGCCAAGCCCATCGAGCCCGAACGACTGACCGAGACGCTCGCGCGCTGGCTGCCGCACGTACTGGAACGCACGGCGGACATTCAGCCGGCGCCGCGAACCGAGACCCGCAATGCCCCCCCGCCAACGAGCCTTGTGGACAGACAGGCGCTGGAGTCGATTCCAGGACTTGACCTGGAGCAGGGACTCAAGCCCTTGCGCGGTAATCTGGCGCTCTATCTGAGGCTGCTCGGTCGCTTCATCGACCAGCATCGTGCGGATACCGACCAGCTGGCCGAGCATCTGGGGCGGGGCGATCTGGCCGCACTCGAACACGAGGCGCATCAGCTCAAAGGGTCGGCCGCGACGCTCGGCGCGCATGTGCTGCGCGATCTGGCCCAGACTCTGGAGCAGTCGGCACGCGCACATCAGCCCAGCGAGCGACTCCAGCCCGTGCTGGAGCTGCTCGCCGCCGAGCTGGAGGCCTTGACCGGGCACCTGTGCGCCGTCCTGCCTCACCTGGACGCCGACCAGCCGCCGGCCCCCGCCGCGCCGGCGGACGACCTGGATCGTGCCCGACTGAACACCGTTCTGACCCAGCTCGCCGAGTTGCTGGCGGATCATGACACGGCGGTCAACGACCTCTTCGAGCAGGTGCGTCCGCTGCTGCGCGCCGCCTTCGGTGAGACCGCCAACAGACTGGATCGTCAGATTCGCGGCTTCGACTATGAGCAGGCGCTGGAGACACTGCACGCGGTCCGGATGACCGACGAAGACTCTCGGGATTGAACTTTTCCGGGAATCGCCTTCAAAGTCTGTGTTTCATCGCGTTCGGCGATCCGGGTCGAGTCCTGCTGGACCGCTCGTGATCCGTCTGCATCCGCCACCACCACATCCTCTGTGGTCCAGCCTTCACGGAACCTCGCTCCATGTCACAGCACCCCGAATCACGCGGTCTCGCCGTCCCCAGCCGGCGTCTGAGCCGACTCTGGCATCTCGGTCGCGCCACCGGCGATCTGGCCGCCGGCATCGGCGTCAAGGGCCTGATCGATCTGGCACGCACCCGCGCCGGCGGTCAACCGGCCCGCATCCAGCTCTCGCCCGAGCACACCCGCCGTTTCACCGATCGTCTGGCGCGGATGCGCGGGGCGGTGATGAAGATGGGCCAGCTCATGTCGATGGACGGCTCGGACATCTTCACGCCCGAGGCCGCTGAGATCATGAGCACATTGCGCGAGCGCGCCGAGCCGATGCCGCTGAGTCAGCTCTCGCGCGTGCTGGAGACCGAGTACGGCGCGGGCTGGGACAAGCGGTTCAAGCGCTTCGAGTTCACGCCGATCGCGGCGGCCTCGATCGGTCAGGTCCATCGCGCCGAGACCCGCGACGGCCGGCGGCTGGCGCTCAAGATCCAGTTCCCCGGCGTGCGCGAGAGCATCGACAGCGACATCGCCAATCTGGCCATGCTCGGGCGCTCGTTCGGGATGGCGCCCAAGGGCCTGGACATCGCGCCCTTTCTGGAAGAAGCGCGGCGTCAACTGCATCGCGAGGCCGACTATGATGCGGAAGCCGAGGCGCTGGAATCCTATCGCGTCTGGGTGGGGGACGATCCGGATTTCCATATCCCGGCCGTGCATCGCGATCTGACCACGCGCAACATCCTGGCGATGGATTTCGCCGAGGGTGTGCCGGTCGACCGGCTGGCCGGTCCCGAGTATCGACGCGCCGAGCGCGATCGGGCCGCGACGCTGTTGATGCGTCTGACGCTGCGCGAACTGTTCGAATTCGGGCTGGTGCAGACCGATCCGAACTTCGGCAACTATCTCTATGACGCGGCGAGCGGACGCATCGTGCTGCTCGACTTCGGGGCGACCAAGCCGGTCGCGCCCGAGCTGGTCGAGCAGTATCGCCGGCTGGCCGCTTCAGCGATCAGCGGCGATCGCGCCGGGATGCGCGCGGCCTCGGTCGCGCTCGGCTATGTCGGCGCCGATGATCCGGATGAGCACGTCGAGGCGATGATGGATCTGCTCGAACTGGCCTCCGAGCCGCTGCGTCATCCGGGACACTACGACTTCGGCCTCTCGGATCTGTTCGAGCGCATCTACCATCGCGGGCGCGCGCTCTTTCACTCCGGCGTCTTCAGCACCGCGCCGGCGCCCGAGACGCTGTTCCTGCATCGCAAGTTCATGGGATCGTTCATGCTGTCGCGCCGTCTGCGCGCACGTGTGGAGTTGTGCGAGATGGCACGCGCCTGTCTCTAGACCAAGAAGTGCGACATTCAGGCCGTTCTGGTGCATCGCACCGATCCTGTCTAAACTGACACGCTTTGCGCCAAAGCGCTCCACAGCGCCAGTCCGGCCCGAATCTCGTCATGGAACTGCATAGCTTCATCCTGTCGGCCATCGTGCTCCTGACCGCCGCCGCACTCTCGGTGACGCTGTTCAAGCATCTGGGACTCGGGTCCATCCTGGGTCTGCTGGTCGCGGGCGTGGCGGTCGGGCCGCACTCGCCCGGCCCCTATGTCACGGCTCACGTCGAGGACGTGCGCAACTTCACCGAGCTGGGCGTGGTGCTGCTCCTGTTCATGATCGGGCTGGAGATGCAACCCAAGCGGCTCTGGGCGCTGCGCCGCGAGGTCTTCGGGCTGGGCACGGTGCAGATCCTGCTCTCGGGTCTGGTGATCGCGCTCTATCTCTCCATCTACGCGCCCTCCTGGCCGGTGGCGCTGCTCATGGGTCTAACGATGGCGCTCTCGTCGACGGCGCTGGTCATGCAGCTCCTGCACGAGCGCGGCGATCTGAGCACGCGCCATGGCACCACGGCCTTTGCGGTGCTCCTGATGCAGGATCTGGCCGTGGTGCCGCTGCTGGCGATCGTGCCCCTGATGTCGGACCTCGGGCGCGCGGCCGATGAGGTCTCGCTTGGCGAGCAGCTGCTGCATGTGGTCGCTCTGGTCGGACTGGTGCTGGTCGCCGGGCGCTATGTGGTGCCCTTCGCGCTCGACCGGCTGCTGCGCCAGAACAATCGCGAAGCCTTCGCGCTGGTGGTGATGCTGGCGGTCTTTCTCGCCGCCTGGGCCATGCACGAGGCCGGGCTGTCGATGGCGCTCGGCGCCTTCATGATGGGAATGCTGCTGTCGACCACGCGCTTCAGCTTCCAGATCCAGGCCCATGTCGAGCCCTTCAAGGGTCTCCTGATGAGCCTGTTCTTCGTAGCCGTCGGCATGTCGATCGATCTGCCGGCGATCGCCGACCATCCCTGGCTGCTCGCCCAGCATGTACTGGTGATCCTGGCCATCAAGCTCGCGGCGCTGTTCGGGATCGCGGTCGTCTTTGGACTGCCGCGCGGGGTGGCGACGCGCGTGGCCTTCCTGCTGGCCCAGAACGGTGAGTTCGGCTTCGTGCTCTTCGGCTTTGCCAAGACGCTCGGACTCATCGACGATGCGACCTTCGTCATTGCGCTCAGCGTGATCTCGGTGAGCATGATGTTGACGCCGATCCTGGTACGCATCGGCGATCAGGTGGCGCGGCGGCTCGAACGCCGCCCGGGGCCGATCCAGTCGTTCGACGAGGCGACCACGGGCGTGGTACCCAAGGGGCGTGTGGTGATCGGCGGCTATGGGCGTGTAGGACACACCATCGCCACCCTGTTGGAGGTCAATCAGATCCCATTCATCGCCTTCGACACCAATCCGGCCAATGTCGAGCATGGCGTGCGTGATGGCCGGCCTGTCTACTATGGCGACATCGGTGACATGGAACTGCTGACGGCGGCGCATGTGGAGGGCGCCTCGCTCGTCGTGCTGACCATTGACCACGGGCCGACGGCCCATCGGGCCGTCTCGCATATCCATCAGGCGTATCCGTATGTGCCTGTGATCGCCCGCGCGCGTGATCTCGACGCCTGCGGCAGCCTGATCCGCGCCGGTGCCACCCGCGCTTATCCCGAGGCCATCGAGAGCAGTCTGCGGCTCGGCGCCGAGGCGCTGCAGATGCTCGGGGTCTCGACCGAAGACGTGGATTCGCTGCTCAAGGGTGTGCGTGGACAGAACTATGCGCAGGTGGTCGATTAGACAGAACCAGGCACGTCCACCGGCGCCCCACTCCGCTCACTCCACCGTCACGCTCTTGGCCAGGTTGCGCGGCATGTCGACATCGTTGCCGAGCCGGATGGCGATCTCCATGGCCAGCAGTTGCACCACCACCAGCATCTCGAAAAATTCCAGCATCGGGTGTTCGAACGCGCGGATACGGATCAGGTCGTCGGCCAGCTCGAAGTCCTCGGTGCTGATGGCGATGATGGTGGCATCACGCGCCGAAAGCTCCTCGACGTTGCTCTTGATCTTGTCGTAGAGGGTGCTGCGCGCCATGAGCGCGATGGTGAACAGCTCCGCGTCGGCCAGGGCAATGGGGCCGTGTTTCATTTCGCCGGCCGGATAGCCTTCGGCGTGCAGGTAGCTGATCTCCTTGAGCTTGAGGGCCCCTTCCAGTGCCAGCGGATAGAACAGGTCACGCCCGATGAAGAAGAAGCCATGTCCGTGCAGATAGCGCTTGGAGAGCCGATGCAATCGTTCGTGCACCGGCTTTTGTACCCGCACGACGTCCAGCGTGCGGCGCATGGCGGCGATCTCTTCGACCCGGCGCGCGGTATCGAGTGTGTCGCGCGACTGCGCCCAGTAGAGCGCGAGCAGCCACAGGGTCATCACCTGGGCCGAGAAGGCCTTGGTCGAGGCCACGCCCTTCTCGATTCCGGCACGCAACAGCAGCGTTTGTGAAGCCTCGCGCACCATGGAACTGTTGTCGACATTGCACAGGGCCAGGGTCGCCAACCCCTGGGCCTTGGCCAGCTTCAGAGCCTCCAGGGTGTCGGCGGTCTCACCCGACTGGGAGATGACGACGAACAGTCCGCGCGGATCGAGTACCGGGTCGCGATAGCGGAATTCACTGGCGATCTCGACCTTGGCCGGCACGCGCGCCAGACGTTCCAGCAGATAGCTGCCGGCGAGGGCGGCGTGATAGCTGGTACCGCAGGCGCACAGTGTCACCGAGCTGAAATTCGCCAGCCAAGCGGACGGGAACTCGTCCAGGGTCACGGCCTCGTCGCGCAGGCGACCGGTGAGGATGTCGGCGAGCACCTGCGGTTGTTCGTAGATCTCCTTCTCCATGAAGTAGCGGAATCCTTCCTTGCGTGCGGCCAGGCTGCTCGCCGGCAAGGGCAGGAGACGGGGTTCGACCACTGCACCAGTGGCGTCGAAGAGCTGGAGTCCGTCAGTGCCGGCCACGCCCCACTGACCGTCCTCCAGATAGACCGCCGTCGCGCACACGCCGACCATGGCGGCATCCGAGGACGCGAAGTGACAACCATCTGCCGCCAATCCAATCTGGAGTGGGGAGCCCAGACGCGCGAAGAAGACGTGTCCCGGCAGCGTTTCGCTGATCAACAGGATGGCATAGGCTCCGCGCAAGGCGGCAAGCGTGTCGCGAAACGCCGCCAGGGCGCCGCTCAGTCCCGGTTGCTGTTGCGCCAGGCGCTGCTCGAACAGATGCACGATCACTTCGCTGTCGGTCTGGCTCAGGAAGGGGGTGTCGACCGAGTCACGCAGGGCGAGGTAGTTTTCGATGATGCCGTTGTGCACCACCTGGCTGTGGGTCAGACCGTGCGGATGGGCGTTGGCCTCAGTCGGCTTGCCGTGGGTGGCCCAACGGGTGTGGCCGATGGCGGTCACGGGTCCCGAGGAGCGGTAGTCACCCACCTTGGCGACCAGATTGTCGAGTTTGCCGACGGCTTTGAAGCAACGCAGTGCGCCCGCTTCCAGTACGGCGAGGCCCGCCGAATCATAGCCGCGATATTCCAGCTCGCGCAGTCCCGCGAGCACGATCGCGGTGGCTTCTTGCGCGCCGATGTAGCCGACGATTCCACACATTTCAAAATCCTTGCATCAACACTCAGAAAAGTGCCCATCAGGCAGGGTACGGCATTTTGCCATGAACAACATCCGAATGATCAGGGAATCGCCGGCTCGCAACGTCTCGATCTGTGCCACACTCAACCTGATTGATTGGGCGGCCTGCCCGATCGCGAACCGATGCTCCGTGGGTTTGCAGATACGGCGGATAACCTGGATCATCCAGCCAATATCGAACGCTGTTCCGAGTCAGTATTCAGGATGACAATGCTATGCCTATGCCTTTGATCGATATCATCGCCGGCGCGCGCCCGAACTTCATGAAGATCGCGCCCATCATACGGGCGCTCGAAGCCCGCCAGGCGGCTGGTGGTTCACTTCGGTATCGCCTGGTGCATACCGGCCAGCACTATGACAGCCGGATGTCGGGCGACTTCTTCGCGCAACTCGGGATTCCGGAGCCTGCCGTCAATCTGGAGGTCGGCTCTGGGAGTCAGGCGGAACAGACTGCCGCGATCATGACCCGCTACGAACGTCTGTTGCTGGAGGCGCCATGCCGGCTGTGCCTGGTGGTGGGCGACGTGACCTCGACCATGGCCTGTGCCATCGCGGCGCAGAAGCGCTGTATCCCGGTCGCCCATGTCGAGGCGGGCATTCGCTCGGGCGATTGGACCATGCCCGAGGAGATCAATCGGATGGTGACGGATGCGATCACCAACTGGTTCTTCACCACCAGCGAGGTGGCCAATGCCAATCTGCGCCGGGCGGGCGTGGATGAGTCGCGGATCTTTTTCGTCGGCAACACCATGATCGACAGTCTGCTGGCCAATCTGCCGCGACTGCGCCAGCCGCCCTTTTGGGATGAATTGGGCTTGCGGGCGGGTGAATATTTCGTGCTGACGCTGCATCGTCCGGCGAATGTCGATCGGGGCGATGGCTTTGCGCGTCTGCTGGCGGCGATCGGCGCTGGGACGCGCGGCTTGCCCGTGGTCTTTCCAGTGCACCCGCGCACGGCCAAGACCCTGCATGAATTGGGTGAGGTGCCAGCAAACGTGCAGCTGGTCGATCCGCAGCCCTATCTGGAGTTCAACTATCTGGTGCGCTCGGCCAAGGCGGTGATCACGGATTCAGGCGGCATCACTGAGGAGACGACGGTGCTGGGTGTCCCCTGCCTGACTTTGCGCGATTCCACCGAGCGCCCCGAGACCGTGACCATCGGCACCAACGAGCTGATCGGCACCGACCCGGCTAAACTCGGGCCGGCGCTGGATCGGCTCTTTGCGGGTGAATGGAAACGGGGCACCATTCCAGAGAGGTGGGATGGACAAACAGGGCCGCGTATCGTGGCGGCATTAGAACAATTGTTGCATCTTGGACGGACCAGCAATTCACACGCAATGTAATAACACTATCATTCTTCCCTGAAAGCCTTTGCCAGACTGTCAGTGAAGGGGCGGACCAAATAATCGATGAAGGTACGCTCGCCGGTCTTGATCATGGCTTCTACCGGCATTCCAGCCTGAAGTGTCAATCCTTTCAGTTTAGCCATTCCATCGTCTGTAACCTGGATGCGTGCCAGATAGTAGTACTGCCTGGTCGACTCGTCTAAAAGCCGATCGGCTGAGATGGTCAATACCCGCCCCTGGACGACTGGTGTAGTGCGGGTGTTAAAAGCACTCATGCGCAGATCCGCCTCTAACCCAGGCGAAACGCGATCGACGTCGATCGGCTGAACGCGTGCCTCGATGATAAGCGATTCGTCCTCTGGAACGACGTCGAGAATATGATCACCGGGACGGATGACTCCTCCGATGGTATGCACACTGCTACCGACGATAGCACCAGCCGCGGGTGAGCGGATAACAGTGCGTTCCAACGTCTTACCAAGCGCACGCATGCGCTCGCGCAAATCAGCAAGTTGCGTCTCTACGTCGCGTAACTCCGTAACGACCTCGCTGGTGAACTTGCGCTTGAGCTGAGCAATCTGGATCTCGGTTTCACCGATTTGGATACGTGCAGCAGCGATGTCAGACCGATGCTGGGCACGTTCGCCCTCCAGTTCGGCTGAAAGCCGTTCGTATTCGCGCAGCGTGCGCTTATCGCCGAGTCCCTTGTCGAAGAGATTGAGCAACCCGTCAATCTCCTCTTGATAAAGGCCGATGCGCTTAGTCTTGGTCGCAATCAAAGCCTCGAGGCCACGGATCTGCTCTTGCAATTGATCGCGGCGTTGATCGAGCACTTCTTTCTCGCCATCGAGCGATTGACGACGGGCAAGGAATACGCGCTGCTCACCGGTGATCGCCTCAGCGATGCGCATATCGCCTTGGGCAGCGATCAGCTCATCAGCGAACGGGATCTGGGTGAGACCATCGCGCTCGGCAATCAGCCGCGCCTCCTGCGCGCGCAGCGCCAGATACTGACCACGAGCAATCTCGAGCCGAGCACTAGCCTCCGTATCGTCGAGCCGTACCAGCACTTCACCCTCTTCCACCCGATCACCCTCACGCACCAGGATCTCACTGACGACACCGCCATCGAGATGACGCACGATCTTGCGTGCCGACTCGACCGCAACCACGCCAGAAGCCACGGCAGCCCCATTGATTGGCGCAAGGAACGCCCAAGATAAAAAGCCCCCCAAAGCCAACAGCAACAAGAGCAAACCGGCAAGCCGCTCAGGCTTGTCGTTGGTTGGCAGGGGTGCTGAATCAGCAGTAGTGATATCCATAGCGCCTCATCAACCAGCAGCCTGGACAGAAATTGCGCCTGTGGCCGGACGCGAAACAGCCGTCGGTCGCGCAAACTGGGCTAATACCTGATCGCGTGGTCCAAACATTTCGACATGCCCTTCACGCAGCACCAGGATCTTGTCGACTGAGCCCAGAAGGCTGGGACGGTGTGTGATGATGATGACTGTGGTTCCCTCAGATTTGAGCTGGGCAATGGCTTTAACCAGTGCCAACTCACCTTGATCGTCGAGGTTTGAATTGGGCTCGTCGAGTACGATGAGAACAGGTTTATCATACATGGCACGTGCCAGACCAATACGCTGACGCTGGCCACCCGAGAGCACGGCTCCACCTTCACCAATGGGAGTGTCGTAGCCCTTGGGTAGACGCAGAATCATCTCGTGGACCTGAGCACGCTTGGCGGCAGCTACTACCCGCTCTGGATCGACTTCACCGAAGCGTGCAATGTTTTCGCTCACAGTTCCATCGAAAAGCTCGATGTCCTGAGGCAGATAGCCAATATATGGGCCGAGCTCATCGCGATTCCAGTGATTGATGTCAGCCCCACTCAGACGTACCTTACCCGCTGCCACTGGCCAGACACCGAGCAACACGCGCGCAAGACTCGATTTTCCGGCAGCGCTGGGACCGATGATACCGATGACTTCTCCAGCCGCAATATCGAACTGCACACCACGTAAAACAGTTAGAGTCGATCCTGGCGGAACGGCCAGCACACCCTCGAGCGAGACCCTTCCATCCGGGGCTGGTAGCGGCATGAAACGCGGACGCGGCGGAATGGAGTTCAGCAGATCATGCAAACGTTTGTAGGCTGAGCGGGTTGCGAGAAAACCCTTCCAGCCACCGATCAACTGGTCGATGGGACCGAGCGCGCGACCTAGCAGAATAGAAGCCGCGATCATACCGCCAGGACTTACTTCCTGCTGGAGCACCAGATAGGCTCCCAGCCCCAAGGTCAGTGACTGGAAGAGCATACGTAAAATCTTACTGCTATTGGATAAAAAAGCGGCGCGATCACTGGCCAGCGCTTGGAGCCGTAGCGCTTCGCGGTGGCGCTCGAGCCAGCGGCCATGGATACGCGGCAGCATACCCATGGCCTCGAGCGCTTCGGTGTTGCGCAAATTGCCGCCAAGATAACTACGTGCACTGATGACGAGTCCATTGGCCTTGCTGAGTGGCTTGCTCGTTGACATTTCATTGGCGACTGCAAGGCTGAGGAGTACGACGCCCGCGAAGATCGCAAATATACCAATCAATGGATGCAACAGGAAAAGCACGCCGATATAGATTGGCATCCAGGGCGCATCGAAGAATGCAAAGAGGCCATTCCCAGTCAGAAACTGACGCAGGCTGCTGAGATCATCGATCGGCTGAGTTCCGGCCCCGCGCCCATCACGCAACCTGGCATCGAACATCGCACCGAACAGACGCGGATGGAGTTGCATATCCAAGCGTGCGCTGACTCTTACCAAGATGCGCGAGCGCAGCACTTCCAGTAGACCCATGACCACAAACAGCCAGACTAACAGGAGTGTCAGCATGATCAGTGTCGACTCGCTACGGCTGACCAGGACTCGATCATAGAGTTGCAGCATGTAGAGGGCCGGGGTCAGCATCAACAAATTGATGAAGAGACTAAAAAAACCGGCAAAGAGAAATGAGTCGCGACTCGCCTTGAGAGCAGAACGCAACTCGTCGTCGGTGCGGTGATGTGGTTTCACGAGTGGCCTGCCGGTTTGATCTGTGGATGAGTCATTAAGAGCCAGGACTACGGCAGCAAGGCGTAGACGCGGCATGTATATATGCCTTAAGTGCCGTAACGATCACACGAAACGGGACGCACCAGGTATCTGGACGGAATTGCGGATTATAGCCCAGTGTTGCTCAGTGGGCGACCTGCTGAACGTACGGCTCACATCGGATGCAGCGGCAGACGGATCTCAAAAGTTACACCACCCATCAGACTGTCGTCTCCCATCCGGAGATGGATACCCCCCCCGTGCACCCGCGCGATCTCCCGACAGATGAACAACCCCAGTCCCGTGCCACGAATACCACTAATCCGACGCCCACGCTGGAATTTGTCGAAGATCCGCTCGGCCTCCTCTGAGCTGATCCCTGTCCCTAAATCCGAGACCATCAACGACAGGCTCTCGCTATCCTCATCGGCGCGCACCGTCAGACACACCTCCCCCGGTGGCGCATATTTGAACGCATTGTCGATCAGGTTATTTAGCGCGATGCGGATCAAAAAGGGATCGAGCGACCAGAATGGCGGTGCCTCCGACGGATCGACCAAAAAAATATGCCGTGGTGAACGCGCAACCAAACGTGACACTTCCGCGATCAATGGCTCGATCGCCGTGACTCTCACACTCGCCTCGAAAGCACCGCGCTCCAGCAAATCATTATTGAGATAGTTGGCGATCAGTTGCGCCAGACTACCGGTAGCTCGACGGATCTGATCGACGCGCCTGCGCAGATCCAATCCATCGGCCGGCGGCACCGCAGTCAAATTTGTCGCCACGGCATCCACGATCGCCAGCGGCGTGCGAAACTCATGGCTCAGCATATCGACCAGGTGACGCTGCTCCAGACGCAGGCGCCGCTCGAACTCCAGCGACGCGCGCAGTTTCTCCTGAGCACGCACCAACTCGGATGTGCGCAGACGCACTTCGCCCTCCAGCCGTCGCTCGGCCGCCCGCGCCGCGTCGAGCGCCTGATCGCGCGCCACCGCCATCGCACAATAATGCCGGCGGATCCTCAGTGTCTGCGCTACGGCCGAGATGGTCAGAAACAGCGGAATGACGACGATCCAGACGCTCATCAGTGTCGAAGCCTGACCCAGTATTCCGAGCAGCACCAGCAACAGAGGTACGACCACCGACACATAGATCACAAAAGCCGTCAAAATGGCCAGTTCATAGATCCCCGCATGCTCGCGCACACGTATCAATGCCACCCAAACCCCCATTACAGCCGCCAGCGCATGGAGCAGATATAACGGTCCCATGAACTCGCCATAGCGATCTATGGCTAGACTCAGCGGCGCCAGTACAAAGAGTCCAGTGGCAACCATCAGACAGCGATCGAGCCAGCGCTGGCGTGTGCCTCGTGTCAGTAATTCGCGCATCATCCAGCAGGCGCTGGCCAGCATCCAGGTCGAGATCCAACCCACGGCATGGCTCGCCACACGCGGTTGTGACGGCCATAGCCACTCGGCCAAAAAGCCCTTTGTTGCGGCCATGGCCAGCAGGTTGAATGAACCGACCAGCGCGATGATGGCTAGCTCACGATTCCTGAACACCACGGCCAGAAGTGCCATCAAGACCGTCAGCATTGCAAAGGCGCCCAGATGCAGGCCCCACGCTAGCGTACGATGCGTATCTGCCGCCACGAAGGCGCCCGGCTCCCAGAGCGTCAGAATACCCACCATCGAACTGGCGCTCTGTAGACGCAAAAAAATCGGCCCCTGGCCATCCGGGCGGAGCGAAAAAACGAAATGTCGATGCGTAATGGCTCGCTCGGCAAATGGTCGCCAATCACCCGCGTGCTGTACACTCCATTGCGACCCGTCGTTCTGGTAGAGATCGACTGTATCAAGATAACTCGGTGCCACTTCCAGCCACCAATCGTGCTGACCAGGTGCGAGTGGCGGTGGTTCGAAGCGTAACCAGACGGCCGCGCGCGTATAGCCCAGCGCCATCACACCGCACAGCGGCATAAAGGAATCGGCCTTGAGCGCCATGACCTCCTCGACCCCAAGCGCACCCGAATCGTCCAGATAGAGTCCATAGCGGAGGTCGCTGCCCAAGCGCCATCGGCGCTGCTCTTCGCCAGCCTGTCCAGGTCCGCTCCAGAGCAGCATAACGAGCACGAAAAATGTCAATCCTTGAAGGCAACGCTTCGATGAAGATCGCATTGGAGGTTTTGCGCCAGTATCAGCCTGTTCGTAACCGTGAGAAATCGTGAATTTTAGTGAATAGCCAACCCGGCCCATGCCGTCTAGCCTGATTCACCAATCCTTACCGCTGTTCTGGTTCAAAATGGATACGCTTCCACACACACATCGCCCGACCATCGCTATTGTCGAGGACGAAGCGGATCTGCGCCTCAATCTCGAACTCTTTCTGCGCAGTTGCGGCTATCCGGCCTGGAGCGTCGGTTCCGCCGAAGCGCTCTACAAACACTTGGTCACTCGCCCGACCCAGATCATCATCGTCGATATCGGTCTGCCCGGCGAAGATGGTTTCAGCCTCATCGAGCATCTCGCAGCCGCCAACCGCTACGGCCTGATCGCCATGACCGCGCGTGGCGCGACCGCCGACCGCATCCAGGGTCTCAAGCGTGGTGCTGACCTATATTTTGTCAAACCGGTCGATCTCTACGAACTGGAGGCCGGCATCGAGTCAGTACTTCGGCGACTGAACCAAATCAGCCGACGCCGCGGCGAGGACCAACCCGACCCCTGGGTCCTGGATCTATTCGACAGTAGCCTGCATGCGCCCAACGGTGAGGCGGTCGCACTCACCGCACGTGAGATCGAACTGCTTGCCTATCTCATGTCGCGCCCAGGCGAAATCATCGGTAAGGAAGATCTGCTGCTGCACCTCAGCGGTTCGACAGCCATGGACGATTTCCACCGCATCGAAACCCTGCTATACCGATTGCGCAAGAAAGCCGAACAAACGCTTGGCCTGGGACTTCCTGTGCGTTCTGTGTTCGGGCGTGGCCTCAGCTTCATTGGCCCCGCACACATCAAACGACTCTGAATTGTGAAAATTTGTGAGTTACAGTGAATGGCAAACCAAGGTATCCGCGTCCATCGTTAGCCCAAAGGCGCTGTGCATTGATCAGCTCTCGCTTGATCGCTGACGAGCCCGCCAGCCCCATGTCGACCAAGCCATGCTCCAGTCGTTTCCACACCCCATCGTATCCTGAGGATCGTCATGACCACCAATGTCGCCGCCCTGTCCAGCGCCCTCTATTTTATCGCTAGCGATCTGAGCGATCTCGACACCCTGCTCACGAGTCTGCCGCCAGAGGCGGATGTGCATCTGCTCGATCCAGAGGTGGACGGACTGGCGCAGATCCTGGCGACGCTGGAGGGACGCGCCGGACTGAGTGCCATCCATGTCGTCACCCACGGCGCTTCGGGACGGGTGGATCTCGGCAGCCTGAACCTTGATGGCGCGATGCTCGAGACACGGGCCGAGGATCTCGCCGTGCTTGGCCAGCACCTTGGTGAAGACGGAGACATCCTGCTCTATGGCTGTAATGTGGCTGAGGGCGAGACCGGCGCCGCCTTCGTCGCGCGGCTGGCCGAGCTGACGGGGGCGGACGTGGCGGCCTCGGTGGATGTGACCGGCGCGGCGGCGCTGGGCGGGGATTGGGAGTTGGAAACGACAGTCGGCGTCGTTAACACGACACCTCTAACATCGCCCAACTATGATGCATTGATGGCCGCCATCACGATTTCGAATCTCGACGATTACTCAAATTATACGGAAGGTGATGGAATTGTTGCTCTCGACAACGGTGATATCGCCTTCGCTGGCGGTACGGATTATTCCGGTGGTTATCTGCAGTTTGAGATTACAAGCGCAGCCTCGGGTGAACGTCTTGCGCTTCAAACGGATGCTACGCCATCTGATGTGGATGGCGAGATTTCTATTGTTGGAACCACAGTCTATCGCGGCACAGGAAGCGGCCATGAGATCATTGGCAGCGTCGATGCGACACTGAACGGGCAGAATGGACAGCCACTGCGAATCAATTTTTCCAACGTCTTCGAAAACGGTGATTTCCAGGATGATGCGCTAAACTCTACAGCCATCACCGGCTGGACAACGCAGCTCAATGAAGGGCGTAGTGGCGAGCGGGTTAGGCTTGATGGTGTCTATCAAATCGCTGGCCAATCAACACCTATCGATACCACCTATCCGACAAATAACGGCTCCATTGGTGATAACACAACAGGCGGCACTTTTAATCAGTCAGCCTATGTTGCTGACCATGATTCAAATTCCAATTATGAAGTTCGCTTAAACACTGGCTCGTCCTCGATCAACCAAAGCTATGGTGTCATCCGCGGCCCTTATGTCTATAGCAACGGCACGGTCTCACTCCAGCAGGGTGATTCGGTCTCCTTTTGGTGGAAAGCCCTAGCCGGCGGTGATGCTTATGACGCCTATGGTTATCTCATCGATGTCAATACCGGAAACACTATCACGATCCTCGATGAGACAGGCAACTCAGAGACCGGAGGCACGAGCGGAGCAACCGAGACGATCGTGATTAGCGCTGGACAAGAAGGCGTTTACCGATTTGTGTTTGTCGCGGGTTCCTATGACTTTACCGGCGGTAAAGCTCTTGGCGGCGAGCTTCTCATCGATGCTGTTACGGTCACGCAAGCTAATCCTCCAGGATCTATCGATGACTTTGATATCAGCGCCATCGCTCAAAAAATCACTTATGAAAATACAGCAGATGACTTTGTCTCTCTGCCTTTAACGCGCACCCTCACAATATCTGTCGAGGATGGCTCGGCGAATGTCGGCACAGCAACAAGCACCATCACCGTGACGGGGCAGATCAATGACGCCCCCAGCTTCACCAGTCCCGCAACTCTAAGCACCATCGCTGAGGATACTGGAAATCCCACGGGCAGCACGGTCTCGGATCTATTCGATGCACTCTATTCCGATCCAGACGAAGACTATGTTCCAGCCGATACACTGGGCGGCATCGTCGTGGTCGGCGACGCCAGCGCCCCGAGCGAAGGAACTTGGGAATACTCCACCGATGGCGGCTCCGGTTGGCAGGCGGTCGGCTCAGTCTCCGCAAGCAACGGCCTGCTGCTGAGCGCCGCCTCGCTGCTAAGATTCGTGCCGGCGCCCGACTATAGCGGTACCCCAGGCGCGCTCTCTGTTCACGCGGTCGACAGTACCTTCGGCGGCAGCTATACCAACGGCGCCTCGCGCGCGACCTTCGATGTCACCAGCGACGACAGCGCGGCCGAAACCTCGGCGGTCTCGGCCTCCGCCGTCACGCTCGGCACCTCGATCACAGCGTCCAATGATGCCCCTGTACTCACCCCAGGCACCGGCCAAGATTTGACCTCGATCACCGAGGATGACACCGGCAACACCGGCCAGACCATCGCCAGCCTCCTGGCGACCATCACGGATCCCGACCCGGCGAACGCTGGAACCGCCTCGATCGAACAGGGCGTGGCAATCTATGCCACAGCCATCACGGGAACCGGCAGCGGTGTTTGGCAATACCAAGTCGATAGCGGTTCTTGGACGCCCTTTGGCACGGTCTCCGAAACCAGCGCCCTGCTGCTGAAGGACACCGACAAGGTGCGCTTCGTACCGGATACTCTGAACGGCACCACCGCCAGCTTCAGTTATTACGCCTGGGACCAAGCGAGCGGTAGCGCCGGCAGCACAGCCGATGTCACCAGCCGTGGCGGCGACACCCCCTTCTCGCTGAACGGCGATAGCACGAGCATCATGGTCACCGACGTCGTCGACCCACCCACGCTCGATCTGGATGCCGACGATTCCAGCAGCGCCACGGGCAACGACTACCAAACCACCTTCAAGGCGCGCGGCACCGAGGTGGCGGTCGTCGACAGCGACATCACCATCACGGATCCGGACGGCTCCATGATGACCGAAGCCCGGGTCGCCATCACCGGCGGAGCCTTTGACAACCTCTTTGGCACCGACTACGAAACGCTGAGCGCGCGCGCCGCTGGGGCCGGAAGCGCAACCATCACCAGTTTCAGCGCCCCGTCGGGCGCGACCCTGACCATCACCGGCAACGGCACCCCAGAAGTCATCATCAGCGGCGCAGGGACATTGGCCGACTACCAGTCAGCGCTGCAAACCATCTTCTACAACAACGCCAATACCAGCCCCTTCAACGGCGATCGCACCCTGACTGTCACCCTCACCGACGACAGCGGCGAAGTGGCCACCGCCGATACCACAGTCAAGGTCCAGTGGGTGCCGGTCGTCGACCTCAACGGCTCCAGCGACGACTCGACCAATCGCGACTACACGGTCGCCTACACCGAGGATGACCCTGGTCTGGTCATCGCCAATCCCACGGCCACCATCACCGACCAGGATGGCAACATCGTCAGCCTGACGCTCACGCTCACCAATCCACTCAACGGTGCAGAGGAGTATCTCTATCTCGACCCGACCCAGGAGGCTAATCTCGCGGGCGACGGCATCACGCTGACGGGCAACGGAACACATGAACTCACCTTCACCGGCAGCGGCGACGCCACCATCTTCCAGTACTATCTGCGCGGCGTGAAATACCTCAACACCGCCGAGGATACCGATACCAGCGCGCACCGCATCGTTGTCGTCAATGCCACGGACAATGATGGCAATGACAGTCTCGCCGCTACCGCCACCATCACGATGGCGCCGATCAACGACGCTCCGGCGGGTGCCGACAAGACGCTGACCATTAACGAGGACAGCGCTCACACCTTCTCCCAAGCCGACTTCGGCTTCACGGATTCCAACGACCTCCCGCCGAACAGCCTGCTCGCCGTCAAGATTACCAGTCTGCCGGCGCTGGGCAGTCTCACGCTCGCCGGCAACGCGGTCAGCGCCGGGCAGTTCGTCAGTGCCGCCGATATTGCGGCCGGCGAACTCGTCTACACGCCTGTCAGCGAGGGGAGCGGCAACGACTATGCCAGCTTCACCTTCCAGGTCCAGGACAATGGTGGTACCGCCAACGGTGGTGTCGACCTCGATGCGAGCGCGAACACCATCACGATCGACGTCGATCCGGTCAACGATGCCCCGGTGCTCAGCGGTTCCGGTTCCAATCTGACGACCATCGACGAAGATGCGACCAGCAACACCGGCCACCTGGTCTCGTCGCTGATCCCCGGCATCAGCGACGTCGACCCAGTCAACCTGCAAGGTATCGCCATCCATGCGACCAGCAACGCCGGTCCTGGCGTCGGCACCTGGCAATATCAGCTCGCCGGCAGCAGTACCTGGATCGCCTTTGGTGCGGTCTCTGAGAGCGGCGCCCTGTTGTTGAAAGACACCGACAGCGTGCGCTTCGTCCCTGACGCTCAAAACGGCACCACGGCCAGCTTCGACTACTATGCCTGGGATCAGTCGGCGGGCAGTGCCGGAACGACCGCTGACGTGAGCACGACGCGCGGTGGAACCAGTGCCTTCTCTCTGGATGGCGCCCGCGCGAGCATTGAGGTCACGGACGTCAATGACGCCCCGACCCTGGACCTGGATGACGACGGCTCCGGCACGGGCTTCACCGCCATCTTCCGTCCGCGTGGTGATGCGGTGGCCGTGGTCGATGACGATCTGGTCATCGCCGACGTCGATACCGGCGACACCCTGAGCGGCGCGACGGTTACGATCACCGCCGGTGATCGCGACAACGACTTCATTCTTCAGGAAACCCTGTCATCCAGCTTGGGCGAGAGCTACGCCGGCAGCCTGGGCACCTTGACGATCAGTGGCAACGGGACCGAGACACTGACGATCAGCGGCGCGGGCACGCACGCCGAGTACGCGACCCTGTTGCAGAGCGTGCGCTATCTCAACAGCAACCCCTCGGCGACGGCGGGAGACCGGCAGGTGACGATCAGCGTCACCGACAGCGCCGTCACCGAGCCGGGTCAGGCGCGCAGTGCCAGTGCCGTGACCACCATCCAGACCCCCTGGACGCCGGTGATCGACCTCAACGGCCCCGGTGGAGCGGGTCGCCACCACAGCGTCAGCTACACCGAAGGCCAGGGCGCACTCGCCATCGCCACCGCCGACAGCACCATCACCGACCAGGACGGCAACATCGCGCACCTGACCGTGACGCTGCGCGACGGCGCTCCCACGGGCGGCACCACCGAATCGCTCGGCATTGCTGCAAGCCTGATCAGCACCCTCGCCGGGCTTGGCATCACCACCACCCAGACCAACGCCTGGACGCTGGAGTTTGATGGCCCCAAGGACGTCAGCTACTACCAGCTGGCACTGCGCGGAGTGCGCTACACAAACACCTCCGAGGCCCCGGCGGGCACGGCCACCGTCACCGTCACCCCGACCGACGCCGGGACGGGCGCCCTGGTGGGCGTAGGGGCCACCACCACCATCAACTTCATCGGCGTCAACGACGCCCCCACGGGGAGCGTCACCCTCGACGGCACGCCAGCGGAGTTGCAGACACTGACGGCCAACACCAGCGCCCTGGGCGACCTCGATGGCCTCACCGGCGCCAGCTACGCCTATCAATGGCAGGTCAGCGCCAATGGCGGCACCAGCTGGAGCGACCTGTCCGGGGCCACCGGCGCCAGCCACGCGCTCGACGACACCCTCGGCGGCAGACAGGTACGGGTCCAGGTCAGCTACACCGACGATGCCGGCTTCACCAACACCGTGGCCAGCGCCGGGCAGGCGATCACCAACGTACGCGACAGCTTCCGCCTGACCGAGGGTCCAGACACCTACGATGGTCGCGCCAACCCCATCGCCCAGGTGATCGAGGCGCTCGGGGGCAACGACACCGTCCAGGGGGGTGCAGGCGATGACCGGCTCTATGGGCAGGACGGTGACGACAGCCTCAACGGCCAGTATGGCGACGACGTGCTCGACGGCGGGGCCGGCAACGACCGCCTCACGGGCGGACCGGGGACCGACACCGTACTCGGCGGCGACGGTGACGACTGGCTCGGCGGCGGCTTTGGCAACGACCGCCAGGAGGGCGGAGACGGCAACGACGTGTTTGCCGGCAACCCGTCTGGCGACGACGTGCTCGACGGCGGGGCCGGTGAGGACCGCGCCGACTACAGCGAATCGAGCGACGCGGTGCGAGTGGACCTGCGCCAGAGCGGCCCGCAGTGGATCAGCACCGCCAGCGGTACCGACACCCTGATCAGCATCGAGCAGCTGACCGGCAGCGCCTACGCCGACACCCTCACCGGCAACACGGCGGCCAACCGCCTGGCGGGTGGCGAGGGTGACGACACCCTCAGCGGCCAGGAAGGCGACGACTGGCTCGACGGCGGGGCCGGCAACGACCGCCTCACGGGCGGACCGGGGACCGACACCGTACTCGGCGGCGACGGTGACGACTGGCTCGGCGGCGGCTTTGGCAACGACCGCCAGGAGGGCGGTGCCGGCAACGACGTGTTTGCCGGCAACCCGTCTGGCGACGACGTGCTCGACGGCGGGGCCGGTGAGGACCGCGCCGACTACAGCGAATCGAGCGACGCGGTGCGAGTGGACCTGCGCCAGAGCGGCCCGCAGTGGATCAGCACCTACAGCGGTACCGACACCCTGATCAGCATCGAGCAGCTGACCGGTAGCGCCTACGCCGACACCCTCACCGGCAACACGGCGGCCAACCGCCTGGCGGGTGGCGAGGGTGACGACATCCTCAGCGGCCAGGAAGGCGACGACTGGCTCGACGGCGGCGCCGGCAACGATTGGCTCGGCGGCGGCTCCGGCACCGATATCCTTACCGGCGGGACCGGTGTCGACACCTTCGTCTTCGACACCGTACCGACTATCAGCAACATCGATGTCATCACCGACTTCAACCATGCCGAGGATGTCATCGCCCTCTCCAGTGCCGTCTTCACCGCCTTCACCGGGCACGAGGGAGAACGGGTCGGCCAGAACGCCAACCTCTTCTACAACAACTTCAGCGGCACCCTCTACTACGATGCCGATGGCAGCCAACCCGGCAGCGCCGTGGCCTTCGCCATCTTAGGTCAGGACACCCACCCGGTGACCTTCGATACCGTCCTCATCATCGCTTGACATTGAGCATCCAGGTACGCCAACGCGCGTACCTGGATATTTGCCGCATTCGATCAAAACTCGATTTTGGTGAGATCCCATGGCCAATCCGTCTGCTACCTCCGCTAACCTTTATTTCATCGCCGGTGATCTGAGCGATCTCGATACCCTACTTGCCGGTCTGCCCACCGAGGCGGAGGTGCATCTGCTCGATCCCGAGACGGACGGGCTGGCCCAGATCCTGGCTGCGCTGGAAGGACGCTCGGGATTGAACGCCATCCATGTCGTCAGCCATGGCGACTCGGGGCGGGTGGATCTTGGGAATCTGGTGCTCGATGGCGCGGTGCTCGATGAGCGCGCCGAAGATCTGGTCACGCTCGGCGAACATCTAAGCGAGGACGGCGACATCCTGCTCTATGGCTGTAACGTCGCTGAGGGCGAAAGCGGTGCGGCCTTCGTCGCGCGACTGGCCGAACTGACTGGGGCGGATGTGGCGGCGTCGGAGAATTTTACCGGCACCAGTGTGCTCGGTGCTGATTGGACATTGGAATTTCAAACCGGTCCCATTGAAAGTGTCACCCTAGCGATCCCTGCGTACGACACCGTGCTTGGTACTGACTCGCAGCTTCCATCAGGTCTGGCCTCGGCTCCCTATACATGGGGGAGCTATACCTTCCAGACCAAATACGACGGCGAGATCACCGATAGCGACCCAGAGAACCCGCTGCGTGCGGGTAATAAATGGGACAGGTACATTCTCAATGGCGTCGAGGCGGGCACGACCGTCTATGTCTACATGGGCAACTCGTCGACGGTAGATGACTACCTACAAGTGGCCCGAGGCGGAAGCATCGTGACCCAAGACGATGACCGCGGCGACGGTGAACGCAGTTACGACGCCTTCGTTACCTGGGTCTACCAACCCGGCGACGAAATCCGCGCGACCACTTATTCACCGGGCTATCGTGGAACCTACTCCATCTATATCGGCACCAATAACCCCAGCGCGCCACCGCCCCAGCCGGAAGATATCGGCAGCAATCCGGTTCCCACTCCGACCGCACCCACGTTTACCGATAGCTACAGCAACATCGGTACCGTCGTCGACACCTCCACAAACGATACGTCGTTCTCGAATCTCACCGGCACACTCACGGCGACCGACAGCACGCCGACTGGCACGCTCAGTTTCTCCGGCGGCGGCACTCAAACCTATGGCGCCCTGAGCGTCGCGACCAACGGCAGTTTCACCTTCACACCGAACGCGGCCGCCATCAACACCCTGGCGGCCGGCGCCACGGCCAGCCACAACTTCACAGTCTCGGTCTCGGACGGCAGCCTGAGCAGCAGCAAGACCCTGACCGTTTCCTTCAGTGGCGTCAACGACTTGCCGAGCGTCACAGGCGATGCGGTCATGCCCGGCATCTTGGAGGATGCGGGTAACACCAACGCGCTCAATCCTGGGACTACGGTCGCCAATCTGTTTGGTGCACGCTTCAGCGATGTCGATACCGGCGCCAGCTTCAAGGGCATCTATATCGTCAGCAATGCCGCGACCGCTGGTGAAGGGGTGTGGCGTTATTCAGTGGACAATGGCGCAAGCTGGTCTGATGTCACCAACGGCACGACGTTGCTGTCTACCTATAAGCTCCAATTCGTTCCAACCGCCAACTACAACGGCACTCCAGGCGCGCTGACCATTCGTGTCATCGATAATAATGATGGGCAATCGACTAATACCGCAACCGTTTCGGTCGCGGTCGCGCCTGTAAACGACCCGCCGACCTTTACCAGCTCTCAAGGTGCGGCGACCCTGACCGAGACAGTGAACTGGGACGATGCAGTTGCTTCCAGCAAGGTCGAAATCGACAGTGGCGCACTCAGCGGCACGCTCACCGCCAACGACATCGAGGACGGCACCTCTGGCATCCAGTTCGGTATTCGCGGTGGCACGAGCAGTGTTGGCACCGTCACCAAGGATGGTTTCTATGGCACCCTCACGCTAGACACCAGCACCAGCAACTGGACCTATACGCCCACCAACTTCGTTGCCATCAATGCCCTGGCCCAGGGGGCGAGCGTCACCGAGAGCTTCGAGTTCCGGGTGACTGATCAGGATGGAGCGTCCACGACCCAGACGCTGACCATCACGCTCACCGGCACCAATGACGCGCCCATACTCGATGCGGAGATCAGTGACCAGAGCTTCAGTGGCTCAGGAAGCTGGAGCTTTCAGGTACCCGCCGATACCTTCAGCGATGCGGAAGGGTTGGGGCTGACGTATAGCGTGGAGGTCGTGAGCGACGCGAGCGGAAATACGCTACTCAACGACGGCGTACTCGCGAACCAGATTCCGGGCCTGTCATTCGATCCGTCATCGCGCACCTTCAGTGGCGATCCCACCACCGACGGTACCTATTACATCAAGGTCACGGCCACGGATTCTGATGGCGTGACAGCCAGCGATGTCTTTCAGCTCGATCTGAGCAATGTCGGTAATCAACCGCCCTATGTCGCCAATCCCATCGCCCCCGTGGTGGTGGCGGACATCCCCGAGCAGTTCAGCGTCGAATTCAGCTCGGCGCTGGGTGGCTCGGAACTCAGCTTTGATGGCCAGACGATTCCGTTGGGCACCGGCCAGACCGGTGCGCAGGTGGCCTCGGCCGTTGTCAGCGCCGGTGATACGACCAATTACACCGTGGCACTCAAGGGCGGCAGCCCAGAGACTGTCATCTTCACCGCCAAGAGCGACGGCGACGTAACCGATTCGACCTACAACGATCTAGTCGGCGCTGGTACCTATGCCGGTTCCCCTGCAATCAGCAAGGTTCAGGACGGTATTACTGGCTCTCCCGAGAGCTTCGTGCTCAATTTGGTCAATAACGACGGTACCGAGCGGACGCTGACCTTTGACGGTACTACGGTCACTATTTCGGCCGATGTGTTAACCACAGGCGGTACGATCGCCGATCTTTTTGTGACAGCAGATAGTGAAAGCGGTTTTGCAAACTGGAGCGTCACAAAGGTCAGCGAGACCGAAGTCAGATTTACACATATCAATAATGGGGATCAACTCGACATCTCGCTCGACGATTTCAGCGGCACCTATAAGGACTTGGCACTACTCCCGCCCTCGATTTCGGGCACCGTCGACGGCAGTAGCGGCCAACCTGAAATCTTCGAAGTCACTTATGGGACTGGTCTCAGCGGTTCCACCTTGATTTTCGACGACGTGACAGCGACCGCTGGCACGGCCCTCACAGCCGAGCAAGTCGCTCAAGCTGTCGTCGATGCCGGCAATACCTCGAACTGGAGCGTGGCGCTCGATGGCTCTGATCCGAGCAAGGTCGTCTATACCTCGCTCAACCAGGGTGATCAAACTGATCCGCAAGACACTGATTTCACCGGCAGCTACAACACCGATGGCGGCGGTACACTCATTCTCGCCAAACTCGCGGATGGCGCCGGCTGGAGTTATCAGGTTCCACTCACGACCTTCGCCGATCCCGAGAACAACGCTCTCACGTATTCGGCAGAATTGGATGGCACCCCGCTCGTTGACAGTCAGGCTCTGTCCTTCGACAGCGGCACGCGCATCTTCTCGGGCGATGGCTCCTCCTTACCGCCTGGTGTGATCACCATCATCGCTCACGATGCCATCTCGGGCGGCGCCGCGACGGCCGTGGTTCCACTCACACTCAGCACCACGGATGCCGGCGTCTCGGCTGGAGCCGCCATTCCCGAAGAAACCTGGACCGGCGCGGGCGAGCACAGTTTTCAGATCCCAGCCGATGCTTTCTCGTATGCCGATGGAGACAGTGACGGCAGTTCACTGAGCTACAGCGCGACCCTGGACAATGATGACCCCTTGCCGTCCTGGCTCCACTTCGATGGAGACACCGCCACCTTCAGCGGCAATCCCCCGGCGGGCGCCGCCGGCTCACTGAACCTCAAGGTCACCGCCAACGACACCACCGGCGCCCCCTCGAGCGCCGTACAGACCTTCACGCTAACCATCGCCGATCCCAACGATGCCCCGGTGGTCACAACCCACCTGGAGGATCAGAGCCACAACGGCACGGCCGGCTGGAGCCTGAATGTCGGCACCCTCTTCAGTGATCCGGATGGTAATGCGGACGGAACACCGACTACAGCCGGTCTCACCTATGGTGCCGAGGTCAGCGATGGGGCGGGCGGTTGGACGAGCACACTGCCCACTTGGCTCAGCTTCGACGGTAACACCGGCGTCTTCAACGGCAACCCGCCCGCCGGCACGCCCTATCTGAATCTACGTGTCACGGGTACAGATCCAGGCGGCGCCAGCACATCCACCAGCTTCATCCTGGATCTGGCGGCGGCCGCCGATGGCGCCACCGCAGTCAATACACCCGGCACGCTCGCCACCCCCAGTGACAACAACGGCGGCAACATCCAACTCGGCGATATCCTGAGCGCTCCGGTGCCAACCGATGCCGATGGCGTTCCTGGCACGGTGAACTACCAGTGGCAGGTCAGCGCCGATGGCAGCACCTGGAGCGATATCGCGGGCGCCACGGCCGCCACGTTCACAGTCACTCAGAGCGTATCCAGCCAACAGATCCGCGCTCAGGCTTTCTATACAGACGGCGGCGGCTATGCCGAATCGCCCGTCTCCAACGCACTGACCATCCCAACCTTCAACCTGCCCGGCTCGGTCACGATTGCAGGTTCGTTGGCACCTGGCCAGATCCTGACCGCCACCATCAGCGATGGTAACGGGTTGACCAGAGCGACACCGACCTATACCTGGTATCGCGGCGACAGCGAGGGAGCCAAGACCACGGTCGTTGGCAACCTCAGTGCCTATACACTCACCAACGCCGATGGCAACAAGTACATCACGGTCGAGGTCAGCTATACCGACGACGAGGGCACGCCGGAAACCGTGACTGGAACACGGAGCACAGCCGTGACACTGGGCGCCATGCCGCCTGTCGCCGGCGATGATGCAGCCACCGCCATCGAGGCCAGTGGCGTCGCCAACGCAACGCCTGGAACCAACCCGACCGGCAATCTGTTCCAGAACGATACCGATGCAAACAGCGGTGACACCAAAACTCTAACGGCGATTCGACGTGGCGAGAGTGAGGGGTCGGGAGCCGTTGGCACGACTGATAGCGGTGAATACCTCTACAGCGTGGCCGGACAATACGGAACCCTGCGCGTCAAAGCGAATGGTGACTACATCTATGAAGTCAACCAATCCAACTACTTCGTCGAGTCACTCAATACGAGCGACTCGCTGACCGATGCCTTCAACTACACGGTTACGGACGGCGCGGGATTTTCCGATACCGCCGTTCTGCGAGTCACCATCCAAGGCGCGGACGACGCGCTGACGGTGAGCAGTCTGCCCGAGCGTTTCGAGATGCTGGAGGATGTGCCCGCGTACCTGCCCCCGGCCTTCTCCATCACGGATGTCGACAGCCCGGATCAGAACATCACCGTTACATTCATCACCAGCGCCGGTTCGCTGTCAGCCACGAGCGGTGAAGGTGTGACGGTCACTGGCTCGGGCACCGGCACCCTGACACTCACTGGAGCGCTATCCAGCCTTGGTCCCTGGCTGCAAACACCCGAGCGGATCCTCTATAGCAGCGTGCTGGATGTCAACGGAACGGGCGCGGCCTCCATTGAATTCCTGACCAACGATGGCGGTGGTGATGTTTCACGCGGAACGATCCAGGTCGACATCACGGCGGTCAACGACGCACCGGACGGCGCTGACGCGCACCGCGTGACTCTGGAAGACACCCCTTACATCTTCAGTGCGGCTGATTTCGGCTTCACGGATACCCCTGACGAAGTCTCCGGTGGCAGTAGCGCTCATATCCTGCTCTCGGTCGTGCTCACGACCCTGCCCGCCAACGGCAAGCTTCAGCTCGATGGCGTGGATGTCGAGGCCGGAGACGAGATCAGTGTGTCGGACATCACCGCCGGCAAGCTCGCCTTCGTACCGACGACGGATGAGAACAACGCCAGCACGCCGGGCGATGACTACACCAGCTTCACATTCCAGGTCCGTGATGACGGTGGCGTCGACAATAGCGGAGTGGATCTCGATCCAACGCCAAACACCCTGACCCTGGCGGTCACACCGGTCAATGATGCCCCAGTCCTCACAAACGCGGTGGAAAGCCAACCAACGCTGACGACGATCGATGAGGATACGATCGACAGCCCCGGCCATCGTATCTCGGATCTGGTGCGTGCGGTCGATGGAACCAATCCCGCCGGTGTAACCGGCCAGAGCGTGGTCACAGATGTGGATTTCACCACTCAGGCGTCGGCCGACGACGAAGCCTGGGACCATGGCATCGCGATCTATGGGCTGACGAACGCCGGCCCTGCGCTCGGCCTGGGCGGTGTCTGGGAGTTCTCCACGGATGATGGGGCGAGCTGGATCCCGATCGACACAGGGCAAATCAATGGCGGTGACACAGCACTGCTATTGCGATCGAGTGACAAGATCCGCTTCGTGCCCGATGAGGATAATGCCACCGAAGCCGGCATCGATTATTACCTCTGGGATGGACTCGTTGCTGGAGTAGCCGATCAGCAGGGTACTTACGCTGATGTGGCGGTGCGCGGCGGTACGACCAATTACTCGACCGCCAGCGATAGCGCACGTATCACGATCACGCCGCTCAATGACGCGCCCATCCTCGATCTGAATGGCACGGCGGTTGGCACTGGCTACCAAGCGCTCTTCAAGCCGCGCGGCGTCGAGGTGGCCGTAGTTGCTTCCGACATGACCATAACCGATGTCGATCTACCCGATACCATCGTATCGGCCACGGTTGCACTCACGGCTGGTGCGTTGGACAACCTATTCGGTACCATTTACGAAACACTCAGCGCTCCGCTCGGCGCGTTCAATGCCCCATCCGGCGCGATACTGAACATCGTGGCCAACAGCGACAACACCGAGCTAACTATCAGCGGTACCGGCACTCAAGGCGATTACGTTGCCGCGCTCAAGACTGTTACCTACGACAACGCCAATCCCAGCCCCATCACCGGCGATCGTACGGTCACCATCAGCGTGACCGATGGCGCGCTTACTGAACCCGGCAACCCGCTTACCACAACCTCCATCACCACAGTGGCCGTTCCCTGGGTGCCGGTCATCGACCTCAATGGCAGTAGCGACACGTCCGAGAATCGCGACTTCAGCATTGGCTATACCGAAGGCTCGGCGGGTGTTCCGATCGCCAACCCCACGGCAACCATCACCGACCAGGACGGCAACCTCGACAGCGTAACCTTGACGCTCAACAATCCGCTCAACGGTGCGGCAGAGTATCTGTATCTCGATGCCAATCAGCTCGCCTTGCTGCCGTCCTATGGACTCCAGATAACGGGCAATGGAACACACGAGATCACCTTCTCTAGCCTTAGCGGCTCACCCGATCGCGATGCCACCACATTCCAACATTTTCTGCGTGGCGTGAAATACATCAACGAGGCCGCCGCGACCGACAGTAGTGGACTGCGCACGGTGACGGTCAGTGCCGTCGATGACGATGGCTATGACAGTGTCAATGCCACGACCACCATTACCCTGACTCAGGTCAATGACGTTCCCACGGGCGCGGATCAGACCATTGAGATCGCCGAAAATGCCATCTATACCTTCCAGACGGCCGACTTTGGATTCAGTGATGTCAACGACATCCCGCCCGATGATTTGGCTTTTGTCCAGATCACCCGTCTGCCGGATGCGGGAACAGGCAGTCTGACGCTCGATGGCGCGCCCGTGGCACTCGATCAATTCATCAGTGCTAGCGACATCGCGGCCGGTCGATTCGTCTTCAGTCCAATCGGCGACGCGATCGCTGCACCTAAAGCAAGCGGCTATGCAAGCTTTGCGTTCAGGGTTCAGGACGATGGTGGCACGGCCAATGGAGGCATTGATCTGGCACTGTCGGCCAACACCCTGACTTTCGATGTCTTGGCGGTCAATGATGCGTCGGTACTCGATGGAGAGGCTATCGCGCTGACAACCATGGATGAAAATGCGCTCGGTAACACCGGCCAGACGGTCTCGGACCTGCTCGGTGGTGCCAATGATGTCGATCCCGGTGCGCTCTCGGGCGTGGCTATTTATGATGCCTCGAATGCCGGCCCTGGCGGCGGCACCTGGCAATATCGTATCGACGGTGGTACTTGGACGGCTTTCCCGGTGGTTTCCGAAGGTGCAGCGCTATTGCTCAAAGCCACGGATGAAGTCCGCTTCCTGCCGGATGGCGACAACGGCACCACGGCCAGCTTCGACTACTATGCCTGGGATCAGTCGGCGGGCAGTGCCGGAACGACCGCTGACGTGAGCACGACGCGCGGTGGAACCAGTGCCTTCTCTCTGGATGGCGCCCGCGCGAGCATTGAGGTCACGGACGTCAATGACGCCCCGACCCTGGACCTGGATGACGACGGCTCCGGCACGGGCTTCACCGCCATCTTCCGTCCGCGTGGTGATGCGGTGGCCGTGGTCGATGACGATCTGGTCATCGCCGACGTCGACACCGGCGACACCCTGAGCGGCGCCACGCTCACCCTCGCCGGCATTCGGGATGCTGGCTTCGAAACCCTGTCGTCCAGCTTGGGCGAGAGCTACGCCGGCAGCCTGGGCACCTTGACGATCAGTGGCAACGGGACCGAGACACTGACGATCAGCGGCGCGGGCACGCACGCCGAGTACGCGACCCTGTTGCAGAGCGTGCGCTATCTCAACAGCAACCCCTCGGCGACGGCGGGAGACCGGCAGGTGACGATCAGCGTCACCGACAGCGCCGTCACCGAGCCGGGTCAGGCGCGCAGTGCCAGTGCCGTGACCACCATCCAGACCCCCTGGACGCCGGTGATCGACCTCAACGGCCCCGGTGGAGCGGGTCGCCACCACAGCGTCAGCTACACCGAAGGCCAGGGCGCACTCGCCATCGCCACCGCCGACAGCACCATCACCGACCAGGACGGCAACATCGCGCACCTGACCGTGACGCTGCGCGACGGCGCTCCCACGGGCGGCACCACCGAATCGCTCGGCATTGCTGCAAGCCTGATCAGCACCCTCGCCGGGCTTGGCATCACCACCACCCAGACCAACGCCTGGACGCTGGAGTTTGATGGCCCCAAGGACGTCAGCTACTACCAGCTGGCACTGCGCGGAGTGCGCTACACAAACACCTCCGAGGCCCCGGCGGGCACGGCCACCGTCACCGTCACCCCGACCGACGCCGGGACGGGCGCCCTGGTGGGCGTAGGGGCCACCACCACCATCAACTTCATCGGCGTCAACGACGCCCCCACGGGGAGCGTCACCCTCGACGGCACGCCAGCGGAGTTGCAGACACTGACGGCCAACACCAGCGCCCTGGGCGACCTCGATGGCCTCACCGGCGCCAGCTACGCCTATCAATGGCAGGTCAGCGCCAATGGCGGCACCAGCTGGAGCGACCTGTCCGGGGCCACCGGCGCCAGCCACGCGCTCGACGACACCCTCGGCGGCAGACAGGTACGGGTCCAGGTCAGCTACACCGACGATGCCGGCTTCACCAACACCGTGGCCAGCGCCGGGCAGGCGATCACCAACGTACGCGACAGCTTCCGCCTGACCGAGGGTCCAGACACCTACGATGGTCGCGCCAACCCCATCGCCCAGGTGATCGAGGCGCTCGGGGGCAACGACACCGTCCAGGGGGGTGCAGGCGATGACCGGCTCTATGGGCAGGACGGTGACGACAGCCTCAACGGCCAGTATGGCGACGACGTGCTCGACGGCGGGGCCGGCAACGACCGCCTCACGGGCGGACCGGGGACCGACACCGTACTCGGCGGCGACGGTGACGACTGGCTCGGCGGCGGCTTTGGCAACGACCGCCAGGAGGGCGGAGACGGCAACGACGTGTTTGCCGGCAACCCGTCTGGCGACGACGTGCTCGACGGCGGGGCCGGTGAGGACCGCGCCGACTACAGCGAATCGAGCGACGCGGTGCGAGTGGACCTGCGCCAGAGCGGCCCGCAGTGGATCAGCACCGCCAGCGGTACCGACACCCTGATCAGCATCGAGCAGCTGACCGGCAGCGCCTACGCCGACACCCTCACCGGCAACACGGCGGCCAACCGCCTGGCGGGTGGCGAGGGTGACGACACCCTCAGCGGCCAGGAAGGCGACGACTGGCTCGACGGCGGGGCCGGCAACGACCGCCTCACGGGCGGACCGGGGACCGACACCGTACTCGGCGGCGACGGTGACGACTGGCTCGGCGGCGGCTTTGGCAACGACCGCCAGGAGGGCGGTGCCGGCAACGACGTGTTTGCCGGCAACCCGTCTGGCGACGACGTGCTCGACGGCGGGGCCGGTGAGGACCGCGCCGACTACAGCGAATCGAGCGACGCGGTGCGAGTGGACCTGCGCCAGAGCGGCCCGCAGTGGATCAGCACCGCCAGCGGTACCGACACCCTGATCAGCATCGAGCAGCTGACCGGCAGCGCCTACGCCGACACCCTCACCGGCAACACGGCGGCCAACCGCCTGGCGGGTGGCGAGGGTGACGACACCCTCAGCGGCCAGGAAGGCGACGACTGGCTCGACGGCGGGGCCGGCAACGACCGCCTCACGGGCGGACCGGGGACCGACACCGTACTCGGCGGCGACGGTGACGACTGGCTCGGCGGCGGCTTTGGCAACGACCGCCAGGAGGGCGGAGACGGCAACGACGTGTTTGCCGGCAACCCGTCTGGCGACGACGTGCTCGACGGCGGGGCCGGTGAGGACCGCGCCGACTACAGCGAATCGAGCGACGCGGTGCGAGTGGACCTGCGCCAGAGCGGCCCGCAGTGGATCAGCACCTACAGCGGTACCGACACCCTGATCAGCATCGAGCAGCTGACCGGCAGCGCCTACGCCGACACCCTCACCGGCAACACGGCGGCCAACCGCCTGGCGGGTGGCGAGGGTGACGACACCCTCAGCGGCCAGGAAGGCGACGACTGGCTCGACGGCGGCGCCGGCAACGATTGGCTCGGCGGCGGCTCCGGCACCGATATCCTTACCGGCGGGACCGGTGTCGACACCTTCGTCTTCGACACCGTACCGACTATCAGCAACATCGATGTCATCACCGACTTCAACCATGCCGAGGATGTCATCGCCCTCTCCAGTGCCGTCTTCACCGCCTTCACCGGGCACGAGGGAGAACGGGTCGGCCAGAACGCCAACCTCTTCTACAACAACTTCAGCGGCACCCTCTACTACGATGCCGATGGCAGCCAACCCGGCAGCGCCGTGGCCTTCGCCATCTTAGGTCAGGACACCCACCCGGTGACCTTCGATACCGTCCTCATCATCGCTTGACATTGAGCATCCAGGTACGCCAACGCGCGTACCTGGATGTTTGCATCAATCACTCAACCTCGACCATTATTCGAGGTTTTGAAATCTTTACATCTAGAGAAAAAAACATAGTCCTCAGCATACCAATCGGTTAATGCAGCAACAGCTTTTGGAGTCAAGCTCTTGTCAAGATTTTGAGGATTTCGATGGGCACCAACATCATCATTTGGAAGTTGCAACGAATCGGGCAAATCCAAAAGCACTTTAAGCTTGGAAAAATCACTATCCATCGTTTCTTGAAATCCGATATAAAACACATCTGCCAATCGCGTTTCAAAATAATCCAGCGTCACATACCAATGCTTATATTTTCTGAGGTGCGTAATAGAATGCATGGCTTTCAGTGCCGCATCCTGCAAAGCGCCTCCAGCGAGAGCATTTGCCAGATCGTTTGGCGTCTGAAACAACTCAAATGCTTCTTTTTCGCCCGGACGCCAATCAGAAAAATAGCGCGGCTGCCCTTTTCTTTTTCGGCTATAAAAGCCACTAACAAATCGAGAAATAGGATCCCTCAAGAAAAACATAAATTTACTATTCTCAGGAACATCTTTAACCGAAGTTTCATGCGAGTGCAAAAGCAAGCTATAGCGAGACAAAACCAGATAATCACTCAAAGCTGATTTAATAGCTGTTCCGCCAGTTTTTCCTACATGCAGAAAATGCAAATCATATTTATTTTCTGTTTTTTTCATTTCAAACAACCCTGCCTGATCATTTCAATAAAGCTTTTCATTCCGGTATCACGCTCCCGAGCAGATTGCGCGGCACATTATCACGCGGGACGCAACAGATACGCATAAGCGCGGATACGGATCAGCATCATAATCGAGCGATTTTACGTTCGTAAAATGCAGAACGTAATCCATCATCATCTCATCAAGCGTTCTAACCATGTAACCGCCTCGGCAATACCTGTCGGTGCCGCTGACTCACAAGCCGGTAGCACCAACAGTTCACGCAACGGCACTCCCAGGTTACCTTGGGCAAACTGCTCGCGACTGAGACGCTGGGCGCGGCCGTGTGTATGCAGCCAACGGCTCAAGCCTGGTTCTTCCGGCCAGTCGTCGCGTTCGACATAGAGTACGGGTGTGCCATGACAGGCGGCTTCGACAAAGGCTCCATACCCAGGTTTGGTCAAGAAGGCATCGCAGGAGGCAATCAGGTCGACCATGGGGCGTGCACCGAGGATGGTCCAGTCATGCACATCGTCGCGCTGAGCGTCGGTTCCAGGCGGTGTCAACCAGTGCACGCCCGGCAGTCGTGGCCAGTGGGTGAGTGACAGGCGCATTTCCATACCGCTTAGTCCGATCAGGACCAGAGTCTCGTCGTCGCGCAGTCCCAGTCGGTGGTCGATCAAGGGGCGTTGCGAACGGCCCAGCACGCCGATGGGGCCGATCGGGTGGACGTTGCGCAGCGTGGGCATGGGCATCGAGGGTTCGGGGCAGAGAAAGACCGCCGCGCTGTTGTAGGCGTCCAACATGGGTGCGCACAGGCGATCCAGGTCAGGGGATTCGGGCGCGTAGGCAGCCAGTACGTCAGCCCAGTTCAGGGAGCACAACGCGACCGCAGGAATGTCAAGTCGAGCGGCAGCCGCCAGGGTGAGATAGGGGATATCCGCCAAGATCAGGTCGGGGGTTGCTTCGCGCAGCAGGCCGATCTGCCAGGTCAGATGGCGTTCCCAATCAGTGTGAAAAGTGCGATAGGCGGCGAGGCTGGCGTCGATCTGCACGGTGAGGGCATCGGCCATACGTAGGCCGAAATCGGCTTCGCCAATGACTATGCATGAGACACCGGGGATGCGGGCGCGGACCACAGTTTCAGGCAGAGCGGTTTGGATGGTCAGGCGTCGCGCCGGGTGACGACACTGCCAAGCATTGACGACGGGCGCGACCTGGGCTAAGTGGCCGAAACCGTGGCCGGAGAGGGCTACATACAGATGTCGCGCCTTAAACACGATTTATTAACCCCCCGATGGTTAGGCGCTTGATCAATTGAGGGAGCGGCGTATCCAGGGGTTCGGTGAAACCGCGTCCGAGTGTCCAGCGGTGACAGAGCAACAGGGTTTCGGCCAGTTCGCCGGGGCCGGCGACGACGGCTTGCTGTTCCAGGGTTGTCAGCATGGTGGGCCAGGGATTGCTTGAAAACACGGCTGTTTCGGCGACGAGTGCGATGCTGGCATAGCGCCCAAGCCCGACGAGATCGCTCAGATTTTGTCTGGAATGCAGGTATCGGGGACTGAGCACACGAATTGTAAGTCTTACCAGAAAAGGGCGGATCATGGCTACAGCGGCTTTGGCGTTCGGGGCCGATATCAAGACTTCGATCGGGCGCTGGAATGCCTGCTGTATCAGACTTGTCAACAGTCGTTGCGTTTGGGTGAGATCGGTGCCAGCACGCAGGATTAGGGTTATACCGGGGCCGGGTAGCTGGTTAGCGAGTGTTTCCGGTGTCAGTTCGGCGAGAGCGGGGTCCATGCGCTCGGGGGCATCGAAGGCACCGGGGGCGAAGGTATCAAGGTAAGCCTGCCCCAGAGCATGTCGGGCGCGTTTCGTTGCCAGCCGTTCGCCGTTAGCGAAGTCATGGCGAATTTGGAGCATAGGCCAGTAGTAAATTCCGCGCCAAGGGGTATCAGCAAAGGCTCCGTGCCGGCGTGCCTGATGCAGACGCCAGCCCAGTTCGCGTCCTTCGTGGCCGAAGATCAAGGGGTCGAAACCGCGCACGACTTGAAAGGCGGCGCGGCGCACGACGAGATTGCCTTCGAGATTCGCCGGGGCGAGGCAGAGGTGATCGCCCAAGTCGTAGTGTGGTGGAGTGGCAGTTGTTGGTTGGCCGGGTGAGCGGGGCAGAATGCGGCCGCGTAAGGCGAGCGCTTGGGTTTGGTGCATCCCGAACCAGGCTTGGGCGGTGAAGTCCTCATGGGCAATGGCGTCGTCATCGAGGAAGATCAGTAATTCACCTCGGGCGAAGTAGGCGCCTAGGTTGCGGCCTTCGGATGGGAACAAGTTGATGGGGGGGCAAACCCATAGGAGTGGCCAAGTGGCCAGCTCGGCATGCACTGACTCGTTGCCGCCTTGGTCGACCAGGATGATTTCGAAATGCGGATCAATTTGCTTGCGTAGGCTATACAGGCAGTCGAGTAGTCCCTGGCCGCTGCCGTAGCTGACCAGTACTACTGAGCTATGGATGATCTGCTCCGCTGGCCTTCGGTCCTGGCGCGGAAACGACTCGTAATCGATTCCAGCGCGATATGCCGCTAATCGCTTTCGGGCTATAGAAAACTGCCTGTCGCGGTAGAGACGCTGAGCTTCCGCGAAATCTTTCAATAGACGCTGATTGCGTTTAGCTTCAGCCAAATCAACCTCGTTGAATCATCGTAACTAGGGTCTGTTCACAGTATTTGATTTGTGTTTACATCTTGGAATTTGGATGTTGCACATGGATCGACGGATGCTGAGTGATGAACAGTGGTCTCGGATTGCCGATTTTCTGCCTGGGAAACCGACTGACAAGGGCGGTCGAGCCGTGGATAACCGTCGGTTTGTCGAGGCTGTGCTGTACATAGCGCGGACAGGTTGTCCCTGGCGGGACTTGCCCAAGGAGTTGGGCAACTGGCACTCGGTGTATGTCCGGTTCGCCCGCTGGGAGACGTACGGCGTGTGGCATCGGGTCGCTGAGGCTTTGCAAGGGGAGGCGGATATGGAGGAACTCTTCATCGATGCCACGATTGTCCGCGCGCACCAGCACGCGGCCGGTGCACCCAAAAAAACGGTGGCGATCAGGCGATCGGTCGCTCGCGCGGGGGCCTGACCACCAAGGTCCATGCCGGCGTGGATGCCTTGGGTAATCCTGTCCGTCTGATCGTGACAGCGGGCCAAGAGGCCGACATCACCCAAGGCGCCGCGCTGATCGAGGGGTTCGTGACCGAGGCGGTCATCGCCGACAAGGGCTACGACAGCGACGCGCTGGTGGCGGCCATCGAAGCGACGGGCGCACAAGCCATCATTCCGCCTCGCCGCCACCGGCACACGAAGCGCAAGGTCGACTGGCACCGCTACAAGGCGCGCAACCTCGTGGAGCGGTTCTTCAATCGCCTCAAGCAATTCCGTCGCGTGGCCACCCGTTACGACAAGCTCGCGAATCGATACAACGCCTTCTTGCATCTCGCATGCGCCTATATCTGGTTACTGTGAACAGGACCTAGATTTCACCGCAAAAATAAAAACTATCGGGTAAAAAAACTCAATTCATTTTGAATTATGGCCCCTAAAATCGCCGGCGTTTTTTGATAGGACTAAACGAAATCATCTGTGCCAGAGCGGGACGGTAATTGCCAAGCGTACCCTTATAACCTCCTACGATAACCCCTGCGCAAGGACCAGCTTGATGGTCTTGGCCCGAAACTTCGCTGAATAAATCTGGCTCCTCATCTTGCGCCTCGCTCAGTAGACTCTACTAAGCAGAAGTGTCCGTTTTCATCAGGCCACCTCACAAGGTGGACTTGAGGTGGTTTGCTAGTCATGGATATTCACTTAAACCAGCCAGCGCGCCCGACAATTTATCAACCTCAGCAACCATCACTTCCAACCTTTGATTTTCCTTCTGTACTGCTTTAAGTTGCTGTTGCATTGCAAACTGGTCTTTGCGCATTTTAGCGACTTCACTTTTCAAGTCGGCCAGGCGAATTTCAGAGTCGCCGAGTTTTTTTTGTGCTTGTTGCGCCGCTAAGTACCACCCCTTAAATCCCTCCATTGCTCGGCGACATTCTGACACCTTAGACATTAATGCTTTTTTGTCAAAATCACCGTGACGGCTTTTCAACAACTGACTGTAAAGCACACTAACAAGAGGATTGACTGCTTCATTTCGCAAAGCACTGGAACGATTTAGTCGCTCCTTAACAACTTTAGAGTCGCTAAGACCATGCGCTGTGATGTCCTCAATACCAAAATCTTCCAAATAGTGCGCAATAGCAGTACAGAACTGTTCTGTTTGCTCAAGAATTTCCTCGTAATGCGCAATAAAGCAGTTTCCAGAAACATGCCAAAGCGCATCACATGTTCGCGACAACCAGATCAGTTCCGCGAGTGCCGGAAAAATCGCATTTGGTGCCTGCTTAACCAAAGAATTTGCCGTGGCTGATGGATGGCGCACAGACAAGATATAAATGGGAAAAATATTCAATAATTTAAATATTTTTGCCCAAAAAGGTAGCAAAACACTGAATCGCGGATCCTTAACGACAAGGGTGTTCTTTGATGCAGTGACTTTTTTTTCTAACAAGTCCCGTGCAGGCTTGACGAATTGAGTGGCCGCATTATGCTCCAACCAATCTGCGGGAAAGGGTAAAAAAGGAGAAAACCCAAGCTCCGCGATTATATTTTTATTCAGCTCCAACAAATCAATATCTTCGAAAAAACCATCGGGATTTTCAACATGACCACCCAACAGATTTTCTGAAATAGATAATCCCATGGTAGCGAGCAGTTGCGTCAGCAGGGAAGTCCCCGATCTTCCTGAACCGAACACAACAACAATTTTTTTCAAAGGCGGGAAATTGGCCATGAATAACATGACTCCCAGTTAAGCCATTGAAAGCAGCAATTCATCTGTCGATGAATCAAGGGTTACGCCTGCTCAAAAAACCAATCCAAGGTCCGCTCAATCCCTTCCGGGACTTCCACTTCGGTCCGCCACTCTAGTAGCCGCGCCGCTTTGCTGGTATCAGAGAAATTTCGCCTCACATCGCCCAAACGTGGTGAGTCATGCTGAATGTCCATGTGAGTACCGCGTTTCTCAAGCGCCTTGGCTAGCAGGGTCGCCACCTCGCCGACCGTGCGCTCCATGCCCGTGGCAATCTGGAAAGTCTCCCCGCCGACCGGCTGCTCCATTGCTAGCATCACGGCGCGCACCAAATCATCAATGTAGAGAAAATCGCGCGTTTGGGTGCCATCGCCATAGATAATGCACGGCTCGCCCTGCAACGCCTGCCGAATGAACTTTGCGACCACGCTCGATTTCTTTTTGGAGCGCGGCCCATACACATTGCCAAACCGCAGACAGATCGTCTCGATGCCGAAGGTGCGGTAATAGGCCGAACAGTAGCCTTCGCCCGCCAACTTGCTCGCCCCATAGGGCGAAACCGGATGCGGGGGCAATTCCTCATGAATCGGCGGCTCGACTTCGCCCGCTGGCGCGCCGGAGGAGGCGAAAATAAAGCGCTTGACGCCATTCAGGCGTGCTGCTTCCAGGGCGTTGAAGGTGCCGACCACGTTGCAGTCCATGTCTAGGCGCGGGTCTTCCACCGAAGGACCGACCCCCGTATTGGCAGCAAGATGCACGATGCAGTCTACGCCCTGCGCACATTGCAACAGAAAATCCGCGTCACGAATGTCGCCTTCCAGTAAGAAAACGCCCGCTGTCAGCGTCGCCTGTGCTAGGTCCGCCGCTTGCGTGGACTGAAACACGCATACCTCCGCGAGATCCGCCGGCGAGCCAGTGACGAAGTTATCCACGATGCGAATGTGAGCGGTGGGATATCGCGCCAGCAGTTTATGGATCAGCGAGGTGCCGATAAAGCCGCAACCGCCGGTGATGAGCACTTTGTTGTTCATAGACAAAAATTTGAAATAGTTGATGGTGTTAGGTGCCGGTAGTTATCGGGGGAATTGTCACCTGCATCGGAGTTAATGCATTTAGAAAAAGGCTAAGGTTCAGGTTGGCACTAAGGTTGGGCAACATGCCTAGATCGGGTCTCTATGGCCCGTAGGTCGCTCTAGCGAGCGGAGTGTTTCCATATTGTTTAGCACAGCGAGTGTCACTGAACCAGAATCTGAGAGTTCTCGCCTCCACGAGGAGTTAAGAAAACCAGCTGGGGCAGGTAACACTTATTCTGACACTGCGGGGGGGCGACTCACCATAAGAGCAAAAAATCAATTACTTAGCCTGAGCGCTGACTGCGTTGTTATTTTTAGGTGCATCTTTCTCCAAGTACTATACTTCGATATTCTTCACCCCAGTAGCTACTGTCGAATGTTTTTTCTGCGAGCTCACGAGACTTGCGCTGCAAACGCAAGAAAAGTTGCTGGTCATTCTTAATGCTTAGAACTTTTTCAGTTATATCATTAGCAGTGCGCTTGAAAATAAGAACATTTTTCCCGTGTTGAAAAAGCGCGTTACTTATTTCCTGACTTATTAAACAGGGAAGCCCGCAAGCACAAGCTTCCACAACAACGTTCGCAAAACCCTCACACGCAGAAGGTAAAATTAACCCATCCATAAGACCATAGGTTAGGCGTAACTCGTCGTGCCTCAAATAACCAAGATAGACTCGATTACCCTCAACCTTTTTTTCAAACTGTCCAGCAAAGTAAAAGCGAATATCTGGATCGTAATTTTCAATAATCTGCGCCGCACCTTCAATTAGTTCATGACCTTTAACTTTCGCACTCCTGCCAGCAAACAAAAAATTATTTGCTACCCGTTGTTTACGTTTTTCCTCTGGACGATAAAGATTAAGATCAACTCCGCGCATACACCAGAAAACTTTGCCGCGATCATTAGATAACTGTTTTAAACGTTGTTGTTCAATCGGAGATACAGCTATTACCTTGTCGGCCAATTGGACAGCAGCACGTTCCTGCCTAAGATCAAGCGCTTTTCGAGTATCACCATCAATATCGTCATATACCCCTTGCAGAACTCTGACAGCAATTTCGTTCGCGGGGAACCTCACCACTGATTTTTTCCCAAGAATATTTGCAGTTTTTGCAGCAAAATATCCGAAATAAAAACCATAAAATACATTTGTAAATATGTCTATATTGTATTGCTTTCCGATCTCAATACACTTAGCCATCCAAGCTTTAATTGTGTTATCGCAGACAGAATGAAAAGTAACATCATAACAATTAAGAAGACTATTCGTGAATTCAGGTCTTTTTGGTGCGCCATGCAATATGTGAAATTTACACCCTTTTAACGCTGTTAACAAAGACGGATATATAAGATCTATGTTCTTCAATCCAGTATCTAGGGAAAAAGCCCAAGGGCCAACAAATAAAATGTTAAGCTGAAAGTTTGCATGTTTAGCGTTTTGTGCCGATCTTTGGTTAAGATAATGTTTATTATCACTGGCACCACAAACAAACGAGCTAATAAAGTTAATTTCATTAGTGCTTAGGGGTATCGTTTTTATACTATTATCCAATAGTAAAAATTTTCCACCATTTCCACTTAACGTCCTAATCCGACCCAGAGGTTTTTGAATTTCTTTGTGAAGCTGATCGATAAACGCTGGCAAAAAATCTCTTTCAAAGATCGGATTATATGCAGATATTAAGATATTTTGACATAAGGTATTTTGCGCAGAATTAACGACTCCCAAAAAATTATCACCTTGATTCAGTCGGACAACGCGAATAAAAAAATACTTCAAAAAAGGTCTTATCAAATAAACTGCCTCACGTGGGCGAGACGTACCAACAGTTACCTCTATATTCAAATAGAAGTTATTTTTAACAATCGAGTGCAGAAGAGCAACAAATTGTGATCTATTTCCGTGATACCAAGCAATTAAATTAAATTTCCCATTCTTCATTATTTTGCATCCACTTTAAAACTGCATCAGTATCTTTTTGCCACTCTTTACGCAAAGGAACCGTTGTGAAAGAGGCAGGACTTCTAGAAATGCCTGTGTGAATTGGGTGGTGTCCAATTAACCAACCGAAGAGATAAAAATACACTAAAGGACAGTAATTAAGATCATGTAGTTGATATTTTGAAATATAATCAACCGTACAAAAGTTTTCCGACGGATTATACCCTAGCAACCATCCTTCGTTAATGTAATGAAGAAGTGGGTCTTCTCCCTTCTCCTTGACATGATAATAAGTCTCTAAATAAAATCGGTTATCAAAAAGTGGAGATTCTGACAGTAATGCATAGTACAACCGCTCAAGTTTTGTTAGTGGTTCATTTGAAAATTCCAGTATGTCAGACGCGTGTTTACCTTGGTATTTTAATGCATAAAGATATTTTCTAAAGTGCCTTAAAGATGAATTAGAACAGTTATTATAATCAAAAACTTCAACTTGTCTCAGGGCTGACATAACCATATCGATCCATTTTTTATTGATAACATCTGGATCAAATCGACTGATTGAAGCTTTAGCTTTTGACGACAGTTGAGTCCTTAAAGTATCTGAGCACATTACTTCTTCAAGGGCAACGGCTAGCGAAACGACTGGATCTCTTCCGTCGGCTAGCAAGCCATTTTCTTTATTTACTATAATTTCGTTTATACCGGAACAATCATCGAAAGCAACAGGGACAAGGCCATTAGCCATACCTTCCCTAATTGACAATGGACATCCTTCATATTTTGAAGTTAGCACTATAACATGATGTTCCAAATAACGGCGATACATGCCCTCGACTGAACTTTCACGAAGAATTGATACCTTTTCTTTTATGTTGAAGGATTCGATTGCACTTTTCAGATAGGACTCTAGCGGACCCTCCCCAAAAAGTGTTAAAGTCCATAAAGGGTACTTACTATGGATTTTAGCAAACGCTTCAATTAAAAGATCGACACGTTTCTCAAATGAAAAGCGCCCAGAGTAGATGATTCTAAGAGGCTGTCTAGAAACTGGAAAAACAGTCTTTTCTAGCTAGTAGCCAATTTATAGTGAATTTGATTATTGCAAATTTGGCGAAGCAACAACCGACTAGACGCCAAGTAAACTTGAGACTCACTTGAGGTTGGCTTACGCTCGTAATCTTTACTCAATCGACGCGAACGACCAAGCCAAGCGAATGTTCTTTCAACGACCCAACGACGTGGCAAGACATGAAAACCTTGGCGACCGGTCTGCTTCTTAACAATAGTGAGCGTACAGGCAAACTGCTTAAATACCCACTCAATCAGCTCTGCCCCGGCGTAGGCTCCATCCGCCCAAATAATTTTGACGGATTGGATGAGTAGAAATAAGCGTGCGATCACTTCGCGTGCAGCTGTGCCATCAAACATGTTGGCGGCATGCACCCACACGACAAGCACGCAACCCATTGTATCTACAACGATATGCCGCTTGCGACCTTTGACTAACTTACCGCCATCGAACCCAGAGGCCCGTCTAGACTCAGGGGTTCCCTTGACACTTTGGCTGTCGATGATCGCGCCTGTTGGATCTGGTTTTCGGTCTTTTTTTTTCGCGTAATTGCTCGCGTAAAGCGGTATTAAGATTTTCAAGCAATTTGTTATCTGTCCACTTATTGTAGTAATAGTTAACCAGTTTGTAGGATGGAAAATCATTTGGCAAATAACGCCACGGACAACCTGTTTTGTTTAAATAAAAAATAGCGTTCAAGATTTCACGTAGATCACTTGATCTTGGTCGGCCTGTTGTATAAGGCTCAAGTTCTTCGAAAATGCTTTCAACAATCTCCCATTCTTCATCGGAGATATCGCTTGGGTATTTTTGCGAAGATTCTTTTTTTGAAGTCATATTCACGACATGAGTGAAGTTAATTGACTCGTGAACCTTGCCATATTTTCCAAAAAATATACATAAAAATCAATTTCTTAGTTTTTAGACAGCCTCTAAAAGTGCCGTCATCTCTTGAGAGTTTTTGGTTAACTGCAAATTTTCCATCTGGAACAGGGCTTGGTATAACAGTAATATTTTTCACTCCGTTAAGCGTAAACAGATCAGCATAGGAGGGCATTAACACATGTGTTCGTACTGATAATTCAGCAGTACTTAGTAGAGATTTCAAGCAAGGCCAAATGTATCTGAGACAATATTCACTCGAACCGCGCATAGAGAAAATATAAGGTATACCCAAATCAAAACATGCAGCTGCAAAAAACTGCGCAATCCTTGAGCTGTGTACTATTACGACTAATTTTGGATTATCCCGTGCAATCATTCCTTTTATTAAACGAAAATGCTCCAATGACTGGCCCCTATCAAAAAATTCAAGATCAAATGTAGGCGGAACCCAGTTAAGATCTGCGTCGGGATTAAAGTCTTTGTTTTGTGACTTGTATCCAAAAAACTTTACTTTGAGCCCGTGCTCAAATAGGCCTTTAAAAAGATGCTTGTATGAAACTTCAATACCCCCAATTTTTCCAAGATCTCCTGCTCCTATAATAGCAATGTCGTACTTATGCTTATTACCAGGAATTTTCCTCGAAAGCTTGCCTTCACTTGCTTCCAGAAAAGTATAGAATTTTTTGTCAATTAGCCCTGTATCAATGTATAGTTTCCTCAATCCATCCCTAAAGCGTATAGCGTCAGATTTGTGAACCTCACATTGCTGGTTAAATAGCATGTCATTTTGAGCGTATTTTTGGGCAGAAGCGACTAATTCGGCCCACCTAGGATAAACCAGTTTCGGATCAAATTTTTTGGCAGAATCTAGTGCATTAAGACCAAGATTGCGCACAAAATCACTGTCTTTAAGAGATTTTTCTATTATTTCAGCAAGCTCCAATACACGCTTAACATTCGACGTGCTTTTAACAAGCATCCCGTTTTTATTGTCTTCAATTAGTTGGTAGACACCATTGCAAGTGGACAGGCCTATTGATGAAACTCCCGCGCACATAGCTTCGACAACAGAACTGCTGAAGCCTTCTTCTTCCGAGGTGATAATGTGCAAACTAGATTCTTGATATTTCTCTTCTATATTCCGCACTTCTGGAAAAAGGTAAACTTTGTTGGCCAAACCAGATGAGTTAATTTTTTCTCTTATTTCTTGTTCATAGCTTTTATCGAACGAGGGGCCGTAAATTGATAAGTCAAAACTTATCGAACACTTTATTTGACTGAGGGCATCTAATAGTAAGTGGAGGTTTTTGTTTCTTTTTAGCCCCCCAATGTTGATCAATTTATTCCTTTTATATCGCTCTTGGCTAGTATCACATTCTGGCGCCAATTTAAACGCGTTAGGAAAGCTAACAGCCTGACTCCTAAGGACTGCTGGGATACTATTAATATAATCTGGCAATGTGAACCGAATAATAGACGCGGCAGACAAGATACAATTACGTTCATGACTTGCTACATCTAAAGAAACTTTCCTGGGTTTCGACCAATTATTATCTATGATTCGTTGTGGGTTACTGCCTTCATGCATCACAACAGGAATTCCCGTATCGTAAAGATACGACGTTAATTTAATAACATCAGAACTCGCACTAAAAACAATACATACGTCAGGCGAAATTGATAGGATGTAGTCTTTAATGAAATCCCACGATCGGGATCTATCATATCCCATTAGCGTTACAGAAGGCAGGACGCTATATGCAGGTTCGCCCGCCCCAAGTCGTTCATAAAAGAGAAAAACGTCATGACTATTAGACGCTAGAAAATTGGCTACGTTGCAGGCTGTTCGCTCCATACCTCCCATTCCAAGAGATACAGTACGGCAAATTATAATGATGTTCATATTGTAAGTGTAAGCGGCTATTTTAGCGAAAGGCCAGTCTTATAACTCTGATATTTATGTCGGCAGTATATTTGCGACAGTTTTTTAGTACAATTTTTTTCATTTTTCTGAGTCAGTTGGTGAAGCACTTTAAAATCTATGCTTTTCGCTTTCAGTGCATCATCGCAATAGTCTTGAATCGTAGCTTTTTTACAATCTTTTGTATTCTGCAGCACCTTAGCATCAATAATCGAAGCTACTACATGCCTACCTAAGATCACATTGAGTACTGCTGTGTCACTGAATATCGACATAACCTCGTCTAGCCGAAGTTGGCTTAGCAAAAGTTCTGGGTCAATTATTATGAATCTACATGACAAGAAATCAAATAATTCCTTGAGATTTGTTTGTTTTATTTTATCCAGTGTCTTCGCTAGAACTATAGGCCGCGTGAGACATATATCCTTTTTATTAAGGATGCCTACTAGTTGCTTCGGATGATTCGTGACTACATATTTTTGTAACTGAATGCACTCGCTTTGACTTCGGTATTCACAAATTTTTCTTAGGTATTCCGTGAGAGGCTGTTGCCCGTTTATGTAAAAAGATGATATTAGTGCATACGTTATAAAATCTGGACAATTTGATTTGTCGAAGCTTAAGTTAGTGAGACTTTCATCTAACGGGGTGGCTTGCAGTAGATTACTGGACTCTGTGCCTCTTTTACCGCCCAAGGTAGCAAGCTCTGCAGCCATGATCGGCAACAGGTGATCGGCGAATATTTTCGTAAAAGAATACCTCTTTGAGGCATTGATATTAATTGTGGGGTTATGGGACGCTAAATGCGTTAATAACTTGCTGAGAGCCTCCGTTAAGGAGAATTCTGTTTCGTCAAAAAGTGGGATCTGTTCGCAGCCTTCTATACATAATCGATGAGCATTAGTATTGCTCGCAATGACTGGCATACCTGATGCCATCATCTCAATAAGTTTAAGTGACGGCGAATCTGTATATTGAGTATTAGGAACCCAAGCGATTCCAAAATCGTAATCAGAAAATTTTTGAAAAAGCTCCTTTTGAGATATCGCTGGCCGCAGATTTAATCGCAGCCAGGAATCCTCATGCAAAAGTATTTTTTCTCTGTACTGATCACTAACTTTATCCCCATAGAGGTCAAGAGTGACTTGCTTTTCAAGCGCTCCAAGCGACTTCTGTAAGAGAAAAACAAATTTATCGATTTCTCGCAGCGGGTTTAACGAACCAAAATAAATAGCATGGTATGGACCTTGATGATTTTTTAGCGCTTTCCTTCTATACGGTGGGACGGAGGCGCAATCTACACCAAGAGGATATTCATGATACAAAACAGCTGGGTTTTTAATCCAGGTTTCGATATTCGATTTTGAATAAGTAAATACTTTTGTTATATAGCATTGCGCACGCTCTCCGCGACTGCGAATATCTTCTCGTTTGTCGCCCTGCGCTAGGAGTGGAGTTTGAAGGTCAAGAAAGATCGGAATTTTTGGAAACTGGCTTTTTAGCGCCGCAGCGAGTTCAGGCCATTCGGAGTAGTTAAAAATATAAAGCACACAAGGATTAAAAGCCTTAACTTTTTCTATTATTTTCGGATAATGTCGTTTTGCTAGGTAGTCATATAACTCTATACTAAGAGTTTCCGGCGCTTCATATATTGTGTTGCCCGGCATAGGCTCTCGAGAAAAAGTGTATGTATCGCAGACAACTGATGCCTCCTCGATTAGTTTAAATGTTCCTGTTGTACCAAACATTCCAAATGGGTTTGCAGTAAAAAAGCATATACGCATTACTAAAACCTAGTTTCCATCGAAAGTAACTGAAATGCCGGTGACTTTAATAGTATTAAAGTTGCTGACGCGCTTTTCACAGCTTGAGCCACGATAGGCTCTTTCAAAAAGTCACCAACACAGAAATCGGCTGTTCATGTTGAACCGCTGGATGCAATATGATGCGCCCATTGGGCTCAAGTGTGGCACGCAGGGTTAGCATGATCGCATGCTATACACCTCTGTAAGTCGTTGAATTTTATAAAACACAGACTGGAACGTGCTCTATAAAAAATCAGCGACTTGCAGATTAGTGTGTAATGAGATGGGTTAAAATTCTGCTGCCCTCACCACTTCACACCACGGAAGATCACATCCTGACGGATGTTATCTTTATAGCCTGCCACCACCCGAAACATGCTTTCCATGACCTCTTCGGTCAAATAGTGCGGTTCTACGCCAAGATCGATCAACCCCTGATAGGTCGGGTTGTAATAGTGCTCCTCGGCCTCTTTGCGCGGATTCTCGATATTCTTGATCGTGACATCATAACCCAGCTTACGACCGACCCGCTGAGTCAACTCCGCTAGCTCATTGACGCTGAAGGTTTCCATGATCTGATTGAAGATACGCAGCTCACCCGCCTTGGCCGGCGTCTTCTCAGACATATGCACGCATTGCAACGTATCCTTGAGATTGAGATAACCGCGTGTCTGCCCCCCCTTACCGTAAACCGTCAGCGGATAACCCACAACTGCCTGAACGATAAAACGATTGACGATGGTGCCGAAGACCTCGTCATAGTTGAACAACGTCTTGAGCCGATCATCGACAGCCGACTCATCTGTTTCCAACCCATACACCGGTCCCTGCATCAAATCCGTGACCTTGAGGTTCCACATGCGCACACCGAACCAGAATAGGTCGGTATCCATGATCTTGGTGGTGTGATAGAGCGAGGACGCCTGACGCGGAAACAGAAACGTTCCTTTACGCCCCTTGTGCTCAATCTCAATCCACCCTTCTTCGATATCGATGTTGGGCGTACCGTATTCGCCCATGGTACCGAGCTTGATCATGTGCGTCTCAGGTGCAAAATCCCGAACCGCAAACATGAGATTATTGGTGACGAGCAGATTGTTCGAAACCGTGATATTCGCGTAGCGGTAATCGATCAGCGAATAGGGCGCCGAGGGCTGTTCGGCATAGTGAACCACGGTCTCCGGAATCCCGCTGAATGTCGGATCAACCGCCCATTGATACTTGACCCGCCCATCGAACAGACCACGCATCACCTCGGGATCGGTCAGATCACCGATGACGACCTTGATCTCATAGCCGGTCTTTTCGTGCCAAATACGCGCCCGCTCAGACAGACTCGGCAGCGGATAGAGCATCCCGACATCGAGTTCTGTACAGGCATTGCGGCGGAAATAGTTGTCGACCACAGTGACGGCATAGCCGCGCGCGGAAAAATACATGGCCGTAGGCCAGCCGAGATAACCATCACCGCCAAGAATGAGGATGTGTGACATGTCTGTACTCGCTTGAGTTCGCCGAAAGATTTGCGTGTTCAACCTGGCCAAATGCGCTGGGTTGGCACCGGCGGCGGATCGTCTTCATGCAACAGGTTGTTTTGCTGCAGGAACTCGCTGAGTTGCTCCTGCGACAGACAGGGTTCGTTACCCGAGTGGTAGGGATTGTCGACCGCCTTGGACAGGATCTCGGGATAGCTGTATTCGATTTCGCGCGAGATGTGACGCAACGCCGGCAGCACAGCGAAATAGGTCGGCAGCTCATAGGTGCGGCGGGTCTCCTCACCATTCATCAGCTCCTCGTAGAGCTTTTCACCCGCCTTGGAACCGATGACTCGGATCTCGATGTCCTCGGCGCGATGACCATAAACCCATCGCATTACACGCAAGTCTGTAAGTCACTGATTTTTTATAGAGCACGCTCCAGGCTGTGTTTTATGAAATTCAACGACTTACAGAGATGTGTAGAATGCGATGCCATAAACCGGCGCCAGTTGGCGAATCATCACCTCGGCTAGATCCTGAATGCGGATGACAGGCATCTTGGTGACGAACACCTCACCACCACAGGCCAGCGCGCTGGAGTCGATGACCAGGCGCGTCGCCTCGCGAATGCTCATGATGAAACGCGTCATCTCCGGATCGGTCAGGGTGACAGGACCGCCCTGGCGGATCTGCTCACGGAAGATCGGAATGACTGAACCGCGCGAGCCAAGCACATTGCCGAAACGGGTAGACGCGAAAATGGTGTCGCAGCCGCGCTGACAATTGTTGGCGGCCGTCATGAGCCGCTCGCCCATGAGCTTGGAGGTGCCCATGACATTGGTCGGATTCACCGCCTTGTCGGAACTGGTGAAGATCACCCGCCCGACTCTGGCCTCCAGCGCTGCCTCAATGACGTTCTGCACCCCATTGATGTTGGTTTGCACCGCATCGAAGGGCGCCCGCTCGCAGAGTACGACATGCTTGAAGGCCGCCGCATGGAAGACGATGTCCACCCCCTTGAACAGACGCACCAGTTTGCTGCGATCGCGGATGCTGGCGAGAAAGAAATTGGCGTTCGCATAGTGCTGATAACGCTGCTGCTGAAAAAACAGCTCGGACTCGTTGTTGTCGATGCCGATGAGCTCGTCAACGCCGTAGTCTTCGAGCAGCTGGCGCACCAGCTCGCCACCGACCGTCCCGCAGCAGCCGGTGACGAGGATGGATTTATTCTTGAGATGAAGCATGTCCAGTAAGCCCTTTTGAAAATTTCAGGTGTCCCTATGAGGCCGCCAACTCAGCGGTGCCGTCAGCGGTCTCTGGTTCGGCACCGAGGATGGCGGCGACGGTCTCAGCGAGATCGAGACCGGGGATCATCGCGACCTGGTGTTCGATACGGGCCTTGAGCCGGCTGTGGTTGACATCGTCTCGGACCTGCATGATCTGCAAGGCGCGCGCGAAGTTGGCCTGAGCCGCACCATAGCGCAAAGACGCGGCACAGGCGCGCCCGAGCAGATTGAAGGCACCGGAGGTGAGGGTCGCGCGCATCAGCCGGCGATCTTCGCCCCAGGCAAGCGCGAGCTGAGTACAGCGGTCAGCCGCCGCCATATCGCCAACCTGTTGATAGCCGGCCGCGATGAGGCGAGCCAGCTCAGCGCGCGCAGGATGCTGCACGAGGTCGGCTTTGTCGAATGTCGTGAGTGTATTCCAGTCGCCGAGCATCCAGGCCACCTTGGCCGCCTCCAGCGTGGCCTGGTCGGCCTTGGAATCAGTCGTTTGACCCAATGCCCTCGGCGTCGCGATGGTGTGAGCGGGCAGACCAGTGTCGTCGAATTGCTGCCGAACCCGCACCGGCATCAGCAACCCAAGATCCTGCCCCGGCGCCCCCACGGCCAACGCGGTTTCAAGACGCTCGCGGGCGTGACTTTGTCGGCCTGCGAGCGCATTGACACGCCCGAGCGTGTTATAGACCCCCGAGATCAGCACCCGCTTGATCAGGGTACGATCACAGCCCCACTCATACGCCAGATGCACCAGACGGCGCGTCTCATCCTGATGTCCGAGTTGCTGATGACCCGCAGCGGCCAACAGCGCCAGCCGAGCGCGACGCGGATGATGGGCGAAGCCCTCAGGGTCGAGCGTGGCGAGCCGGTTCCAGTCGCCGAACTGCCACTGGGTGAGCACGCGATCGAACAACTGCTCATCGCGCGGTAGCAAGTCGCCGGCATGAGCGGCGGGCGGCGGCGACTGACTCAGTGCGGTGGAAGCGGGCGCCGGAAGCGAAGTGGAGACCATCGACACCGAATCAGACGTCTCCACAGGAGACATCGACGCCACGCCGGAATACGCGCGCGCGGCCGACCGACGAGCCTTGTTACGGTTTTTCTGACGACTACGCTGACTCACTGGATCCACGTTCCTTGAGTATTCCCGGCGTGTGATCGAACGGGCGGATGATAGCAAGACACCGTCCAGTTGGCCAAGCCAACCGACAGGCTGTCCAGTGTCGTGCGGCAACACAGATAGCGCGCCCGTTCGGCGTGGTCGACGTAGCGGTCGTGACTGAGTACATGCCAATTTTGAATAATCACTGACCAAGTTCGTTGCGTAGCAGCAAGTCCTTGATGAGCTCGATCTGCCCCTCGGCTTTGTGTAGCTCCTCATCCAGGAGCGTCTGACGCTGATCGCGCTCGGTGAGTTGAGAGTCAAGCTCAGTCACGCGTTTTTGCTGCTCCTGCAGTCGGGACTTGAGGTTATCGATCTCGACTTGTCGGGCCTGAGCCAGCTTGGCCTGCTCGTCGCGTGCGGCAGCGAGCGCCGCCTTGTCCTTGGCGAGCGCGGCTTTTTCAGCGTTCAGCGCCTCGATCTGCTGCTGGCGCTCGGCGGCCAGCTTGGCCTGCTCGTCGCGCGCGGCACTGAGCGCCGCCTTGTCCTTGGTGAGTGCGCTTTTGTCTGCGAGAAACTGCTGAATCTGTGATTGCAGTGTCAGGCATTCGAGCTTGAGTGGATTGCGCTTGAGTATCCAGCACGGGCGGTCCGGGTCTTGAGTCTCGTCGCACTCGACGAGGTCGAACCCCTGTTCACTCAGCCAGTCCAGGATCGCTCCCGCAGCCAGACCATGCTCATAGAGCGGTTCGTGACCACAGTACATCGATAGCCACTGAAACCGATGGAGCTGACCGCCATCATACAAGGCTCGAAGGCAAGGGAACTCTTCCCCCGGCAGATCAACGATGAGCCGATGGACGGCATCGGACTCCAGCTGGAACGAATCGATCAGATCACCGATTCCCACGGCCTCCATCGTCAGGGTTTGCAGCCGCTTCAGACCTGGAAACAGCGCTTTCAGGCCCGTTGCCGGGTGAAGACTACCGGCATCGGGCAGATTGTAGCGATGGAAGGTCACCTCACCGGGCTTGGATGCCACAGCAAGGTGACGGACATCCACGGACTCGAGCCCTTGGACTCGAGCACTCAGTGCTTCGGCGAGCGACGGATCGGCCTCGACCAGGATCAGGCGCTCGGGTTGCAAGGCGAGGTGCGCGTCGAGCTCACGACAGGGGCCGGCACCCAGATGGATCAGTGTATCGATCGTCGTCATACATCAATATCCACGGCGAGTCGGTCGGCGCTCGGCCTTTCCGAACTGATGATAGTGGACCAATGGGTTCATGATTGAGTTAGCCACATCCGGGTTGCGCTCCAGGTAGAACGCTGTGTCGAACCAGGGAGCCGGATGGCGATTTTCCTGTATGCCATGGCAAACATAATGCTCGATGGCATCGTAGCCGGCAGCGGCGACGTCCGGATATTGGCTCAGATACCAAGCCTCGTCGAAGAGGCCGGATTCACGGATGATCGTCACATAGCGTTCGAGTCGCTGACGTTCCTTGCGCTTTTTACCGATGAATCCGCCTGATTTGAGTGCCGGCGGGCGCTTGTAACGACGGTTTTTGGGTGTCTGAGAAGACGGCGGTGTGGGCTCGGACTTTTCGGTGAGCACGGTCGCATCGGAAACCGTTTTCGTGTCTGCGTCCGAATGATCCTGAAGACCCTTCAACTCCTGATATTTGAGGAAATATTGCTCAAGCTCCTCCTGGACTTGATGGAGCTGTAGCAGCAGTAGCTCGTTTTCCTCGACTGTGTCCCTATGCGTCGCCTCGAGTTCTTTGTGACTGGTTTCGAGTTGCTTGCGGCTAGTTTCGAGCGCGGTGTGTTGGGCCTCCAGCGCACTCAGCCGCGCTTGCAGCCGCTCCAGCTCGGCGCCGCGCTCGGCGGCTAACTTCGACTGTTCATCACGCGCGGCCGTGAGTGTGGCCTTGTCTCGGGTCAGTGCCTCTTTGTCCTTGGCGAGTGCGGCTTTTTCGGCGCTCAGCGTTTCGAGTTGCTGCTTGCCTTGCAGAAACTGTGATTCCAGTTCCTCCTGGACTTGATGGAGCTGTAGTAGCAGCAGCTCGTTTCCTCGACTGTGTCCTTATGCGTCGCCTCGAGTGTTTTGTGACTGGTTTCGAGTTGCTTCCGGCTCGCTTCGAGCTGCCTGCGGCTGGTTTCGAGTGCGGTGTGTTGGGCCTCCAGCGCACTCAGCCGCTCTTGCAGACGCTTCAGCTCGACACCGCGCTCGGCGGCTAACTTCGACTGTTCATCACGCGCGGCCGTGAGTGTGGCCTTGTCTCGGGTCAGTGCCTCTTTGTCCTTGGCGAGTGCGGCTTTTTCGGCGCTCAGCGTTTCGAGTTGCTGCTTGCCTTGCAGAAACTGTGATTCCAGTTCCTCCTGGACTTGATGGAGCTGTAGTAGCAGCAGCTCGTTTTCCTCGACTGTGTCCTTATGCGTCGCCTCGAGTGTTTTGTGACTGGTTTCGAGTTGCTTCCGGCTCGCTTCGAGCTGCTTGCGGCTGGTTTCGAGCGCGGTGTGTTGGGCCTCCAGCGCACTCAGCCGCGCTTGCAGCCGCTCCAGCTCGGCGCCACGCTCGGCGGCTAACTTCGATTGCGCTTTAGCCGCATTGGCATTCTCTTGCACCAACCTTGCTTGCTCATCGCGCTCAGCGGTCAATCGACGATGAAAGGCTTGCTCACGCCGATACAGTTCGAGCAATTGGTCGACGTCCGGATCCGCAACAGCCGGACGCTCACCAAGCGGATAAGCATGTGCCTCCAACTCGGCTTGCAACAGTGCCAGATCCGATTCGCGGTCGAGCCAACGACGCGCCACCAGACGCTCGAACACAGGATCCTCATCCGCTTGAGAGAGTTGCTCGTCGAGCCGCAACATCAACCCTATGCGCTGGGCGGCCTCGACCATGGCCTGTGGATCGAGTCGTGCAGACTCCGCATCGAGTAAGAGTGAGCGTTGCCGATGGCGCCGCTGGAAACGCACGAGCCGATGCACGGCCGCACGCCAGCCATCGAGAAAGTCGGCTGGGTCCGCACCAGCCTTCAGAGCAGCGATGAGGGCTGTTTCCGGATCCGTATAAAACAGCAGGAAACGCGCTTGCGGATAGTGCTCGGCCCACTGGTCGAGCAACCAGAGATCGCGCTCATCACTCGACAGAATCGTATGCCCCGGCTCCACCGAGTCCAGCCAGGCACCGAAGCGCTCGAGTGGTGGTGCGCCGATCGACTCGACTGAAACATCGTGCGCTGCCCGTGCACGCCATGTTTCGAGGATTTCGTCGACACCCTCTGCAAACTGATCGCGCGCCAACGCCGCTAGCCCGCGAGACCAGCCACTGCGCGAAAAACCTGTCGTGATGACAAAATGTTCCATGAAACCGCCTGAATCGACCGGGAAACGCTGATAGCCGGTCATGGTACCATGCGCACCGTTCACGATAACCCCCCGAACCCGCGTATCCTCCACATGCCTCGATTCCGCCTTGTGCACTTGTCTCCCGGTCGGTGGCGCCACCTCAGAACACAGGCACGGCAACGCAAGATCGCTGCGCTGATCGCCCAGAGCCCTTACTTCGACGCGGATTTCTATCTGGCTCAGGCGCCGGATGTGGCCGCCCGAACATACTGGGTGGAGAATCCAGCGCTGCACTACCTGCTGTATGGCGGCCAGGAAGGGCGTCGGCCGAGCGCCTGTTTCAACTCGGGCTGGTATCTGGAGCAGTATCCGGACGTGAAGGCGGCCGGCATGAATCCGCTACTCCATTATCTGCATCACGGCCGCACCGAAGGACGCCTGCCCAGACCACTACGCGCTCTGACCTGGCATGAGCGACTGTGGTCGTCGGAGGCGATCGAGGCGCAGCGACAGGCGCTTCAGGAACTCGAAACGTTGCTCGACAGCCACGAGGGCTGCGCTCAGGAAGCGAGCGCTGCCGCTTGGTCGCTGGGGCGCTGGTATGCCTGGATGGATCAGTGGCCGGAAGCGGCGCGGGTGATGAAGCGCTTCAGTCAGATCGCAGATCCGGTGCCTGGTCATTTGGCGCCACATCTGCTGGATATCGATGCAGCCATGCGCGTCGGCGAATTCGGCCAGGCACATGATCGCCTGAAGCCATTGCTGGAGCGCCGGCCCGATCACGCGGATCTCTGTCTGCTGGCAGCGAACCTGATTCAGGCCGAAGCGCAGGACGATCGGGACGACACGGCCATACGGCAACGTCTCGCCTGGATCAATCGCCCTTATCTCGCCCAAGGTCTCGAACCACTGGGTCTGCGGTCGAACGCGAATCCATCCGCACCAGTCCCGATGCTCGACCGGCTCCGAACCGATACCCGAGCCACGCGGCGGCGAGCCGCTCCCGGAACGGACGTCCAGACGCTGGTGTCGATCATCGTTCCGGCCTGGAATGCCGCCACGACGCTGGAGACCGCGCTGGAGAGTCTTGTCCGCCAGACCTGGACGGATCTGGACGTGATCGTGGTCGACGATTGCTCCAGCGATGATACGGCGGCGATCGTCGAGCGCTTCGCCACCCGGGATCCGCGCGTCCGACTGTTGCGTCACGCCAGCAATCGAGGCGCCTATGCTGCACGCAATACCGGACTGGCCTCGGCGCGTGGCGCCTTCATCACGACCCATGACAGCGATGACTGGTCGCATCCACGCAAGATCGAGTCGCAGGTGCGCCCCTTGCTGGAGTCCGACGTACTGGTCGCGACCCTGTCGCATTGGGTGCGTACGAGTCGTGATCTGCGCTTTGGGCAATGGAGTACACCATCGGGCTGGATGGGTTGGGTGCATCGCAATGTTTCATCGCTGATGTTCAAACGCTCGGTCTTCGAGCAGCTCGGATACTGGGATCGGGTCAAGGTCAACGCGGATACCGAGTATTACTATCGGGTCATCAAGGCGTTTGGAGCCGATCGGGTCAGAGAGGTATTACCAGGCATACCCCTGTCTTTTGCCCGTCATAGCCCGACGTCCTTGACCCAGCACCCGGAGACCAGCCTGCGTTCCGTCTTCGGCGGCATGCGCAAGGCTTATCAGGATGCCGCGTATCAGTGGCATGCACAGGCACGCGCACCAAGCGATCTCTATGTACCAGCCCATCCGGACAAACGGCCTTTTCCAGCTCCGCCTGAAATCTGCCATCTGAATGATTCCTTGCAAACAGAATGCTCTGACACGACTGATTCGAACCATGTCGTTTCATTCGAAATCCAGCGACCCGACACACAAGAGCAGACATCAGTCATCCGAAAAGCCCTGTTTGGCCAAAAGAAAAAAATCGAAATAGTACTGCATGTCGGCATGCCGAAGTGCGGGTCAAGTGCATTGCAGGCTTATTTGAGTGGAGTGGACTTCGAAAAAGCCTCAAAGGGACGGTTTGCGTACCTGGCCCTCACGAAAGAGAAAAGAATACTGACCCCGCACGAACTCCATAAAATCACTTTACGGTCCCCGCGCCGATATACTTCATCCTGCTCCGTAGAATCATTCAAGACATTCTCCCCGGAAGACAAAAAAAACCTGCAAAAAAAAATTCGACACATCGGAAATCGATACGACAAAATTGTTTTCTCCTGCGAGGGCTGGGGATTCAATCATCGATTTTTCTCGGACGAAGACTTGTTCGCACACGAAGACTTCCGGGTGAGGATACTGGCCTATATTCGGCCGCAGATCGAGTGGCTGAATTCAGCATGGTGGCAATGGGGCGCCTGGACGGATTTGAGCTTCGACAAATGGATCGAAACCCAAAAAGGCAATCTGAACTGGAACCGCCTGCACCAGAACTGGAGCCAGAAGAACTGGGTCGAAGGTGTTGATTTTCGCTTGATGCAGGGTGATGTCGTACATGATTTTCTGGATTACCTCGGACTCGACCGAACTGAACGCCACACCGAATCGCCGCTGATCAATCAAAGCCTTCCCGCGCCTCTGCTAAGGCTGTTTCAAAGGCATCGAGAGCTACGCGCGGGGCCGCATGATTCCGAGACAGACTTCATTCTGTCCAGAAGATTGAACCTGGATTCCGGAAAGTCCCCATGGGTGATCCATAGTGATCTCGCAAAAAAGCTGATCGGCTTTTTTCTTTCAGAAAACAGAAAACTGAGTTTTTCCCTCACGCCGGCGCAACGAAAAAGCATGCTCGAAGACGAGCGCTGGTGGACATCCGAATTGTATTCATTGCGAGCCGCGAAAAATCCAACCCCAGAAGAACCGGACCTGGAAGACCTCGAAGCACTGGCGGTAGCCGCTCTTCGGGCCATCATCGATCTCGACAGGCAAATCCAAAAAACGAAGAACGCAAATTCCCTGGAAAGAAAAATTCGTAGTGCGTTTGGATCGAAATTCATTCCTTGAGCATGAAAATAAAAAAAACGGCCGAATCAGCACTGACTCCGCTTGAAAGGCCGCCGCACCTTACTTGCAAGAATGGCGTCTATGAAATCGACTCCATCCCCGCATGGATCGAGCTGACTTGGCAGGGTGAGTTGCCGTCGGGCTGGGTGTTGCTGCGAGGCCGTTTGATCCGCCGTGGACGCGACTTTTCGGCCCGCCTCTTCATCGAGACCGATGGCGCCGACTATCACTATGATCTCCCGATCTCACTGAAGGGGACGCTGCTTGAACTGATCGAATTACCCGATGGGGTACGCCGTCTGCGCTTGCAACCGATGCGTTCTCTGGGAAAATTCGAGCTGCATGATTGGCGCCTCGAGCCGGCCGGCTGGCTGAAACGTACCGCGTATCGCTGGCGGCGTGTCCTGCCGGTCTATGCCAAGCTGTCACGTCGACAACGGTCGATCCTGGGCCTGCGGCTGTATACGCCACTATTCGACCTCGAACGCGCCTATCGTCTGGCAGGCAACACGCGCTTTTATGCGCCCTCGCTGTTCTATGAGCAGTGGTTCGCTTTGTTCGGCCAACTGAGCCATCACGACCGTCGACTCATCCGACGACGCCTCCGCCGCTGGACCAGGGCGCGTCCGCATTTCGAGATCCATCTCGACGACCGCACGGATCGACACGCGGGCGCTCTGGCCAAAACCCTGGCCTCGCTCGAATCCCAACTCTATCGGGACTTCAGCCTCAACGGGGCGGCGACTGCCGGCACGCCTGACTGGACCCTCCATCTGGAACATGGCATGACCCTGTCGGAGCATGCGCTCTACTGGTTTGCCGAGGTCATCCGCGCGCACCCGGCGGCTCGCCTGATCTATTGTGATCATGACGTGCACGATGAGTCCGGCCAGCCCCGGAACCCGGTGTTCAAACCCGATTGGTCGCCCGAGCTGCTGCGATCGACACCCTATATCGGCCCAACGGTGATCTTCCATCACGAGACACGGCGGCAGTTCATGTCCGAGCACGGCCTGCCGGAGCCGACATCGAGCGCGGATCTCCATGCCTTGCTACTTGGTCTCTGTGAGTCGCTGAAGTCAGAGCAGATCCTGCATCTGGCCGCGCCGGTGTGGCATCTTCCATCAACGATTCGGATCGATTCGTCGCCGAATGTGGTTCAGGCCCACCTCGATCGTATCGGAGTCTCCGCCACCGTCAGCCCCACGGAACGCGGACATTACGACGTGCGCTATACGCTGCCCGATCCGCCTCCGCGTGTCAGCCTTCTCATTCCGACCCGCGACAAGCTGGAGTATCTCCGACCTTGCGTGGAGAGCCTGCTGTCATCGAGCACCTATCCGGACTTCGAGGTCTTGATCATCGACAATGGCAGCGTCGAACCCGAAACACGCGATTACCTCAACAGGCTCGTGGAGCGATCGCGATCACAGACCAATCGAGCGACGATTCGGGTGATTCGCGACGAACGCCCGTTCAACTTCTCGGCACTGAACAACGCGGCGGCTCATCAGGCTCAGGGAGATGTGCTCTGTCTGCTCAACAACGATACCGAAATCATCACGCCGGACTGGCTGGAGATCATGGTCGGCCATCTGATCCAGCCAGGTGTGGGCGTGGTTGGAGCCAAGCTCTATTACAGCGATGGACGTATCCAGCATGCCGGCGACACGGTCGGTCCTGGAGGCTGTGCGCATCATCTGCATGCCTTCCTCGATCGAGCCGACCCCGGATACTGTGATCGCGCGATCCTGGCGCAGGATCTGTCGGCCGTGACGGCGGCCTGCCTCCTGACCTGGCGTCATCTCTATCTGCAACTCGGGGGCTTCGACGAAGAACACCTGCCAGTGGCCTTCAACGATGTCGATTACTGTCTACGGGTCCGCGAACATGGGTGGCGCGTCGTTTGGACACCACGGGCCGAACTCTATCACCATGAATCCGTGTCGCGCGGCAAGCAGGAAGACCCCCGGAAGATCGCCCGCGCGGCACGTGAACTCGCGTACATGCGCCAGCGTTGGGGGGCCGTGATGCGGCATGATCCCTTTTACAATCTGAACCTGAGTTATCAACGCCCGGATTTTTCACTCAGTCATATGCCCATGGTGGATCGGCCCTGGTTGTAGATCCGGACCAGGGGACTGAGCGAGGCGCTGTCGCGCGCGCGCCGTCCAGCAGGCTTCGACGTAGAGGGACATCGCGCGTCAACCTCAGTATGGCATTGGTCCAGGCGTCCGGATCGAGCGCGACGACCCAGCCGTTGACATCATGCTCGATCATATCGGCGCAGACAGGACCAGGCGCATAGATCCCAACGGCGCCGGCTCGGGTGATATCGAAGAATTTGGTGCAGGAACGGGCGTGATTGAAGGGACTGTCGAGCAGCGGCGCCAGTCCGATGTGTCGCCCCGGCATGGCGATGAAGGCTCGATACGTGGGCCAGGACATGGGATGCACGACCGTGGTGCGCGGCAGACGCCGATAGAGCCGATTGACCCTGGAGGTTCCGATGATCTCGAAGCTCAGACGCGGCTCGGCCTGGAGCGCCGCCTCGATCACGGGGTGGAGCCAGCGAATCTCGGCCTCGTGCGAGGCGCTGCCGTGGTAGAAGACGCGAACATGCTCGTCGACGATGGGCGCGGGCAACGGTGCGGGCCGGATCAGCTGCGGCTGCCAGTCGGCATATTTGTCGCGCAGATAGGGTGTGGAGACCCAGAGGGCGGCACCCTGGGCCTTCAGCCAGTCGCGACGCCAGGTGGCCAGTCGCGCGAGCTTGAGACGATAGCGCCAGTTCGTGCCGCGCGCGGCGTTGAGATCGAAGAGATCGTCGTCCATGAAGAAGATGAGTTCGCCGAGTCGCGAACGATGGCGCTCGATGAATCCGGCCCAGGCGGCCGGCACATAGCGTACCAGAACGACACTGGCGCCCGTCAGTGCACTCGGATCGGGAAGCGATCGACTGAAGGTGTAACAGTGAATGGGCCGCCCGCTGGCCTGCAGAACCGGGCGCACGAAGTAATCGGTCGAAGGATTGGGACGCTCCTCGATCAGATGGATGGGAGCTGGAGATGATTGGAGTTCTTTCACGCGGGATCCTGCGGATTCCTGGGCTGGAGGTCGTGCTTGGAGAGCCTGTCGTCGCCGTGAGTCCATGGCGCGCTCGCCCGGAGCTGTCGGCTATTGCAGGCTGGGGCCTGAAAGCGACCTCGCGCCGGGCGCGTGACTATGCGCGCCGCCATGGTCTGCCCTATCTGGCGCTGGAAGACGGATTTCTGCGCTCGGTCGGACTCGGCAACCAGGATCCACCGCTGTCGCTGATCGTCGACGACCTGGGTGTCTACTATGATGCAACGCGCCCATCGCGTTTGGAAACACTGATCCGGCATCCGCTGTCCGACACCGAGACCGCGCGCGCGCGGTCCTTGCGCTCGGCCTGGTGCGCGGCGCGGGTATCGAAGTACAACCATTTGCGCGAAGAGCGCGAACCCCTGCCCTCCCCCGCCGTACTGGTGGTCGATCAGACCTTTGGCGATCCGGCCATCACCCATGGTCTGGCCGACTCGAAAAGCTTCCAGCACCTGCTGGAAGCGGCACTGGACGAGAATCCCCGGGCCGTCATTCTCGTAAAGATCCATCCCGACGTCTTCGCCGGACGCAAGCGCGGTCATTTCGATCCCGAGCGGCTCGCCAGGCTGGAGCGGGTGCGGCTGCTGACACGCGATCTGCATCCGGTATCGCTCCTGGAACGGGTCGAGACGGTTTACACGGTCACCTCACAGCTCGGCTTCGAAGCGCTGCTCTGGGGGCGGCGGGCGCGTGTCTTCGGGATGCCATTCTACGCCGGCTGGGGGCTGACCGAGGACGAGTTGCCCAGGCTGGAACGACGGGCGCCGGTCGGCCTGGAGTCCCTGATCCATGGAGCACTGATCGCCGCTCCACGTTATCTGGATCCTGAAACCGGCGAACGCTGCGAGATCGAGCGCGTGCTGGAGTGGATGGGTTTGCAGCGACGGATGCGCGAGCGCTTTCCCGAAACGATCCGGGCACTGAATTTTTCGGCTTGGAAACGTCCGCTGGTACGACGCTTCATGCAGGGGAGCCGGGTCGAATTCGAGACCAGACCTCATGATGCAAGACAGATCAAGGGCGATGCTCGCATCCCGTTGGCGGTGTGGGGTCTGGCGGCGGCGCCCGAAGGTCGGACCATCCTGCGCCTGGAGGATGGCTTCTTGCGCTCGGTGGGCCTGGGGGCGGATCTGGTCGAGCCGTTGTCCTGGGTCATCGATCAGCGTGGGCTCTACTATGATCCGAGCCGACCCTCAGATCTGGAGATCCTGCTCGAAACCCAGGTCTTCGACGAGGCGCTACTGGAGCGTGCGCGAAGATTGCGCGAGCGGATCGTCGCCTCGGGCTTGACCAAGTACAACGTCGGCGCGGCGCACTGGCAACGTCCGGCGACCGCCAGACGGGTGATCCTGGTGCCGGGACAGGTGGAGACGGATGCCTCGATCCGGCTCGGCGCGCCTGGCATCCGGCACAATCTGGAGCTGTTGCGGGCCGTGCGCGAAGCCCATCCCGACGCCTATGTTCTCTACAAGCCGCATCCGGATGTCACGGCCGGCTTGCGCGCGGCTGGTGAGCACGAGTCTGCCGCACGCACTTGGTGTGACGAACTGATCGTCGATGTGCCCATGGCGACCTTGCTCGATGCGGTCGATGAACTGCATGTACTCACCTCGCTGGCAGGCTTCGAGGCGCTGCTGCGCGGCAAACGGGTCGTCTGTCATGGTCAGCCGTTCTATGCCGGCTGGGGGCTGACCGAGGACCGTTTGCCCCCGGCGCGCCGCACGCGTCGCCTGTCGCTGGAGATGTTGGTGGCCGGCGCGCTTCTGCTCTATCCGACCTATGTCAGTCGGGTGACGAGCCGCTTCACGACCGCCGAGCACGCGCTCGACGAGCTGCTGGAATGGCGCGCGCGGGGCGAGCGACTGACGTTTTGGCGCCGGGTGTTCGTGCGTCCGGTGCTGGGACGGCTGGCCGCCCTGCGCGACCGGCGTCCAAGCGGCTGAGCCGGCGCCGGATGGCGTCAATCCTTGTGGTCGCGGATGATGGCCAGCAGTAATTGCAGGATGATACCGGTGAGCGCGGCCAGGATGGCGAACACTGTGATGTTGTAGAGCCGGCGCGGCTGTGTCGAATATTCCGGCAAGGTCGGCGTTTGCAGGACCGAGACCTGCTTGAGCGCGCGTGCGGCCTCGACACGGGTATTCTCGAGCGCGGTCACGGCGCTGGAGTAGAGTTCGTTGGAGAACTCGTACTGCAAGCGCAGGAGTTCGTATTCGGCCGCGAGCCGGTTGAGCGCATCGCCCGAGGCGCGCGCGAGCCGGGCACGCTCGGTGGCGATCTGCTCACGCATCCCCTTGATCTCGCTGTCGAGTTTCATCATCTCGGGAGCGCGTTCGCTCTGTGAGACGCTGAGCGCCGCCTTGCGCGCCTGAAGCCCGGCGAGCTCACCCTCCAGCTTGGCGATCACGCCGCTGAGACTGCCAACGGTCTCGGTCGGCGAGACTAGGCCGTGTTCGTTCTGATAGCTCAGCATGCGCTCGCTATCCTCGAGCATGCGCTGATGCAGAACCTCGACCTGCTTCTCGATGAAGTGCACCTGCTCCTCAGCGAGCCTGTGGCCCATGACGTTCATGTGCTCCTCACCGGCCTCCAGCAGCAAAGCGACGATACGCTGCGCCATCCCGGGGTCATAGGCCTGGGCGCTGATACGCAGCACCTGAGCATACTCATCGAACTCGATCGAGAGACGCTTGAGCACATAACGATGAAAGGTCTCGGTCGGCACATCGGGCGCCGACAAGCGCGAAAACCAGTCGATATCGGAATTGGAATAGTGCGCACGCAGGTCGAGTTCAGTCTGGAGTCGCGCGAGCATGTCGGTCGAACGCATGAAGTCACGCAGGATCAGCAGATCGTTGTTGCTCATGCCCCGGAGAATCGCCGACAGACCGACATCGGGCTTGCTGATCTGCGCACTCAACAACACGACATTGGCACGCGAGACGAAACGATCGCTGGCAATGAAAGACCAATAGAGGGTCGCACCGAGAACGAAGAACAGGATCACTGTCCACAGCGGATTTTGGCGCAATGGCTTCATGCGGCTTTCCGTGGTTTGACTTGCCCGATACTCTCATGATAAGCCGCCAGCGCATCGGCGATGTCATCGAACCAGATCGCCTCGCCCTTACGCAGCCAGAGACCCGCCTGGCAGAGATCGCGCAGAATGCCCTCACTGTGCGAGACCATGATGATACTGGCCTTGCCGACCCGCTCGTCGAAGGCCTGCTTGGCCTTGGCCTTGAACGAGGCGTCACCGGTGGCTGTGGCTTCGTCGGAGAGATAGACGTCGAATTCGAAGGCCAGTGACAGCCCAAAAGCGAGACGACTGCGCATGCCACTGGAATAGGTCTTGATCGGCTCATCGAACGCCTTGCCGATCTCGGCGAAGTCCTGTACGAAATCGACCACTTGCTGGATGCGGTCTGTATCACCATGGATGCGAGCAATGAACTTGACGTTCTGGCGTCCGGTCATGGATCCCTGGAACCCACCGGTCAAACCGATCGGCCATGACACACGGCAACGGCGAATCACCTCGCCGCGATCAGGATGATCCATACCGCCGATCAGACGCAACAGCGTCGATTTGCCCACGCCATTGCCCCCCACGACACCGAGACTCACACTAGGCGGCAAGTGGAAATTCACATCACGCAAGACCCAGTCGGCCGCCTGATGATTACGCGTGTGATAGCGTTTGTAGACGCTCCTGACTTCGATCATTGCGCTTTGAGTCTCGATTCGAATCGCCGATGCAATGCCAACCCAAGCGCGAGCATGGTCAGACTCCAGTGCCACAGATAGTCGAGGCTCACGCCCGAGATGGCTGTGTATCCCGGGAAGAATTCGAGACGCAGCAGTTCCACACCATGCAGCATCGGGTTGTAGAGCAGATACACCTGGATGGAATGCGGCATGGTTTGAATTGGAAAGATTGCGCCGGACAATATGAACATCGGCAGCATCAGCATAGCGACGACATGCTGGGTATCAGGTACGAGTCGCACGACAACCGACATGACCATCGCTCCCCCCACCCCCAGGAGCCAGATCGAGCACCAGAGAAAGAGCGCACCCAGCGGATCATCAGGCAAGACATCCATCCCGAGCAGTACGCCTATGACCATCAGAATCAGCAGCACCACACTCTTGAGTACCGCCTCCATGGTGCTGCGCACCAGCACTGGATCGATGGGTTTGACCTGACGGTAAGCAAAGAGCGCCTGATTGGCCTCGATGGCGGTCAACGAGCGTGTAAAAGACTCACGAAAGAGAAAGAAGGCGGTGATACCGACGATCAGCCAGGGAATGAATTCCGCCCCCGTGACCAAGCGCATCCGCCCCATCATCTCGCGAATACCCACCATGATGGCAATGAAAGCCACGGGTTCGGCCAGCATCCAGAACCAGCCCAATCGGTTGCCCATGGTCCGCGCCAGCACCTCACGCATGAACAGCGCATGCCAGACACTCCAGGTGACCTGCCAGGGCGATCTTATGCCGGTACTACTCATCACAGCCGGCGCATTGCTCAGAGATCCAGCGCCACCTTGGTGGCCACGGCGATCTGATAGACGATCTGCGACAGCGTCTTGGCCAACTCGAGATTCTTGGTCGGGATCTCGGGCAGGATCAGTATCTCGTCGCCGGGTCTGAGCTGCGCCTTGTCGGCCGCCACAACCTCACCACTCTGACGCGCCAGCAGGATGTCGCGCTTATTGGCGCGATCCGTGAAGCCGCCGGCACGCTCGATATAATCGTCGACGCCCTGACGATCCTGATACACCATCGCCTGCGGCACCAGCACTTCACCCGTGACGAAGACCGAGTCCGAGCGATTCGGAATCGTGATGACATCGCCATCCTGCAGGGTGGTATCGCGCACCTGTCCGCTCTCGGCCACCACCAGTCGTCCACTGGGTTCGAGCTGGCGGGCGCGATTGACGAAGTCCTGGATCAGCTTGGCCTCTTCGACCCGGATCTTGCTTTCGTCGACCGTGGACGAAGACGCTCCCAGATAGGCGGTTTCGAGCCGCTTGAGGCTTTCGTCGAGCGATTCACGCTGGCGCTGCGCCACACTCTTGCGTCGAATCGAAACGCTGTCGACATCGGCCAGCTGCGGATCGACCGGAATGCTGTCGAGCAGTTCCATCAGACGTGCGTCACGAGGGACGGTGAAACGCGATGGACCACTGAAGCTGCCCTCGACCTGTACCACGATGGTCTCGTGTCGCTGATCGATCGAGAACAGCAGCTCGTCACCGTCCTGGAGCCAGTGTGCCCCCAGGTCGTCGAACGGCAGATAGGACGAATAGGGTCCGGCATCACGCACGCCGGTCAGGAGCACATGCGAGACGCCCGGTTTGAGCTGGACCCACTGCATCAGATCAGCGACCGATTGCGTGCGGGCCGTCAGCTCATAGCGGTAGGGCTGGACGACATCGCCCGAGACCGTCACCATAGTCCCCTGACGCCCGACGACGATGGTATCGCCATCTTCGAGCTGCGGCTGCGGAAGGAGACCATCGAGCAGGAAGGGGTAGAGGTCGATCTCGGCGATTGGACGACGGTTACGCAGCACGCGCACGTCCCGAAAGCTACCGGCCTCGATATCGATACCACCGGCCTGATCGAGATAGTTCAGCACCGAATCGCTCGGCGCACCCGAATAACGTCCGGGTTTCTTGACGAACCCCGTGACGAATACCGCCACCGGCTGCACGCCCTGCAGACTGGTATAGACCGAGACGTTGTCCGTATAGACTTGTTTGATCGCGCGGGTCACGACGTCATTCAATCCAGCGGACGTTACGCCCTTGACCTGAACCGGACCGACGTCGGGAATGAAGATATTGCCCTGCGCGTCGACGGGCAGCATGAGATCGACTTCGAGCGCGCCCCAGGCACGAACCGTAACCTGATCGCCAGGCATGATGCGATAACCCGGATTGAGCTCAGACACGCGCCTGGCGCTGAAACCGCCAGCAAACAAACTGGAGCCAAAGGGCTGAATGTCATCGACCCGTGATGGCCCCAACAATGTCGATGGAATATTGCTGGTCAGCGGGGTCTGCACGCGCTGATCGTCCGGCACATCGACCTTGGCTGAGATACCCTGTGCGCCGACGGTCGGCACGAGCACGAACAGCAGCCAGAGACCAACCAGGAGCCGACCAGGACGCTCGAACGAATTGAGACAGTGAAGCAACGCAATCATCGACGCTCATTCCAGGCCGGAAGCGACGTAGACTGATTCAGAACGGGACGCCCGCCGATCTGCAGGAGTCGCACAGGAACCCAGTCTTTATCTTTCTTGGGGTGTTGGCACGCAAGCGCTGGGTAGGATTGGCCCTCTGGATCGACCGTCAGACGACGACAGTTACGCCCGCTGGCCGCCGCATAGGTTTCGTGCAGCAATACCTGGACGCTCGATCCCCAGGGACTGTTGGACAGTGTGACCAGTGTATTGGTCGGTTCGTGACCGAGTAGTTGGCTGAATGAGACACTGTCGACCGTCTGGCCCTCAGCGACCTTGGTCGATTCGCCAAGCATCAGATCAGACCATTGCGCGCACCCGGCAAGGAATGTCGCGCACATCAGGAGGACGACACGGAGCATGCGTTCAATACCCTAGTTGCAACGAAGCGATATATCTTCGGCCCATCGAACGCCCGCCACACCATCCCGTATCCACAGTAAGGGCTGGCATGATACCAGTAACAACGTCCTCGAACCAGATGACCCTGAGATACCGTGATCGGCACCGCGAACACTCGGCTCAGCCCAGCCCAGCCCAGCCCAGCCCGAAGCATGTATGACAACCCGTGCATATCTGTAGTATTCTGCGCCACATAAAAAGCGCGCAACATTCGCCGCAACCCGTTGGTCATGATCAGACTGTATCCAATTTGACACATCATTGGATTACTAAAGAGGACAACGTCCATGCTATCAGCCTTCACGGGAAGACGCGTGTTGCTGCTGCAAGGCCCTATGGGTCCATTCTTCACCCGTCTGCGACGTGACCTGGAGGCAGCGGGCGCCAAGGTCTTCAAGATCAACTTCTGTCCAGGCGACCAGCTCTTCTACCCAACCGGCGCGGTCGATTTCCGAGGCACGCTCGACGAATGGCCAACCTTCCTCAGCCAGTTCGTCGCTCAACACGCCATCGACACTGTCATGCTCTTCGGCGACTGCCGGCACTATCACATCGTGGTACCGCATGTGGTGCGCTGGCGTCATGTGGCGCTCTATGTCTTCGAGGAAGGCTATCTGCGCCCGGATTTCATCACCATCGAGCGCGGTGGAGCCAACAACTTCTCCTCGTTGCCGCGTGATCCGGACTTCTATCGCACTCAGGTGCCGCCGCTCGCCGAGCGACCCGATCCGCTACCAGTCAAACACGCCTTCTCGCGCACGGCCCTCTTCGCGGTTCTCTACGCCCTCGCCAATGCGCTGCTCGGATGGCGTTATCCGAATTATCGTCATCACCGTTCGCTCGAACCGTTCAGTCAAGCGTATTACTGGCTGCTCTCCGGCTGGCGCAAGTTTTGGTTCGGCCAGCGGGAGCGCGGTCTGGCGCGCCTGCTGTTCGAACCACTCGCAAAGCGCTTCTTCCTGGCGCCGCTCCAGACCCACAACGACGCTCAGCTCAGTGTTCATTCGCACTACTCGACCATTGAGGAATTCATCGAAGACACAATGATCTCGTTCGCGCGCGCCGCCGCTCCCGAGCATCATCTGGTCTTCAAGCACCATCCGCTCGATCGTGGCTATCGTGACTACACCGATTTTCTACGCCGAATGATCATCAAGCACGGCCTGGAAGGGCGGGTGCACTATGTCCATGACGTACATCTGCCGACCCTGCTCGACAAGGCACTGGGCACCGTTGTCATCAACAGCACCGTGGGCTTGTCCTCGCTTCTGCACGGTACGCCGGTCTGCGTGATGGGTGATCCCATCTACAACATTCCAGGATTGACCTTTCAGGGGTCACTGGATGCGTTCTGGTCGACTCCAGGGACGGTCGACCGCGAGCTATACCGGCGCTTTCGGACATGGCTGCTGTTGCAGAATCAGGCCAATGGCAACTTCTATCGCCGCCTGAGCACCCTGACCAACCACTCGGGCATGGCCTGGCCGCCGGCCCTGGGGCTGCCGGACGTGGCTTCAGAACCCGTCATGCAGGAGTGTCCGACACGATTGGCCGTAATGCCTCCGTCCCATGGCGGCGGAGAACTGCGCCCGATGGCTCGGGCCAGCACCGAATTCTAAGCCTACCCCCCCACCTCCGGATGGCTTCGAGCCCTCAACGTTCGAAGACGATCCGCCCCCCGAGCAGCGTCCAGCTCACCCGTCCGCGCAATTCACGGCCCATGAAGGGCGTGTTGCGCCCCTGACTGATCCAGGTGTCCGGCGACAGCGTCCAGACTGCCTCGGGATCGAAGACACAGAGATCCGCGGCGGCACCGGGCGCGAGGCGGCCCAGGTCGCGCTCCAGGATGGCGGCCGGCCCGACCGTGAGCCGCTCGATCATGCCCATGAGATCCAGCACGCCATCCGCGACCAGCCGCAGCGCCAGCGGTAGCACGGTCTCCAGACCCGAGAGTCCGGGCGCGGTCTCAGGGAAGGGACCGAGCTTGGCATCTGGGTCGTGCGGCTGATGATCCGAACAGACCGCCGTCAGCACGCCCTCGGCCAGCGCATCGCGTAGCGCATCGCGATCGGCGGGCGTGCGCAGCGGCGGGACGAGATGGCAGTTGGCATCGAAATGCTCCAGATCGTGCTCGCTGAGGAAGAGCTGATGCAGTGCCACGTCTCCGCTCGCCCGCACCCCCCGCGCGCGCGCCTCGGCCAGCATCTCGACCCCGCGCGCGGTCGACAGACCGCGGAAGTGGATGCGCGCCCCGGTCTGCTCAGCGAGCGCCAGATCGCGCGCCACGGCCACGGTCTCGGCCGCCTCGGGGATGCCGGGCAACCCGAGTCGGGTGCCGACGATACCCTCATGCGCACACCCGCCGGCACTCAGCTCGGGATCGAGCGGCAGCAGGAACACCGGCAGTCCGAAGGTCGCGGCATATTCGAGCGCGCGGCGCTGTACCTGGGTGTCGCGGATCGGTCGATCGGCCTGACCGAGCGCCGGACAGCCGGCGAGCTTGAGCGCCGCCATCTCGGTGATGGACTGGCCCTCCAGTCCTACGGTCATGGCCCCGATCGGCAGCACGCGCGTCAGACCGTGACGCTTGGAGATCTGATGGATCAGCCGCGCCACCGCCGGGTTGTCGATGACCGGGCGGGTGTCGGGCGGACAGCAGAGCGTGGTGACGCCCGAAGCCGCCGCCGCGCGCCCCTCGCTGGCGATGGTCGCCTTCTGTTCGAGACCGGGTTCGCGCACCCGCGCGCAGAGATCGACGAAGCCCGGACAGACCACCTGCCCGCGCGCATCCAGCGTGCGGTCGGGCTGAAAGCCGCTGGGCGCGGCGCCGATGGCCAGCACCCGGCCCTCGGCGAGATGGATGTCGGCGACGGCATCGTGCCCGCTGGCCGGATCGATGAGCCGTCCGTGACGAATGCTGAGACGGGGTGCATTAAGCATGGGTCGCTTCTTCCTGACTCTGGCTGCCGAGATGCTGATTGCCGAGACACATGGACATCACCGCCATGCGTACCGCGATACCGTTCGTCACCTGCTCCAGGATCACCGAGCGGCGCCCGTCGGCGACCTGCGAGTCCATCTCGACCCCGCGATTGATCGGCCCCGGATGCATGACGATAGCCTCGGGCTTGGCCGTCGCAAGCCGCTCCTCGGTCAGTCCGAAGAGCTGGAAGTATTCGTGCTCGCTCGGCAGGAGCGCGCTGTTCATGCGCTCGCGCTGGATACGCAGCATGATGACCACGTCGGCGTCGCGCACACCCTCGCTCAGATCGTGATAGGCCGTGACCCCGAAGGCTTCCTCGACCCGTGTAGGCAGCAGGGTGCGCGGGGCGATGACGCGCACGTCGGGCACGCCGAGCGTCCTGAGCGCGAGCATCTGCGAGCGCGCCACGCGCGAGTGCAGGATGTCACCGACGATGGCCACGCTCAGCTGGTCGAAGTCCGGCTTGTGGCGGCGGATGGTGAGCATGTCGAGCATGGCCTGGGTCGGATGCGCGTGGCGTCCGTCACCGGCGTTGACGATGCTCACGTGCGGCGCGGCATGGGCGGCCATGAAGTGCGCGGTGCCGCTTTCGGCATGGCGCACGACGAACATGTCGACGTGCATGGCCTCCAGGTTGCGCAGGGTGTCGAGCAGGGTCTCACCCTTGGCCGTGGACGAGGTCGAGATGTTGAGATTGAGCACGTCGGCCGAGAGCCGTTTGGCGGCCAGCTCGAAGGTGGTGCGGGTGCGGGTGCTGGTCTCGAAGAACAGATTGGCCACGACCTTGCCGCGACACAGCGGCACCTTCTTGACCGCCTGCTGGGCCACGCCGAGAAAACCCTCGGCCTGATCGAGGATCTCGGTCAGGAGTTCACGGCTCAGTCCGTCGATGGTGAGGAAGTGCTTGAGCCGGCCGTGGGCGTCGAGCTGTGGATTGGGCGTCGTCATGGTATTTCAATACGGATGGATGGGCTGAGCCGGACTGTGTCAGCGAATCGGATTCGCGCCCCGGCGGGCGCGCAGCATGAGCAACGGCTCGGGTCCGCTGAGCTTGATCTGTTCGTCGGCGCCGAAACCGGCCTCGAAACCGGCGACATCGGCGGCGATCGGCAGCTCGCGTCCGTCGCGCTCGAGCAGCACCGCCAGCGTCACCGAGGCCGGCCGGCCATAGTCGAACAGCACATTGTGCGCGGCCCGGATGGTGCGTCCGCTCTGGAGCACGTCGTCGACCAGGATCAGATGCCGGTCGTCGACTCCGACCGGCAGATAGGACGGGCGCACCTGCGGATGCATGCCGACCCGGCTGAAATCGTCGCGATAAAAGGAGATGTCCAGATGCCCCAGCGGCTCGGCCAGCCCCAGCCGCGCGTGCAGCCGCTCGGCGACCCAGACCCCGCCGGTGTGGATGCCGATCATGAGCGGACGCTCGATACCCCGGCGCTCCAGACGCTCGCGCAGCCGCTCGGTCATGGTGTCGATGGCCGCCTCGATCTCGGCGGCATCCTTCCAGATGTCAGACTTGCTCACAGAGCCAGGTTTCCAGGATCAGGGCCGCCGCGAGCGCGTCCACGGCTTCCAGCGTGGGCGTGCGCCGATCGCGTTCGGCGAGTTGACGATGGGCCTCGCGCGAGGTCAGACGCTCGTCGACCAGATGCACGGGCAGACGATAGCGTCCTTCGAGCTGGCGGGCGAAGCGGTGCACGCGCGGCGACCACGCGACCTCCGTGTCGTCCATCTGGAACGGCAGGCCGACGACCAGCGCACTCGGTTGCCACTCGCGGATCAGCGCCTCGATGCGCGTCCAGTCCGGCTTCTCGCCCTGGCTGCGCAAGGTGGTCAGGGGCGTGGCCGAGCGGGTGATCGTCTGGCCCACGGCCACGCCGATCTTGCGCGGGCCGAAGTCGAATCCGAGCAGCGTCATGATCGATCCGGGCGCGTCAAGCGTGCCCGGCCTCGCCGCTCATGAGGTTCAGATCCACGCCGAGCAGCTGGGCGGCCGCCATCCAGCGCGCGCTCGGGTCCATGCGGAAGATGATCTCGTCGCTCGCCGGGCCGTTGAGCCAGGCGTTGGCGCTCATCTCCTGTTCGAGCTGACCGCTGCCCCAGCCGGCATAGCCGAGCGCGATCAGCACCTGATCCGGTCCCTCACCGCCGGCGATGGCCTCCAGGATGTCGCGCGAGGTGGTGACGCTGATGTCGGGCGTGATGCTGAGCGTGGAGTCGTAGCTGTAGCCGGCCGTATGCAGCACGAAGCCGCGGTCGGTCTGGACCGGACCGCCCTGATAGATGGGTGTCTCCGTCACGCCGGGACGCACGGCCGGGATGTCGAGCTGCGCCAGGAGCGCGCCGAGCGTCACGTCCAGCGGACGATTGATCACGATGCCCATGGCCCCCTGCTCCGTGTGCTCACAGATATAGGTGACCGTGCGCGCGAAGTTGGGGTCTTGCAGACCCGGCATCGCGATCAGGAGATGGTTGGTCAATGAAGTACTGAAAGGCATGGGCGTTAGTATCCTGATCGGCTCATGATGAGGCAAGCGCAACGAGCCATCCTTGGGACGCGGACCGCTTCCGTTCGGTCCCGGCTCGATATGAGGATAATACGGCCGATTGGCGCTCCTGTCCCATCCAGGCGCGCGCTCACCGTTCCCATCCGAGCACGTCACCGCGCATGAACTGCCAGGTGCGCACGATGTCGAGCACATCGGTCTCGGCGGCGATGTCGGGCGGAAAGGGCGAGAAGGGCGCGGCCAGCTCGACGATCCGGATCGCAGCCTGATCGAGCAGATCGAAGCCGGAGGAGCGCACCACGCGGATGTTCTCCAGGCTGCCGTCGGCGCGCACGGCCACGTGCAGGATGAGACTGCCATAGAGACGCTGATCGCGCGCCGCCTGCGGATAGTTGAGATTGCCGATGCGCTCGACCTTCTGCGCCCAGGCCGCCAGATAGCTGGCGTAGCGGAACTCGCGCGTGCTGGCGCTGATCGACTTGCGCCGCGCGCGCTTGGAGCCGCCGGCGGCACTGGCCGTCTGGCTGGACGTCAGACGCGCGACCTCCAAGCCCTGGCTGGCGAGGATCTGAGCCGCGTCGACGACCGTCTGGCGCGGCGTGAGCGGGTCGACCTCCGGCCTGGGCGGAGCCTCGGCCTCGGTGGCCAGGATCGGCGCGGTGGGCGGCTCCCTCAACGGCAGTGTCATGGCGTCCGGACGGGCCAGAGGATCGTCGTGCGGCGGCACCTCGGTCGGTGTGGATGCGGTCGCCGGCTCCGGAGTCACCGTCCGGAGGTCGGCGTCGCCGGCCGGTGCCTCCGTCTGCGCGCGCGTATCGGAGGACGCCTCGGGTGCCTCGCCGAAGGTCGGGATCGCCGCGTCGCCGAGCGGTGCCTGACCGACCTGATCGCGCTGCGCCAGCGCCGCCTCGGAGGCGCGATTCGGCACGCCGGCGCCGATGTCTTTGAGCAAGACCACCTCCATCGCCGATTCGGGTGGCGGCCCCGGCTCGGGCCACACGAAGGAGACGGCCAGGATCAGTAGCAGATGCAGCCAGCCGGCCCCGGCCAGGGCGGCGACGAAGGGCGTGCTCGGCACCCTGGTGCCCTGGATGACCAGTTCACGCGGCCGTTCCAGCGTCCTGATACCGGTGGCGGTCATGGCCGTCGCCCGTCTTGCGCCACGGGCGCCGGCCATTCGGGTTCGACGATCGCGACCGGCTCGTCGGCATCGACCCGTTCGAGACGTTCGGCCATCGCCGGTGTCAGGTGCAGACGCCCCTCGGCGTCGACGAGCAGCGCCTGCTGCACACCCAGACGCCCGGCCAGGCGCCGCCAATCCGTGGGGCCGGCGATGAAGAGCGCCCGAGCCGCCGCCGCCGCATATGTGGTCTCCGCGCTCAGGACCGTGACCGAACGCGCTCCGGTGGCCGGCCGGCCCGTACGCGGATCGAGGACGGCGTGATAGAGCCGGCCGCGATCCGTGAAGGAGCGATCGTGCTCGGCCACCGTCGCCATGGCTTCGTCACCGCGCAGCGGCACGATCGCCAGCACCGCCGAACCGCTGGGTCGCAGCACGGGAACGCGCCAGGGCTGACCGCTGCGCTCACCGAGCACGCGCAGCTCGCTGCCGGCCTGGACGAGCGCATTGCGCACGCCCAGATCCTTGAGATGCCGGATCGCCAGGTCGATGGCCTGTGCCCTGGCGATGGGAGTCAGGTCGAGACTCAGGGTCGGGTTACTCCCGCGCAGGGTCAGCCCCTCGATCGTGATCGCCGACATGGACGGCGCGGCGGCGACCAGATCTGAGATCCGCTCGCGCTCCGGCGGATGACGGCTGGCGGTGGTCGCTGTGTCGAACCCCCAGAGTCGCACGAGCCGTCCGATGCTCAGATTGACCAGCCCCTCGCTCTCGGATTCCAGCGTCTGACCGAGCCGGACCAGACGCAGAACGGACGGCGGCGGCACGAAGGGATCACCCTGGGCCAGCAGACGGTTCACGCGCTCCATGGCTTCGCCATCGCTCGCCCAGTCCCGCTCCAGACAGGCGAAGTCCTGGGCGACGAGCGTGGCGGCCCGCTCGGCCTGATCACGGGTGACAGCGACCAGACTCACATCCACCGGCGTCTCGAAGGCCGTGAAGCGCGAGAGCATGACCGGCGCCTTGTCGCGACAGCCGGTGAGTGTCAGCGACAGCACGAGCAGCAGCGTACAGGCGCGCGCCAGTCGGACCAAGGTCGAGGGGGACAGCACAAACCCCATGATGATGGCTCCCAGGTTGAACCTCGTGCGCGCGCCCCGTCTCCGATGACACGCCTGGTTTCAAGGACACCCCGGATGGGCGTCAATGCTCGGAGCGATCCGCGCGCTCGCCCAACCGGACCGCGATGCAATCCATGAGATCACCCGCGATGTCCAGGTCATAGGCCGCGTCCAGTTCGCGAATACAGGTCGGGCTGGTGACATTGATCTCGGTGAGGTAGTCGCCGATCACATCCAGTCCGGCAAAGAGGATACCGCGCGCACGCAGTTCGGGGCCGACCTGTTCGGCGATCCAGCGGTCGCGCGCGCTCAGTGGCCGCGCCTCGGCCGAAGCGCCGGCGGCCAGGTTGCCGCGCGTCTCGCCGGGGGCCGGGATGCGCGCCAGACAATAGGGCACGGGCTCGCCGTCGACCATGAGGATACGCTTGTCTCCGGTCTCGATCTCGGGGATGAAGCGCTGGACCATGCAGAAGGTCCGGCCATGCTGGGTCAGGGTTTCGATGACGACGCTCAGGTTGGGATCGTCCGGGCGCAGACGAAAGATCGAGGCTCCGCCCATGCCGTGCAACGGCTTGATCACGATCTCGCCGTGCTCGGCCTGGAAGGCGCGGATGTCGCGCGCCTGGCGTGTGACGAGCGTCGGCGGCGCGCACTGTGGAAAAACGGCGGTGAAGACCTTTTCGTTGGCGTCGCGCAGACTGCGTGGATCGTTGACGACCAGACAGCCGGCCTGCTGGGCGCGTTCGAGCAGATAGGTCGTGTAGACGTATTCCATGTCGAAGGGCGGGTCTTTGCGCATCAGCAGCGTATCGAGCCAGTCGAGCGGCCGCTCGACTTCCTCACCGAGCCGGAACCAGCCGAGCGGATCGTCGACGACCTCGACGGCACGCATCCGCGCCATGGCCTGACCGTCGAGCAGTGACAGATCGCCGACCTCCATGTACCAGAGCGACCAGCCGCGTCTTTGGGCGGCGAGCAGCATGGCGAAGGTGCTATCCTTCTTGATCCGGATGGAACCGATCGGGTCCATCACGAAGCCGATTCGAATATTCATAAACCCCGCCTTAGAGTGAAAAACCGGCCTAAAGTGAAAAACCGAGTCGAGTCGCTTGCATGGGAGGACGCTTGACCCTAGCATCCCAGTCCATTCTAGGCATCAGGAATCCCCGCCCGCGTGCGGGAACTCCAGCATCGATGACCACGGCGCCCAGTTTCGAGAACCTCGATGGTCCAGGTCCAGCCGCCCTCCTCCAGACGGCCCGGACACACATCGGGCCATATCCTCACCAGGAGTCGGCATGCCGGACGAACTAGATCTGCGCGGCACCAGGATTCTGGTCGTCGACGACAGCAAGACCATTCGCCGCAGCGCCGAAGTCCTGCTCACCAAGGCCGGCTGCGAGGTGCAACTGGCCGAAGACGGCTTCGAGGCACTCGGCAAGGTCGTCAGCTTCAAGCCCGATCTGGTCTTCGTCGACATCATGATGCCACGGCTCGACGGCTATCACACCTGCGCCCTGATCAAGAACAACCCCCAGCTCCGGGACACGCCCGTGGTGATGCTCTCGAGCAAGGACGGTCTCTTCGATCGCGCCAAGGGACGTCTGGTCGGCGCACGGCTCTATCTCGCCAAGCCCTTCACCGCCGACGAGTTGATCGGCGCGGTGCGCGCCAGTCTGAGTCCGGCTCCGTCCACGGAGTCGCCCTGAAGCGGACGCCAGTGCCATGAGCCGACCCCCGAGCCACTCAGCCATGCCAGCGTTCGATCCCAAGCGCGATCGTTGCGCGAGGATATCAAGCACTCGAGTCCCGAGCACGCCATGAGACGTTTCCAAGACAAACTGAATCCGCACCGGGATCTGGGCGCCGCCGCGACGACCCTGGAGACGCCCCCGACCGTCCTGATCGTCGATGACTCGCCGACCGAGACCCACATCCTCTCGACCACGCTGAAGAAGGCCGGCTATCAGGTCGAGACGGCCTGTAACGGCGAGGAAGGCGTCGCGCGCGCGCGGGCGCTTCGCCCGGATCTCATCCTCATGGACGTCATCATGCCGGTTCTCAACGGCTACCAGGCCACCCGTCTGCTGAGGCGCGATGCCGAGACCGCCGACATCCCCATCATCATGGTGACGACCAAGGATCTGCAGACCGACCGCACCTGGGGGTTGCGCCAGGGCGCAACGGATTATCTGACCAAGCCGGTCGACCGCCAGCTCCTGCTAGAACGCATCCGTGAACTCCTGGACGGTCCGGCGAGCCATGGCTAAGAACCAGCGCACCCGCACGGATCTGCACGAGCTGATCCAGAAGCTCGACGCACGCTGCCGCGCCCGCGCCGCCGGGCTGCCCGACGAGGCCCGCCCGCCGGACAGCTGGACCGCCGTACTGTTCCGGGTCGACAGACAACTCCTGCTCGCGCCGCTCGAACAGATCGCCGAGGTGCTGGAGTTGCCCTGGGAGATCACGCGCGTTCCCGGCACCAAACCCTGGCTGCTCGGCGTGGCCAACAACCGTGGCACGCTCCTGCCCATCTATGACCTGGCGTCCCTGATCACGGGCACCCCGCCACGGATTCGCAAACGCTTTCAGGACGGCGCCGCCGAGCGTCGGCGCGAGCACGTCCGGGGCCGCGAGCGCGTACTGGTCGTGCGGCAGGACGATCTGCCCTGCGGCCTGGTGGTCTCCGAGGCCGTAGGCATGCGCTATATCCAGAACAGCGACCGGGTCGCCGGGAACGTCGATGGCTGGGGAGCGATCGGCCGCTATGTCGAGACGGCCTATCGGCTCGACGGTCAACCACTGCCGGTGATCGAGCTGACGGCCATGATGGCCGATCCGCTACTCAACGCCGCGCTCACCTGATCCCGGCAACATAATCTTAAGCAGTCGAACCCTGTCGGTTCCGACATCCAGACGATCGGGTCGACCTGGGTTTATCGAGGAGTCGGTACGAGATGGCGACACGCTTCAAACTCAATCTTGGCAAGCCCGCGCTGGATGGATCGCATCTGCTGATCGCGATCGCCTTTGGGTTCTGCGCCCTGTTCTTCGCGATCCTGGCGCTGTTCAGCTATCTCGAACTGGCCCAGCTCGACGAGCTGAAAGCGCGTCAGGGCTTCATCGCCGCCGAGCAGAAGATCCTGGCCCAGCAGTTGATGCGCTCGGCGCACGAGGCCACGACCGGCGAGGCCGAGACACTCGACCGTCTGCGCCGCGAGCGCCAGCGCTTCCAGGCCACGCTGGTGGATCTGACCCAGAGCATCGAGGAATCCGCCAAGCAGGAGGCGACCAGTCTGCTGCGCGCCGATCTGCGCAAGATCGAGCAGTCCTGGACGCCGCTCGCCCAGGGTCTCGACGCCATCCTGGCCGCGCGCGAGCCGATCCTGGCGGTACGCAAGCTGATGGGTGAGTCCCGCGAGCAACTCCCGCGTCTGCGCGAGACCATGACCAAGGTGGCCAAGCGACTCGCCGCCGAGGATGCCGCGCCCGCCCTGGTGCTGGAGGCCGGATTCCAGCTCTCGCGGCTGGAGCGGCTGGAGTCGGCGCTGGACCGCTATCTGCTCGGCGGCGTCGCCGCCGGTCAGGCACTCGACGAGACCGTCAAGTCGAGCGAGGCGTTTGCCGAGGGACTCTCGACCCTGATCTCCGGTGTGCGCGGACACAGCGAAGCCGCCGGATCGCGCGCAGCGCTCGAAGAGATGACCGAGCAGTTCGCCACGCTCGAGACCCGCTCGACCGAGATCCTGCGGCGCCTGGACGGCGTGCGCGCGGCCATCGGGCAACTGCCGGGCATCCAGACGACCGCCGGGGGCGTCGAGTCGGCCCTGTCGGAGCTGCTGACCCACTCTCGCGAGGCCGGACGGCGTTTCATCCTGCTCGGCCTGCCGATCGGCACGGGCGCGGTGCTCGTGTTCGCGGCCCTGTCGCTCCTGAGCCTCGCCGCCCTGGTCCTGATCTTCCTGCGCGACTCCAAGGCCCGCGAGGCGGCCTACCGGGCGCAGACCGAACGTGACGAGCGCGCCATCCTGCGTCTCCTCGACGAGCTGGGCGACCTGGCCGACGGCGATCTCACGGTCGAGGCCACAGTCACGGAGGACAAGACCGGCGCCATCGCCGACGCCTTCAACTATGCCATCGAGGCGCTGCGCGCACTGGTGGCCACCATCAACCAGACGGCGACCCAGGTCGCCGGTTCGGCCCAGGAGAGCCGCGCCATCTCGCTGCGGCTGGCCGAGGCCAGCAGTGCGCAGTCGCTCCAGATCACTCAGGCCTCGGCCGCCGTGCAGTCGCTGACGGTGCAGATCGACGAGGTGGCGCGCAACGCCGGTGAGTCGGCCGAGGTCGCCTCGCGCTCGGTCGAGGTCGCCGGACGCGGCGCCCAGACGGTGCGCGACACCATCCAGGGCATGGACGCCATCCGCGAGCAGATCCAGGAGACCTCCAAGCGCATCAAGCGGCTGGGCGAGTCCTCGCAGGAGATCGGCGAGATCGTCGAACTCATCGACGACATCGCCGACCAGACCAACATCCTGGCCCTGAACGCCGCCATGCAGGCGGCCATGGCCGGCGAGGCCGGGCGTGGCTTCGCGGTGGTCGCCGACGAGGTGCAGCGTCTGGCCGAGCGCTCGCGCAACGCCACCAAGCAGATCGAGGTGCTGGTGCGCACCATCCAGGCCGACACCAACGAGGCCGTCAGTTCGATGGAGGCCAGTACGGCCGGCGTGGTCGAGGGCGCGCATCTGGCCGAGAACGCCGGCGAGGCCCTGCGCGAGATCGAGAACGTCTCGGCCTACATCGCCGAGCTGACCAAGCGCATCGCCGACTCCTCGCAGCGTCAGTCGCGCCAGTCGGCCGAGATCAACGACACGGTGCAGGCCATCCGCGCGATCACCGAAGAGAACACCGACGGCACGCGCAAGGCCGCCGAATCGGTCGAGGTACTGGCCAGTCTGGCCAGCGACCTGCAGAAATCGGTGGCCGGCTTCCGGTTGCCGGCGTGATCGGCGGATTTCATCGCGAGGGATGAGCCAATGGCGGACAAACAGCTGATTGGCGGCCTGAAATGGGTCAAGGGCGAGATCGGCGCCACCCTGCGCCCGGTCCGCGATCTGATCGAGGCCGGCGCCGATTTCGATGTCGAGACCGAACTGGACTCCGTGCTCAAAGCCTTGAGTCAGATCCAGGGCGTGCTGCTGGCCCTGCGCCTGACGACGCCCGCGCGCCTGGTCGAGGAGATGCACCGGCTCGCCGAATGTCTCGAAGAGACCGAACCCGAACACTATCCCGAGGCCACCGTCGTCCTGGGGCAGGCGCTCGATCAGCTGGCCAACCATCTCGACCGGCTGGACGCCGGATTCGAGGAACCACCGCTGAGCCTGTGGTCGATCATCAACGCCCTGCGCTCGGCCCGGGATCAGCTCCCGCTGACCCGCTCGGAGTTGCTGCGGTTTGCGATCTCCGATCAGGACGGCCGTTCGCAATGGATTCCCGAGGAGCTCGACATCCTGGCCGAGGTCATCCGTCAGGTCCGTCCCCAGTTCCATCGTCATCTGGTCGGCTGGTACCGCAACGACACCGAGGCCCTCATTCAGCTCGGGCGGATCTTCCACCAGCTCCACGACTACCTCAAGGACGGAACCCTCACCGATCTCTTCGGACTCGCCGAGCTCTTCACGGCGGCGCTCCAGGACGGCCGGCTCGAATCCAGCCCGCATGCGCGGACCCTCATGGGGCATATGGACTGGGCGCTCAAGCCGCTGACCCAGCGCCCCCCCGTCTGGCCCGAGGTCGATGCCAGGGCACTGATCGAACAGTTGCTCGACATCCTGATCGCGGCCGGTATCGAGGACGACGCGCTCACCGAAGCGCGGATGAACTATGGTCCGGCGCCCGCCGTGCCGATCGAAGCCGAGACTCAGGCCACGCTGGAGGCCGAGGCGGCGCTCGCCGGACTGGCGGGCGAGCTCGTCACCGAACTCACGGATCTCAAGGCGACCTTCGATCGGCTCACGCTCGCCGAGCACACCGATCAGGATCTGATCCAGGGCTTCAGCGATCGTCTGCGCCGACTGGCCACGCGACTCGACGAGGTCGAGGTCGGCAATCTGCCGGCACGCCTGCGGGCGCTCGCCGATCGTTTCCAGACACTCGACGCGACCGATCTCAAGGGACAGGCCGCGCGTCTCGAATCCTACGCAATGGAGTTGCTGGGGATCGAATCCGTGCTACTGGCCCTGGCCGACCGGCGTGACGCGGGCGCCGAGCGGCTCATTGCGCCCGATATGGATCTATCGGACCTGACCGCCGCCACGCTCCGCGAGGCCGGCTACGAGCTGTCGCGGGTCAAGGAGGCCATCGCCGACTGGCAGAGCGACCCCGAGTCCCGCGAGATCCTGAGTCCCATCGAGGGCTACCTGACGGGTGTGTCGGGCGCGCTGCGCATCCTGGGCGAGAGTCCGGCCGCCGACCTGGCCGAGCTGGTCGCGAGCCTGGTGCAGACGGCCTATGTGCGCCACCAGCGTCTCCCGACCGACACCCAGATCGACCACCTGGCCGACGCCATCGCCGGACTGGAGCTCTATATCGGCCATCTGCAACAGCCGATGCCGCTCGGCGAGACCCTGATCGACCGGGCCGGGCGCGGCATCTCGGCGCTCCAGGCCGAACTGGGCGCATTGGGCGAGCCCCCCCTCGCCTCCAGGGCGCTGGAGGCCGACGCGACGCCCGAGCCGGAACTCGAACTCCCGTCCGAACCGGAGTCCGAATCCGCACATCCGGCCGACGAGCTGGATCTGGAATCGGATGACGGCGAGACCGAATTCCTGGACATCTTCCTGGAAGAGGCACGCGAGGAGATCGACTCGGCCCGCACCCAGTTGGCGCGCTGGCAGTCCGATCCGTCCGATGCGGACGCACTGGCTACGCTGCGCCGCAGTTTCCACACGCTCAAGGGCAGCGGACGGCTGGTCGGCGCGCTCCAGGTCGGTGATTTCGCTCAAGCCATAGAGTTCCTGCTCAACCGGCTCATCGAGACGGCGTCCAGTCCCTCCACCGAGATCCTGGACTGCATCGCCGAGGCCGTGCGCGTCCTGCCCGAGCTGGTCGAGTCCGAAGCCGAGGGGCACCCATTCGACATCGAACCCCATGTCGTGCGTGCGACCCGGCTGCGCGAGGGCATCGGTGCCGAGAGTCCGTCGGAACCCCAGCCATCCGTCGAACGCCAGCCGGAAGAGTCACCCGCCGAAGCCGCTTCCCCGGTCGCGGAGGTCGGGACGTCGGCACCCGTCGAGGAGAGCCTCGACCACGACAGCCTGTTTGCCGCCGATTCGGAACTGCTCGACATCTTCCACACCGAGACACTGGAACATCTGAGCGTCGTGCGTGCCTTCCTGGAGGGCGACGAATCCGGCGGCGAGCGGCCGCTCTATGAGTCGATCGAACGCGCGCTCCATACCCTGACCGGCAGCGCCCGCATGTCGGGCATCGAATCCATCGCGCGCGTCACCAAAGCCATGGAGCTGTGCATCAAGCCCAGGCGCACGAGCGGCGAACCCTTGAGCGAGCCGCTCGTCACACTCTTCCGGCGCGCGGCCGAGGCCATCGAGCAGCGGGTCGAGGAACTGCCCGAATCGGGCGCCGGCGCGGCCGCCCTCGCCGCCCTCTGGTCTGAACTGAACTCACCGGCGCTCCAGACGCCGGAACCGGAGCACGGATCAGCCGTCGAGGTCGAACCACCGGAACCCGGAACGCCGGACCTCGCGCCACTCGAACTGGAACTGGATGTCGCCTTCGAGGACGAGGACTCGCCCGAATCCTTCGCGGCCATCGACGAGCACGCGCCGGAATCATTCGTCGAGCTGGAAGAACCGCTCCAGCTCGATGCGCCGATCGCGGCGGAGGCGTCCGAGCTGGAACTCACACTGGAAGCCGAGCCAAGTCCAGCCGAAGCGCTCCCGATCGCAGACATCGAAGCGGCCCTGGAACCGGAGTCCGAGCTCGAATCCGAGCCGGAGCCAACGCCGGAACCAGAGCTGGAGCCTGAGATCGAGCTGGAGCCTGAGATCGAGCTGGAGCCCTTGCCCGAACTCGAACCGGAGACGGCCCGAACCGATGTGCTGGAGGCCATGCGGGAAGAACCTGAGCCGGACAGGGATTCCACAGGGATCGACATCGAGGAGACGGACTCGGCACATACCGAGACACCCCAGCCGCCTGCCCCGGTGGTGGAACAGCCGCCTAAGTCGGAGCCGGAGCGCGAGTTAGAGGTAATGCCGGAGCCTGCACCTGCGGAGATCCAGGCCGCGCCCGACCCCGAATTGGCCGCGCTCTTCCTGGAGGACGCGCGCGACCTGCTCGACAAGCTGGATCGTCAGTTCCGCGACTGGCTGCTCGCCCCCCAGGACAGCGCCGCGCTCGCCGGTGTCAACCGGCTGCTGCACACGCTCAAGGGCAGCGCCCGCCTGACCGGACTGCCGGCGATCGGCGACCTCAGCCATGCGCTCGAGACCCGGCTCAAGGCGCTCGACGAAGACCAGACGGGCATCAACGATCTCACGCTCGAACTGGCCCAGCGCGCCGTCGACATGCTCTCGCTCCAGGTCGACGCACTCGAACAGGGTGCGGCCATCCCGCGCATGGCCGAGCTCGTCACCGAGCTGTCGCGCGCACCGCATGGTGAGCCGACGACCGAAGCCGCCACGCCCGAGGTCGCCCTGATGCGCCCGGCGGAGACGGCCGAACCCGGTGCGCCGGCACCCATGGATCATCCGCTCCCGACACCCGCCGCCGCCCCGGCCGAAGCCGCCCCCCGCGAGGGAGCCGGGGCCATCGCCGCCGTCCCGCAAATCCGGGTGCGCTCCGACCTGCTCAACCGTCTGGTCAACCATGCCGGCGAGATCAGCATCTATCGCGGTCGCCTGACCCAGCGCAACGGCCAGCTCGGCTTCGGACTGGGCGAACTCGACCAGACCGTGGTGCGGCTGCGCGAGCAACTGCGCCAGCTCGAGATCGAGACCCAGGCTCAGATCCTGAACCGCTTCGAGCGTAGCGGTGAGTCCTCGGAGCGTGCCGAGACCGCCTCGGACTACGACGCCGAGTTCGATCCGCTGGAGTTCGACCGTTTCTCGCGTCTCCAGCAGCTTTCAGGATCGCTCGCCGAGACCGTCAACGACCTCATCAGCGTCAAGGAGATGCTGGCCGGCTATCAGCGTGAGATGACCGATCTGCTGACCCAGCAGGCACGCCTGGCCGACGACTTGCAGGATGGGTTGCTGCGCACGCGGCTGGTGCCCTTCGTGCAGGTGGTGCCGCGACTGCATCGTCTGGTACGCCAGACCGCCGACAGTCTCGGCAAGTCGGCGCGACTGGAGGTCATCGGCCCCGAGGTCGAACTCGATCGCACCATCCTCGACCGGCTGGTCGCGCCGCTCGAACATCTGCTGCGCAATGCCGTCGATCACGGACTGGAGGACACCAAGACGCGCGTGGCACGCGGCAAACCCGCAACCGGCATGGTGACACTGGCGCTGCGACGCGAAGGCAACGATGCCGTCATCAGTCTGGGCGACGACGGCAAGGGCCTGGATCTGGAGGCCATCCGCAAGCAGGCCATCGCGCGCGGCCTGATGACAGCCGAGTCCAAACTCCCGGACGAGGCCATCCTGCAATTCATCATGGAACCGGGCTTCACCACTTCGGGCAAGGTCACGCAGATCTCGGGGCGCGGCGTGGGTCTGGACGTGGTCGCCTCCGAGATCAAGGCGGCCAACGGCACCATGAATCTGGAATCGGTGCCCGGCAAGGGGGCGCGCTTCACCATCCGTCTGCCGCTGACCCTGGCCATCATCGACGCCTTCCTGGTCTCGGTCGGCGACACCGTCTATGCCGTGCCCCACAGCACGGTCGAAGGACTGGCGCGCATCAATCGTGAAGAGTTGCTGGCCATCTATGCCGATCCGAGCAAGACCTATACGGCACGCGGTCATCGCTATCGCGTCGCCTATCTGGGACAGGCGCTGGAGGCGAACGGGCCGGAACCGGAACTCGGCGAACGGCGCTGGCTGCCGGTGTTGCTGGCGCGTATCGGCGATCAGCGCGTGGCCCTGCAGGCCGATACCCTGCTGGAGAGCCAGCGCATCCTGGTCAAGCCGTTGGGACCGCAGTTGACGGGTGTGCGCTGGTTGAGCGGCGGGACCATCCTGCCGGATGGGCGGGTTGCGCTCATCCTCGACGCGCTGGCGCTGGTGCGCTCGGGGGCCATTCGCGAACAGGCGCCGGTGCTGATCGCACCCGAGCCGGCCAGCGAATCGGTCTGCGTCATGGTGGTGGACGACTCGCTGACCGTGCGCCGTGTCACCAGCCGTCTGCTGCGCCGGCAGAACATGGAGGTCTTGACCGCGAAGGATGGCGTCGAGGCGCTGACACTGCTCGACGAGCGGATTCCGGACGTGGTGCTGCTCGACGTCGAGATGCCGCGTATGGACGGCTATGAACTCACGCGCCACATCCGGCGTTCGGAGCGGCTCAGGAATCTGCCGATCATCATGATCACCTCGCGCACCGGGGCCAAGCATCGCGACTATGCCACCCAGCTCGGCGTGAACCGCTATCTGGGCAAGCCCTACCAGGAGTCGCAGCTGCTCGATGAGATCGGCGCCCTGATCGGCAAGAAGTCGGGCTGAAGCACGGAATCCGGACTCAGGGATCGCGGAAGTCGCCCCAGAGCGCCTGGATCACGGCGATGGCGGCCAGTGGAGCGGTCTCGGTGCGCAGGATGCGCGGGCCGAGGCGCACACCCTGAAAACCGTGGCGCCGCGCCGCTTCACGCTCGCGCGGATCGAGGCCGCCTTCCGGTCCGATCAACAGCGTCAGACCAGATTCGGGGGCGGGCAGCGCGGGAAGCGCCCGCTCGGCGAGCGGATCGAGCAGTAGTCCGCCCGCGAAGCCGTCCCCGTGCGCCGTCTCCAGCCAGGCCTCCAGACCGCCTGCCGGCTCCAGCGTCGGCAAGCGCCTGCGTCCCGATTGCTCGCACGCGGCGACGACCACGCCCTGCCAGTGCTCCAGCCGCTTGTCGAGCCGTGCCCCATCGAGCCGCACCTGAGCGCGGCGGGTGAAGAGCGGCGTGATCCGGGTCACACCCAGTTCGACGGCCTTCTGGATCGCGAAGTCCATGCGCTCGCCCTTGGAGATCCCGAGCGCCAGATGGATGTCGAGCCTGGATTCCAGCTCCGGATCGCCGCGCGATTCGACCAGGACGCGCACGCGATCGCGTCCCGGCTCGACCAGACAGGCCGAATAGTCATGCCCATCGCCATTGAAGAGTACCAAGGGTGCATCGCGTTCGAGTCGCAGTACCTGCACCGCATGACGGGCCTGGGCGCTCGGCAGGTCGATCTCGGCACCGGGCCGCAGATCGAGGTCGACATGTAGACGGGTCAGGCGCATGACATGTGCTCGCGTTCCAGACTCAGGCCGAAGGGCCGGCCAGGCGCGCCGCGCCGACGGCCAGCAACGCCCAGGCGAGGACGAGGATCACACCGCCGATGGGCGTGATCATGCCCAGTTGACGCAGACCGGTGAGCGTCATCACGAACAGACTGCCGCTGAACAGACAGACGCCGACCGCGAAGGCCAGCGCCGACCAGTGCAGCAGGCTCGATTCGGGCCGGTGCAGCAAGGCCAGACCGCAGGCCAGGATCGCCAGGGCATGCAGCCCCAGATAATTGGCCGCTGTCTGCCAGTTGGCCAGGAGCGCCGGATCGACCCGGCCCTTGAGTCCATGTGCGCCAAAGGCGCCGAGCGCCACCGTCAGCAGACCGCCGACGGCGCCGAGTGTCATCCAGATCGATGCGGGAGGCATGTGTTTCCTCGCTGAGAGAGTCGAAAGTCGCCGTCCAGGCGGCATTCTGCAACAACCTGATGTCGATGACGAGAATCGGGTTTCCGGTTGCGTCGATTTTGACCACTGTGTTAGAGTGCGCGGTCTTTAGCACTGAACAACGCCGACTTGTAGGGATTCCCGCCATGTCCAAGGTCTGTCAGGTTACCGGTAAGCGCCCCCTCACCGGCAACAACGTCTCGCACGCGAACAACAAAACCAAACGCCGTTTCCTGCCGAATCTGCACGAAAAGCGGTTCTGGGTCGAGGCCGAGAAGCGCTGGGTGAAGCTGCGCCTGACCACCAAGGCCATGCGCACCATCGACAAGAAGGGCATCGATGCGGTGCTCGTCGACCTGCGCGCCGACGGCGTCAAGGTCTAACCGGAGGATTCCCCCATGGCCAAGGCCGCACGCGAAAAAATCCGCCTGAATTCCAGCGCTGGAACCGGTCACTTCTACACCACGACCAAGAACAAGCGCAATCAGCCCGGCAAGATGGAGATCAAGAAGTTCGATCCCGTCGCCCGCCAGCACGTCATGTACAAGGAAGGCAAGATCAAGTAAGCCTGATCGCGATCGGCGATGTCGTCGATCTCCTTGTCCGTGGCGCGATGAAGCCCGCTTCTGGCGGGCTTCGTGCTGTATGGGGAAATCACAGACCGATGGAGCCCTATCATGAATGACGGCGCCCTGTTGTTCGAAAGTTTCATGCTGATGCTGATCGGCATGGGTATCGTGTTCAGCTTTCTGCTGCTGCTGGTCGGCATCCTGCGTCTGATGTCGGCGCTCATCCTGCGTCTGGCACCCGCCGAGGAACCGCCAGCCGTCCCGTCGCCGGCCGCCGCGCCGCTCCCGGCGGACACCTCAGAGGACTTGATCGCCGTGATCACGGCGGCCATCGCGCGTTATCGCGCCCCGCGCTGACCGGACTCGCGCACCCGCATTCCAACCGAGAGGCCCGAGCCTCCATCGCCCCGGCCCGACTCGTGCGTCGCGGACGCCCGAGCGGGCGCGAACAGCCGGAATAGACCCATGACTCAGAAGACCCCACTCGGCATCACCGACGTCATCCTGCGCGATGCGCATCAGTCGCTGCTGGCGACCCGCATGCGCACCGAGGACATGCTGCCCATCGCCGCCAAGCTGGATCAGGTTGGTTACTGGTCCGTGGAATCCTGGGGCGGCGCCACCTTTGACGCCTGCATCCGTTATCTGGGCGAGGATCCCTGGGACCGTCTGCGTCAGCTCAAGGCCGCCATGCCGCGCACGCCCCAGCAGATGCTGCTGCGCGGTCAGAATCTGCTCGGCTACCGCCACTATGCCGACGATGTGGTCGAGAAGTTCGTCGAGCGCGCGGCCCTCAACGGCATCGGGGTGTTCCGCATCTTCGACGCCATGAACGATCTGCGCAATCTGGAGCGCGCGGTCCATGCGGCGCTGGCCACCGATGCCCACGCCCAGGGCACTCTGTCCTATACCGTCAGTCCGGTGCATAACATCGACTACTGGGTCGACATGGGCCGGCGGCTCGAAGACATGGGCTGTCACTCCATCTGCATCAAGGACATGGCCGGACTGCTGCGTCCCTATGTCGCTGAGGAACTGGTGACGCGGCTCAAGGCGACCTGCGCCATCCCGATCGCCATGCAGTGTCACGCCACCACCGGCCTGAGCACGGCGGCCATCGTCAAGGCCGCCGAAGCCGGGATCGACATGGTCGACACCGCCATCTCCTCGATGAGCATGACCTATGGTCATTCGCCGACCGAATCCGTGGTCGCGATCATGCAGGGCACCGAGCGCGACACCGGCCTGGATTTGAATCTGCTCGAAGAGATCGCCGCCTATTTCCGCGAGGTGCGCAAGAAATACGCGCGCTTCGAGGGTTCGCTCAAGGGCGTCGATTCGCGCATCCTGGTCGCGCAGGTGCCGGGCGGCATGCTGACCAACATGGAGAACCAGTTGCGCGAGCAGGGCGCGGCGGACCGTCTCGACGAGGTGCTGGCCGAGATCCCGCGCGTGCGCGAGGAGCTGGGGTTCCTGCCGCTGGTCACGCCGACCTCGCAGATCGTCGGCAGTCAGGCGGTGCTCAACGTGCTCATGGGCGAGCGCTACAAGACCATCACCACCGAGACCGCCGGTGTGCTGCGCGGCGAATACGGCGCCACGCCTGCGCCGGTCGATCAGGATCTGCAATCGCGCGTGCTCCAGCCGGGCGAGGAGCCGATCACCTGCCGTCCGGCCGACAACCTGACGGCCGAGCTGGATCGCCTGACCGAAGAGCTGGAGGCGATCGCCCGCGAGCGCACGCTCAAGCTGGTCGATCCGGTGATCGACGACGTGCTCATCTATGCCATGTTCCCGCAGGTGGGACTGAAGTTCATCGAGAACCGCGACAACCCGGCGGCCTTCGAGCCGCGTCCCTGGGAGATCGAGGACGCACCCGCCGGCCCGGCCGCCACGACGACGGTCGCGAGCGGTCCCGAGCACTATCGGATCGAAGTCAACGGCCGTGCCTACGATGTCACGGTTTCGCCCCAAGGCACGCTCGAAGCGGTCGTGCCGGCGGGCACGGCACCTGTGTCGGCGGCGGTGCCGGTCCAGGCGCAAACGGTCGCGTCCCCGCTCGCGGGCACCATCGTCAAGGTTCCGGTCGCTGTCGGCCAGACGGTCAACGCCGGGGATGTGGTCGTGATCCTGGAGGCGATGAAGATGGAGACTGAAGTCCGTGCACCCGCCGCCGGCCGCGTGACCGATATCCGCGTCAAGGAAGGCGAAGCCGTGGCACTCGGCGCGCCGCTGATCGCACTGGGCTGACACCATGGACAAACTCGAAACACTCTGGCTGTCCATGGGCATCGCCAACATGGAGTGGGGCCAGGCGCTGATGATGAGCGTCGGCGTCCTGCTCATCTATCTGGCGATCGCCAAGAAATTCGAGCCGCTGCTGCTGCTGCCGATCGGCTTCGGCGCCATCCTGAGCAACATTCCGGTCGCGGGCATCGCGGGCCCTGATGGCCTGCTCGGCATGATCTACTCGATCGGTATCGAGACCGGCGTCTTTCCGTTGCTGATCTTCATGGGCGTCGGCGCGCTCACCGATTTCAGCGCCCTGATCGCGCGACCCTCGACCCTGCTGCTGGGCGCGGCGGCGCAATTCGGCATCTTCGCCACCCTGATCGGCGCCATCGCGCTCAATCTGGTGCCGGGCTTCGACTTCACGCTCGCGGATGCCTCGGCCATCGCCATCATCGGCGGTGCCGACGGTCCCACGGCCATCTTCCTGGCCTCACGGCTGGCGCCCGACCTGCTTGGCGCCATCGCAGTCGCGGCTTACTCCTACATGGCTCTGGTGCCGATCATCCAGCCGCCGATCATGCGCGCTCTGACGACCAAGGAAGAGCGTGCGGTGGTCATGCAGCAGATGCGTCCGGTCTCGCGGCTGGAGCGGATCATCTTCCCGTTCGTGGTGCTGATCCTCTGCGCCCTGCTGCTGCCCTCGGCGGCGCCCCTGATCGGGATGCTCACGCTCGGCAACCTGCTGCGCGAGGCCGGAGTGGTCGAGCGTCTGAGCCGCGCGGCGCAGAACGAGATCATCAACGTCGTCACCATCCTGCTGGGGCTGGCGGTCGGGTCCAAGCTCTCGGCCGAGAAGTTCCTCCAGACCGAGACGCTGGGCATCCTGGTGCTCGGCGCCCTCGCCTTCTGCATCGGCACTGCGGCCGGCGTCATCATGGGCAAGATCATGCACCGGGTCACGGGCGGCAAGATCAATCCGCTGATCGGCGCGGCCGGCGTCTCGGCCGTTCCCATGGCCGCGCGCGTGGTCAACAAGGTCGGGCAGGAGACGGATCACCACAACTTCCTGATCATGCACGCCATGGGGCCAAACGTGGCCGGTGTCATCGGCTCAGCCGTTGCCGCCGGAGTGCTGCTGGCGCTGGTGGGGAATTAGCCGCCCGCCGCAACGCTCCGCTCGCCCCGGTCACGCCGCCCGAGCGCGGTGTGACCGGGACATCTCCCCTCTCGCTCAGCGGCAAGCAGGCGGATTGGCCGGATCCGGCTGTAACAGACGCCCCTGCCCATCGACGAAGCGCTGGGTGCTGTAGTCGGCGCAGGGCAGCGGCCGAATCTCGGGCGGCGTCGCCAGGATCGGATCGCCGGGTGCCGCGCCGCCGAGATCCTGCTGCAAATAATCGATGAAGCCTTGCGCGTAATCGATGAAGGTGTCGCTGGCGCGTCCATCTTCGCTCGCACGCTTGAAGGTCTCGTAGCCATCACCGCTGCCGGCCAGGAAGCTGTTGGTGACGACGACCACCTCATCGGTCTCCTCCAGCGGGCGCCACGCGGGCGCGCCGCGCCGCCGGATCTCGAGATGGCTGAAACGTTGTCCGCGCGGCCGGCTCAGATCCAGCTCCCAACGCAGATTGGCCGCCACCGGATAGGCGCCGCCCGATCCATCCGCGTGATCCATGAAGCCAGCGACAGCCTCCTCCAGCGCCGCCCGGATCTCGGTCCCTGTCAGACGCAGCGCGACCAGAGTGTTGGCGAAGGGCAGCAGACTGTAGACATCACTGACACTGATCGGCCCGGCCGGGATGTCGATGCGCGCCCCGCCGGCGTTCTGGATCGCCACGTCCGCCTCCGGAACGCGCGCCAGATAGGCTGCCGTCACCAGTTGCTGGATGTCGCCGCCATGAGCCTGGGTCGCGCGCGCATCACAGAGGGCACTCAGTCCCTGCCCCGGCACCCGCTCCAGACAGAGATCCTGGACCGCGATTCCGACGATGGTCTGTTTGAGCCGCCCGACCTGCTCGGAATAGCGCGTGATCAGCGCCTGGGTGGACGGATCGGGCTCAACGATGCCGAGTTCGGGCGCCGCCGCGATCGCATCGAGTACCGTCTGACGCGCCGTCGCGTCCAGCGGCTGACCGTCGCGCGCGAAGCGCTCGCCCAGGAGCAGATGCGGCGTCCCCTCACAGCGCGCCACGTGTCCGGCCGCATCGAAGCTCAGGTGCAGTTCGCCGACGACGCTGGCGTACTGCCAGGCCTGCACGACGCAGACGCGGTTGCCGTCCGGATCGTGCGTCTCGGTCGGATAGGGACCGCTCGGATTCAGCCCCCAGTCGGCGAAAGACTCCCCGAGCAGGGTATGTGAATCACCGCCGATGATGGCATCGACTCCGCGCAGATGCAGCGCCATGTCGAGATCATTGAGATACTGCCGATGCGTCAGCAGAATGATCTTGTCGATCCCCTGAGACGTGAGTGCATCGATCCGCTGCTGCGCGGTCGTGAGTTCATCGAGGAAGACTGTCGAGTCGAGCGGACGCGACGAGCGCCGCGTCTTGCCCGAGATGTCGAGTCCGATGATCCCGATGCGCCGGCCGGCGACCGTCCGCACCACATCCGGCTGGATCAAGCGTTCGCCCGCGCGGGGATAGAGCGGCGTCCCCAGGGCCGGAACGACATTGGCCGCCAGCACCGGAGTCCGACAGCCGGCCGGATCGCCATCGAGCATTCGGAGAAACCCCGCCAGCCCCGCATCACCGTCGTCGAACTCGTGATTGCCCAGCGCATAGGCATCGAAACAGATCCGATTCATGGCCGCTGCGTCGGCCTCGCCCTTGAACAGGGTGTAGTAGAGGGTGCCCGTGATGGCATCGCCCGCATGCAGAGCCAGGCTGTTCGGATAGCGCGCGCGCAGCTCCCGGATCTTGGCCGACACACGCGCAAAACCGCCCAGTTCGACCTCGATGGCCCCAACAGGCTCAGCGAACGCCAGCCGCGCATCCAGAGCGGGTTCGAGATGCGAATGATGGTCGTTGATGTGCAGGATGGTCAGCCTGAAGGCGTCCGTCCCGGTCTCGACAGCGGCAGAGTGCCCGCCCGAGACGACGAACGCCAGTCCAACGAGCATCGCGACCGCCAGTCTGGTACTGAAAGCGAAACGGACCATACAGGCCACCTCGATGGATTCCGATTTATGAATGGAGCCGACGAGTATATTCGATCGAACATTCACCAAGCTTGACTTGATTGACACGACACCCAATGCTTGGTCGTTTTTGCAAAAGCGCGCCCAAACAGCCACGATATGAGGGGACCGGACCGACCATGCGCATGAACTTGCCCGTCACCGCCACCGAACATGTGATGCGTGACGACCAATTGATCGTCTCCAAGACCGACCTCAAGGGACGAATCACCAGTTTCAACCGCGATTTCGCTGACATCAGCGGTTTCAGTGAGCAGGAATTGCTCGGCGCGCCCCAGAACATCATCCGCCACCCCGATATGCCACCGGCGGCATTCAAGGATATGTGGCAGACCATCCAGTCGGGCCGCCCCTGGACCGGCCTGGTGAAGAACCGCTGTAAGAATGGTGATTTCTACTGGGTCGAGGCCAACGTCTCACCCTTGCGCGAGAAAGGCCGGATCACCGGCTACATCTCGGTGCGGCGCAAACCCACGCGCGAGCAGATCGCCGAGGCCGAGGTGATCTATGCGCGGCTGCGTGCAGGCAAGCCGCCGCAGCCGTTGCTGAGACGGATCGCCTCCAGTATCAACGACATCCGGATACGCTGGGCCTTGCCGGGCGGTCTGGTGCTCATCTCCGCGTTCTTCATCCTGGCGCTCAATGTCTCGCTCATGAGTCTGGATCGCGCCGCCGGTCAATTGCAGCACATCGATGATGAAACGCAGATCCTGGAACAGGCCTACAACGGCATGCTCGGCGATGGCCTGCAGATGGCCGCTGCCATGCGCTATCTGCTGCTCGAACCCAGCGACAAACAAGCCCGCAACAACGTCGAAAAAGCCAGTCAGCAATTCGCCCGGAATCTGGACACGGCACGCCGGCTCTCGGCCGATGACAGCGAGGCACTCCAAGTGCTCGCACGCATCGAGCAGGAACGCCAGCGCCACAGTGAAATCCAGGGGCGGGTATTGGTCCAGATCAGCGCCGGCGACCTGCTCGGCGCCAAGCAGACTTACGACACCCAGGACAATGTGATCTGGCGCGCCTATAAGGATCTGATACTCGAAGCCACCGCCAAGGTCACACGCAAGGCCCAAGCCGAGCGGAACGCGGCCATTGCCGCCGCGAATCTCGCCGAACGCCAGGCGCTCGCCTTCTCGCTGTTGGCGCTGCTGACCGCCATTCTGCTCGGCATCTGGCTGGTACGTAAGATCACCCGCCCGCTGCAAAAGACGCTCGGCTATCTGGAGGCCCTCTCCAACGGCGACTACAGCAGCCGCATCGAAATCACCAACAAGGATGAACTCGGCGAAATGATGCTCGCGGTCAAGTCGGTGCAGGCGCGGCTGGACTTCGACATTCAGGATGCACGCCGGATCGCCAGCGAGAATCTGCGCATCCGCACCGGACTCGACAACGTCACCCTGCCCGTGACCATCTCCGACGACCGAGGTCAACTGGTCTATCTCAATGCCGCCGCGCAGCGTCTCTGGCAAACCATGGAGGCGGGTGTTCGCCAGCGTCATCCGGGATTCACGGTCGCCGGCATGATCGGCACCAACCTCGCGACCTATTTCGAGGATCAGGCGATCGCCGAGGTCTATCGTGGCCGGCTCGACCAGACCCGGCATTTCGACATGGTTCAGTCGCGGCGCAATCTGCGCATGACCGCCACGCCGATCATGGACGAGGACGGCAGCTATCGTGGACGTGTCACCCAGTGGCAGGACCGCACCGCCGAGGTCACGGCTGAGCACGAGATCGCCGAACTCGTGCAGGCCGCCGCCAATGGCGACTTCACGCGCCGCATCGAACTCCAGGGCAAGGACGGCTTTTTCATGCAGCTGGGCGAGGGACTCAACCGACTGATCGAGATCATGGCTCAGGGTCTGGCCGACATCGCCGCCGTGCTCAATGCCATGGCGGCGGGTGATCTCAACCGCACCATCGAGGCCGATTACAGCGGCACCTTCGGTCAGGTCAAGGACGACACCAACACCACGGTCGCGCGTCTGCGCGAGGTGGTCGGGCGCATTCTGGAAGTCTCGGAGGCCATCAGCAGCGCCGCCGGCGAGATCGCCTCGGGCAACTCCGATCTTTCGGCACGCACCGAGGAGCAGGCGGCGAGCCTGGAAGAGACGGCCAGTTCGATGGAAGAACTCAACGCTACGGTCAGGCAGAACGCCCAGAATGCGGAGCAGGCCAATCAGCTCGCGCAGAGCGCCAATACCATCGCCGCGCGCGGCGGCGACATGGTGCAGCGTGTCGTCGGCACCATGAGCTCCATCCAGGAATCGAGCCGGCGCATCGCCGACATCATCAGCGTCATCGACGGCATCGCCTTCCAGACCAACATCCTGGCGCTCAATGCGGCCGTCGAGGCGGCGCGTGCCGGCGAGCAGGGGCGCGGCTTTGCGGTGGTCGCTGCCGAGGTGCGCAATCTGGCTCAGCGCAGCGCCCAGGCCGCCAAGGAGATCAAGGAGCTCATCACCGACTCGGTGAGCAAGGTCGAGGGGGGCGCCGAGCTGGCCTCGCAGGCCGGCTCGACCATGTCCGAGATCCTCGACAGCTTCCGTCAGGTCACGACGCTGGTCGATGAGATCACCGGCGCCTCGCGCGAGCAGAGTTCGGGAATCGAGCAAGTGACCAAGGCGGTCGCCCAGATGGACGAAGTCACCCAGCAGAATGCCGCCCTGGTCGAACAGGCCGCGGCGGCGGCCGAGAGTCTGGAGGATCAAACGCGGGTGCTGGCGCAGGCCGTTTCCATCTTCAAGCTCTCTGGAGCCGGCTCCACGGGTGCACGCACGCCTGCCAGGACACAGGCTCAGCCGCGTTCCGGTATGACCGCATCGGCCGCACCCAAGATGACGGGCACCCAGTCCAAGTCTCCCGTCAAAGCGAGCGACTCCTCGCTCAGAAAGCGACCCAAGTCGATTCCGGCTACAGACGATGGGGAGCAGTGGGAAGAGTTCTGATCGAACTCGATTCCAGCAAAAACAGCGGAGTAGCGGGATGCGCTGCTCCGCTGGAAAGTGCGGCCTGACAGCTTGACGGCATGTACAGGGAGACTGGGGGGCGTCTGTGTCGAGGACGGGGCAGAAAGTCAGCGGGCACTGCGTGTAGGAGGACGGCTGTTGTCGAGCTATGCCGTCGCTGAGTTGGTCAAGGTCTGGATCATCACGGAAGCGGATCGCTCAGTGACGACGCTGTTGTTGCCCGAGGACTATCGACATGGACGCTTCTGATCCTGTCCCTGTCGATCAAGTGGTCGCGCGGTTTGTGGCTGGACTCGATGCCGATGCGCGCGAGTTCTTCGAGGAGCGGGCCGCCATTCTGGAGTTCGAGGCGGGTCTGGAAAGGCGCGAAGTCGATTGATCGAGGTGGAGCGGTGCCGAGACACCCGGTATACGACCGGAATTTAGTCCGCTCCACGATCTCTGTCTCTGGGTGCCTCACCTAAGCTCCTGTCCGGCAAGGCTTTTGACGGGATCTTTTTTTCTTGACCGGCTCAAGGTTGACGGACTACGGGTTCGTCAGTCCAAACCTGGTCCACGATGGCCGCCAACGGGGGCTGCCTTCACCAACTGCGCCGCCTTAGGGTCATAGACGTAGTTCGTTATCGTCCCATCCTTGATGCGCTCGACGGCTTCATCAATGGCGAATAAGGGGACGAGAAACCATTCCCGTGGCTGTACCGGATGGCCGAAGCGATCATTGATGGTGATGTCCAGCCGGGCCGATGCAAACAGCCGATGAAACAGGTTCTCCATGCGCGTGCGGTTGATACCGGCGAGCTTGTAGGTGGCTGCTATCTCGACCTTCGCCAGTAGGTAGGTGGCGTCATGTTCAGCCCCGGCGATGCGGGTCTCTACCTTGCCGCCTGTCACGCCGATCTTGTGGATCAGGTCGCGGTGTTGGGTGACATAGGGATGATCCGACAGGGAGCGCAGGACATAGATCGTGCCGCTCTCGACATCATCCGCTTCAAATTCGCCGCCGAACGACAACTGTCCGCTGTCCGGTGAAACCAATCGCCGTGCGGCAGGGTCGTCGTAGAATGCGCGTTGCAGCGACCGAAGTAAGAGATTGCTCTCAGTGCCGTTGGCGAAAATCAGCCGTAGACGGCAATCGACTTCCCCCGCTGTCGTCTTCAGCGGTTCACCCACTTCGGCGACGTAGAGGGTGACGCCGTCGAGGATGAAAAAATCTCCGGCTTCAATCGCGCGGTTCCCTGCTTCAATCGGCTGGGATTGGCGTAGACCCGTCTTGAGGTCAGCCTGTACGCGCTCGAACAGCGGTTTGAACATCTCGAAATCGGTGCAGGTCTTTCGATTGGCGATCTCCTCGGCAGCGCGCTTTTCGGCACTAGTGCGAACATGGCGCAGGACGGTGATGTCTTCAGTGCCGTCCATGTCTGCCAGTTCGTCCGCCAGTTGATCCACGTCGTAGTCCGGTGAGGGTTCGGCAATCGTGGGGGCACCTGCCAGCAAACCCTGATGATCTAGAGGTTCCAGTACGGCGCGGCAGTCCGGAAGCGCACGCAGGCGATCGAGGCGCACTGCATATAGCCGTTCAAAGATGTCGCGTTCCTCCCCGTGTTGTGGCACTCGACCCTGTTTTTCGACAAACCGCTGGATCTCCTCGAACCCGGCGATAACGCGCTCCTCGCGCGGTGAGCGTCCGTTCTTGGTTTCCGGTGCGGCGAACTCGGAAAGTTCTTCGGCCAGTTCGTCGAGGTCGAACTCACTCATAGCGCCCCTCCTTCTTGTAGCGCATGAAGGCGGCTGCACCTTCAGCCATGCGTCGCTCCCACGCATCCTGTGAGTCGAGCGCGGGCACCCGTCCCCGTTCCTTTTTGAACTGGACAGCGCGGATCGCCAACTCCTTCGCTTCCTCTGGCGTCAGGTTCGCACGTTTGGCGGAGATGGCGGCTGCGACCTGCTTCAAGCTGTCCTCGCTCATGGTTTTGGCAAGGATGGCGTAGGCTTCGCCGAAGGGGTTGATGCGGTCGATGAGGTCGATGTCCAGGTCGCGGACATCCATCGCGAAGCGACGCACGCCGTTGATCAGAGCCGTGTTGGGCTTCGCCTCGTCGCTCTCGCCACCGATCACACGCTGCTTGGCCTGCTGTGTCAGCGTGAGTGCGGCAATAGCGTGCTGGCGCACGGCTTCCTGATCCTCGGTATCCAGTTCGGGGTATTTGTCTTTGATGATCTTGCCCAGACGAACCTGTGTCAGTTCCTCCGGCACGAGTTCTTCGTCGAACAGGCCGCGCTCGATGGTGGTCTTGTCCTGAATGAAGGTGGCGATCACCTCGTTCAGATCCTCCTGACAGATGCGTACCGCCTCCTGGCTCTTGGGTTCGGCCAGTCCCTTGATCTCGATCTGGTACGCCCCCGTCTGCTCATTGACACCGACATTGCACCGGCTCGGGTCATAGCCGCCCTCGCCATAGTCGAAGCCGGGTGTCGGGCCGGTGTCGGGGTTCTTGGGCTTGAACTCGAAGCGTGGGGCAAGCACCTGCTCCATCAGCAGGCTGGCGGCGATGGCCTTCAGGGTGTCATTGACGGCCTCGGTGACGGCTTTCTCAGAGGCATCCGGCTCAGCGATCAGGTTGGTGAAGCGCGCCCTGGTCTTGCCGGGAGCGTCGCGTGTGGCTCGGCCAATGATCTGGACGATTTCGGTTAGGCTGGCGCGATACCCCACGGTCAGCGCGTGCTCGCACCAAATCCAGTCGAAGCCTTCCTTGGCCATGCCCAGGGCGATGATGATGTCTACATGGTCGCGGTTGTCCTTCTGCGCTGGGTCTTTGAGGGCGGTAGACACTCGATCGCGCTTCGTCGCCTCGTCATCTACCAGATCGGCGATTTTCAGTACCCGTCCGTTAGGCTGTTTGACGAGCTGGAAGCCAGTGGCGATGTCGATGCCCTGCCATTCGCCGAGTGCCTCGATGATGTGCTCCACCTCCCGCATCTTGTCCTTCGTGCTTTCGCGTGAATTGACGTTGGGAATGTGGATGATCGTCTTCTCGTTGGGGTCGAGGACGTTGAGGATGTCGTCGACATACGACCCGCTGTAGAAGAAGTAGCCGATGTCGAGTTGCTTGAGGTAATCGTAGCCGTTGAGCTGTTCGTAATAGGTGTAGGTGACGGTATCGAACTTGGCTTCGTCCGTTGGGGGCAGAACGGCTTCAGCGTCGCCCCGGAAGTAGGAGCCGGTCATGGCGACGATGTGTGTCTTGTCGCGTGCGATGAACTGCCCTAGGTGCAGGCCGAGCTTGTTGTCTGGATTAGCCGAAACGTGGTGGAACTCATCGACCGCAATCAGACGGTTGTCGAAGGCTTTGACGCCGTAGGCATCGACCGCGAAGCGGAACGTCGCGTGAGTGCAGACCAGTACCCTGTCGTCGCTTTCGAGGAATGCGCCGAGTGACTTGACCTTTCCGCCGTTGTCATTGCCCGGTGCGTTGCATAGGTTCCACTTGGGTTCGACCTGCCAGTCGGACCAGAAACCGAACTGGGACAGTGGCGCGTCGTTGAAGCTGGCCCCGATGGTCTTTTCCGGCACGACGATGATGGCTTGCTTCAAGCCTTGGTTGTGCAGTTTGTCGAGCGCGATGAACATGAGCGCGCGGCTCTTGCCGGAGGCGGGCGGTGACTTGATCAGTAGATATTGCTCGCCCCGCTTCTCGTAAGCGCGCTCCTGCATAGGGCGCATTCCCAGGGCATTAGCCTTCGTCGAGACGCCTTTGCGGGCATAGGTGACGGAGATGGACGGGACGGCCTTGATCGTGTCGCTCATGCGCGGGTTCTCGCTGTGCGCTTCTTGCCCTTGGACGGGGCGGTTGAGGCGGTCATCTTGGTGTAGAGGTCGAAGAGCTTTTCCAGCCGCTCGGTGTCGTTCTTGAAGCGGCGACCGATGTAGATGCGTTCCAGCACTTCGTCGTTGCGGTCATGGGCGGCACGTAGATCGTCCGGCATCTTGTCGGGATCGTAGAGGTCGGCGATGGTGGCCGGGAAGTGATGCTCCCGCGCCAGCAGAATGTTTTCGGCGCAGCGGGTCAGGTCGTCCTTGTTCTTTTCGGTCAGCGTCGGAACGGGGAAGGTGTTCCAGCCGAGTGTGTTTGAGTAACGGTAGCGGGTCTCTAGCTGGCCACACACGGTCGCGATCCAGATGATGTGAAGGCGCGACGCATAGAGGGCGACCTCATACATCCTAGGCTCGGAAAGCCGGATCGCGCTGTTGTCAATAACTGTGTCTCCATCAACTAGTGCAAATGGTAGATAGGGTCTGCCCTCTGCGCTGTGGCAGGGTACGGCCAACGCCTGACTATCGGAGTGGCGCACCTCGCCAAACAAATGCGGGGTCGCGGCGAGCGCCTTGGTGGTTACTCGCGTGCTCCGCGCGCGGTGGTTCTTTACGATTTCTATACGCTTGCGGATGGGTTCGATAGCCAAAGCGGCATCTAGGTCGGCTGTGGAAATCCAAAGACAATAACGCCATTGACCGTGAATCGTTCCATTCGACCCCAACAGTCGCTTAACAAACCTCTGGGCCTGTGGATAGGTTTCGACAAGTGAATGTGCATCGTCCGACGATAATATTAGTCCACCGTTATCGTTAGGCATCGACCCGTAGGTCATCTCGGACAGCGGCGACAACGAAGAAGTCGACGGTAAGACGATCGCCGACTGATCTGGCACTAAGTAGGGGCCAATATACTTAGCTTCCTTAACGGTATTTTGCGTAAAGACTAACTTCGGCCTGTTTGATCTCCTGCCAAGGCCTACAATGGAGACAGTGACAACGGCCTTCTTGGATGCAAGATTGCTCCATGGGAATGATGGTCTCGCAAACCGGATCTCGATGTCGTCGGTCAGTATAGTTGGCCAGATCAAGGAAACCTGTCGCCCCTGATTGATGCTATTCGTTGTAACGAAAGCACACGCTGCATCTGACTTTGCGATGTAGTCACGCGCGAGAATAAACCAGCCAGCAACATAGTCAGCCGACTTGGTGGACTTGATCCGTCCTCTAAACGCAGTGTCTAGGTCGGTTTTCTGACTTGGTGTCTGTTCTTGGCTTCCTTTATAAGGTGGATTCCCGCAGATATAGGTCTCCCCGCCTGCATTCTCGAAGTCGATCTCCGTTTGATCGAGTGGCGTGCCAAACAGATCGTCTCCCTGCAACTTCACGCCCGTGCCGGTCGGCGGGTAGAGACTCAACCAGTCGAGCCGGAGCGCATTGCCGCAGGTAATCCAGTTCTCGTTGCTCAGCGGTAGAAAATCGGCCAAGGCCAGCTTCTGCCCGCGATAGAGCACATCGCACTGATACTCAGCAATGATCAGCGCCAGGCGGGCGATCTCTGCCGGGAAGTCACGCAGCTCGATCCCGCGAAAATTCGTCAACGGGATCGCCGAGCGCATGTCTGGCTCGCCGCGCCGCTTGTTGATCTCAGCCTCGATGGCGCGCATTTCCTTGTAGGCGATAACCAGGAAATTGCCCGAACCGCAGGCGGGATCGAAAACCCTGATCTTCGCCATGCGCTTGCGCAGATTGAGCAACATGCGCGGGTTGTCGCCTGCCTCCTCCAGCTTCGCCCGCAGGTCGTCGAGAAACAGCGGGTTCAGCACCTTGAGGATGTTGGGCACGCTGGTGTAGTGCATCCCCAGCGCGCCGCGCTCCTCATCGTCGGCGACGGCCTGGATCATCGAGCCGAAGATGTCCGGGTTGATCTTGGTCCAGTCCAGCCCACCGACATGCAGCAGGTAGGACCGGGCAATCTTGCTGAACTTCGGCACTTCCATGCTGCCCGAGAACAGACCGCCATTCACGTAGGGAAAGACATCGCTACTGGCCCAGCGGGGGAGATTGGCTACCGCCCGTTGCTCCCGCCGCGTGTTCATGGCCAGAAACAGCGTGCTGATCACCTCATGCGTATTGGACGAATCCCGCGCACTCATCTGCGCCACGGTCTCGGTGAACTTGCCCTTGCCGCCGAAGATGCCGGTATCCTCGGCAAAGAAGCAGAAGATCAGCCGCGCCATGAAGTGATTCATGTCATGACGGCGCTCGTCCGTGCCCCACTCGGGGTTGTCCTTCAGCAGCTCGACGTAGAGGCGATTGAGGCGGCTGGTGGCCCGGATGTCGAAGGCATTTTCGGTGATCTGACGAACGGTCGAGATCCCCGCCAGCGGGAGGAAGAAGCCAAAGTGGTCGGGAAAGTCCCTGAAAGCACAGGCCACCGTCTCGCCGCTTGTCAGGTCTTCCGCCTCGAAGTCCGTGCCGTCGGTCGCCAGGATGAACTTCGCCTTGGCCTTGGTGGTAGCCGGGCTGTCCTTGAGTGCCTTGAGCGCTTTCGACACCTGCCCCGCGTCGCAGGTCAGGATGTGGATATTGTTTGTCTGGAGTACACCGCCAAGGTCGGATTTGTTCGACGCACCGGCGCGAAGGCGCTTGATCGTCGTCGCCTTGTTCCCGAAGGCTTCCAGGAAGTCGTAGGGAAAGTTCGCAGCGTCGAAGGGCTGCTCGGCAAGGTCAGTAATGGCCTGCTCGATCTCTACGGCGTTCAACGGTATTTACCCTTTCCTGATGATGGATTGGTGGTCTGAGTTGGCGCGGAGAGTGAACCCTGATCTTATCCGCAACTGGCTCTTCCCGGAACAAGCTGTACGTGGCTCCGCCCGGAATACGCCCGGAACCCAAAAACAAAGGGCCTAGCCTTGCGGCTAAGCCCTTGTTTTGTTTGGCTGGGGAACTAGGATTCGAACCTAGATTGACGGAGTCAGAGTCCGCTGTCCTGCCGTTAGACGATTCCCCAGGAAAACTGTCTCGAAGCGATCAGCGCTTGGAGTACTGCGGACGCTTGCGCGCCTTGTGCAGACCGACCTTCTTGCGCTCGACTTCGCGTGCATCGCGGGTCAGGAAACCGGCGCGGCGCATGGGGCTGCGCAGTTCCTCATTATAATCGACCAGCGCACGAGCGATACCGTGACGAATGGCACCAGCCTGCCCGGTGTTGCCACCGCCGCGAACCGTGATCTTGACGTCGACGCGATCGGCCAGACCGGCGGTTTCCAGTGGCTGACGCACGACCATGCGCGCAGTCTCGCGACCGAAATACTCATCCAGCGGACGGTTGTTGACGGTGATGTTGCCCGATCCCAGCGACAGGAAGACCCGTGCGGCGGAGGTCTTGCGACGACCAGTGGCGAGTTGTGTCTCCGACATGAGTCTAATTCCTACACGTTGAGTTCGAGGACTTGCGGCTGCTGGGCCTGATGCTCGTGATTGGGGCCGGCATAGACGCGCAGTTTCTTGAACATGGCGCGACCAAGCGGACCACGCGGCAGCATGCCCTTGACGGCGATCTGAATGGCACGCTCAGGAGCGCTCTGCAACAGCTTCTCCAGGTTGGTCGACTTGAGATTGCCGACGTAACCCGTGTGGTGATAGTACATCTTGTCCTGGAGCTTGTTGCCGGTCACGCGGATCTTCTCGGCATTGATGACCACCATGTAGTCGCCCGTGTCCACGTGAGGGGTGTATTGCGGCTTGTGCTTGCCACGCAGGCGGCGCGCCAGCTCGCTTGCCAGACGCCCCAGGGTCTTGCCCTCGGCATCAATCAGGTACCAAGCGCGGCGAACCTCGGCGGGCTTGGCGCTAACAGTCGTCGTCATGTTCCATCGCTCCGGGAGGGCCGCGCACGGTGATCAGCGCGCTGGCCGTGTAAATCGTTTGTCCACTACGGGAAAGACCGCGAAATATACGCGATCAAATTCGGGAGTGCAAGCCCCCGAATGCCAGAATGTCAATCAGTCGATCGCACAGCCCCTCTCGGGCGTGCGCGAACTCAGGTCGCCGTCCCCGAATCGGGCAGCCGCAAGCGCTCGACCACACGCCCGCCTTTCAGATGCTCGCTCAGGATCTCTTCCAGATCCTGCTCGTCGGCATAGGTGTACCAGACGGCGTCGGGATAGACGACGATGGTAGGTCCGTCGACACAGCGCCCCAGACAGCCGGCGGTGTTGACACGCACGCCGCTCGGACCCGATAGCCCCTCATCCTTGGCACGGCGCTTGAGATAGTCGCGCATGTTCGAGGCATTGGATTGGGCACAGCACTGGCGGCCGTCCTCGCGCCGATTGGTGCAGAAGAAGATGTGGTGACTGTAGCGCGCCATGGTCGAACCTGGGTCGTCGTGGTCGGTGAGCCGGGAGAGTGATTCAGTCGGGATAACGGTTTATAGGGTACCATGACACCCCGAACACCGCTCCTCCATGACGTCGATCCGCGCCCGCGCGCTGGTCGGTCGGGCGTTCCAGTCGAACGTCGTCCATCACTATCACCGCCAAGAATCCGCCTTGAATACTCCGGTCACTCTGTCGTCCGCCCGGTCGGCGCCCCGTCTCTCGAATCAGGATCTGCTCCGGCTCGCCGATCAGTGCGTCAAATGCGGACTCTGCCTCCCGCACTGTCCGACCTATGCCAAGACGCGCCACGAGGCCGACTCGCCGCGCGGGCGCATCGCGCTGGTCCAGGGCTGGCTGACGGGTCAGTTGGACATGACGCCCGGACTGGCCGCGCATCTCGACGGCTGCCTGCTCTGCCGCGCCTGCGAGTCGGCCTGTCCGTCGCTGGTCGCCTATGGGCGTCTGCTCGACGGCGCGCGGGCGCGGCACGTGGCCATGACGCCGACTTGGCGGCGATTCTGGACCGGACACCGGCTCGGTGCGCTGTCGAACGCCCGGTTCATGGACGCGCTTGGGCGGCTGGCCTCGGTCTATGTCGGAACCGGACTGGCGCGGCTCGTCGAGATCGCGCGCTTGATCCGCCTCCGCGCGATCGCGCCCCGTCATCGGCTGCTCAGGGCGCTGGCCGTCACCGCGCGCCCGGTCGCGGCGCAGCCGCTCGACGACGCCGACCTGGATCTCTTCGTCGGCTGCTCGGGGGCGAGCGCACAAGGCGGGGCGATCGCGGCCACGCGCCTCGTCTGCGAACGGCTCGGACTCCGGGTCCGTATCGCGTCCGAGGCGGTCTGCTGCGGCGCCATGCAGCGTCACAACGGTTTCCCGGAGGCCGCCGATCGCGCCCGCGAACAGTGCGCACAGGTCCACGGCGGTCGCCCTCTGGTCGGCGCCTCCAGTGCCTGTATCGCCGAACTGCGCGAGCATCCGGCGCTCACCCAGGCGCAGGAGGTTTGCGATTACCTCGACCGCCGGACCTGGCCCGACGCGCTCGTCCTGACCCCACTCGCGCGCCGCGTGCTGGTGCACGAACCCTGCTCGCACCGGCGTCTGCTCGGGGGCAATGCCGCCGTCCACCGGCTGCTGGCACGGATTCCGGGCCTGGAGGTCGCACCGCTGCCGGACAACGATCGCTGCTGCGGGGCCGCCGGCACCTATCTGCTCCAGCAGCCGGAGATGGCCGCCGCGTTGCTCGACGACAAGCTGATTCACATCCGCGACTTGAAGCCGGATATCATCGTGACCACCAATCCGGGATGCGCACTGCATCTGCTCGCTGGGGTCCGCGAGTCCGGTCTCGCCATCGAGGTCTGCCATCCGGTCGAGCTGATCGCGCGCCAACTCCCAAGCATGTCCACCTGATTTGCGAGTTCTTTGACGATGACCAACAGCCAGCACACCGACAGCCGCCGCTACACCCTGCTCGATCACCTGCTCATCAACACCGATCAGGCTCTGCGCACCGTCTTCGGCCGCCCACGCCTCACCGAGCGCCGCAATCCGGCCGCCGATCTGATGGAAGCCGATTTGCGCGCCGACCAGCGCCGGCATGTGGCGCGTCTGATGCGCATCAACCACACCGGCGAAGTCTGCGCCCAGGCGCTCTATCAGGGCCAGGCGCTCACCGCCAAACTGCCCGAGACGCGCCAGCGGCTGGAGCGCTCGGCCAAGGAGGAGAACGATCATCTGGCCTGGTGCGAGGAGCGCCTGGACGAGCTGGGCGACCGCAAGAGCCTGCTGAACCCGGTCTGGTATGCCGGCTCCTTCGCGCTCGGGGCGCTGGCCGGACTGGCGGGCGACAAATGGAGTCTCGGCTTCGTGGTCGAGACCGAGCGTCAGGTCGAGGATCATCTCGACGACCATCTGGCCCAGATCCCGGCCCACGACGAGAAGAGCCGGGCGATTCTGGAACGAATGAAGGCCGACGAGATCCATCATGCCCAGGTCGCCAAGTCGGCGGGCGGAGCCGATCTGCCCGCGCCCATCCGTCAGGCGATGAAGCTGACTTCGCGCGTGATGACGCGCACCGCCTACTGGGTGTGAGGATACGGCTCAGGGCGCCTCGCGGATCTCGAAGTCGTGCGTGACGGTGGCTGTCGCCCCGAGCATGATCGAGGCCGAGCAGTATTTCTCAGCGCTCAGCCGGATCGCCTGCTCGACCCGCCTGGGATCGAGTCCGCGCCCGGTGATGACGAAGTGGACGTGGATACGGGTGAAGACCTTGGGATCCTGCTCGGCGCGCTCGGCCTCCAGCTCAACCACGCAGTCGGTGACATCCTGGCGGCCCTTGCGCAGGATCAGGAGCACGTCGAACTGGGTGCAGCCGCCCAGGCCGAGCAGCAGCATCTCCATCGGCCGCACGCCGACGTTGCGTCCACCCAGTTCGGGCGGCCCGTCCATCACCACGCCATGCCCGGAGCCGGACTCGCCCAGCATGGCCACCCCATCGATCCATTTCACCCGCGCCTTCATCGCTCGCCCTCATTGCCGTTTGTTGTGATCCGATACGTCTCGCCCGCCCGTACCGGCGGCGGGGCAGGCTAGCATAAGTTCGACAAGACTACCCGGCCTGCCTAGAATCCGGCTCAGTTCCGCCCACCCACGCACAGGTCGAGCGATGAGCACTCAGCGCGCACTGAAGGAAGAGCCCAAGTGGCTGAAGCCCTTTCTGGCTCAATGCCACACCAAGAGCTACGACAAGAACGTCGATTTCATCCGCCAGGGGCAGGCCGCCGAGAGCCTCTACTATCTCATCGAAGGCTCGGTCGCGGCCCTGATGTTCGACGAGGATGAACGCCGTGAGCTGATGCTGGCCTATATCAACAAGGGCGAGTTCATCGGCGAGATGGGGCTGTTCGTCCCGCAGAACACGCGCAGCGTCATCGTGCGCACCCGCACCCGATGCAAGGTGGCCGAGATCACCTATCAGCGCCTCGACCGCCTGCTCGAAGAAGAGCTGGCCGAGGTGGCCAAGGAGCTGCTCTACAGCCTCGGCGCACAACTGTCGATGCGTCTGCAGATGACCAGCCGCAAGGTCGGGCACCTGGCCTTTCTCGACGTCACCGGACGCATCGCCGGCACCCTGCTCGATCTCTGCAAACAGCCGGATGCCATGACGCACCCGGACGGGATGCAGATCCGGGTGACGCGTCAGGAACTCGGGCGCATCGTCGGCTGCTCGCGCGAGATGGCCGGACGGGTGATCAAGAATCTGGAGGAACAGGGGCTGGTGAGCGTCAAGGGCAAGACCATCGTGGTCTATGGCGCACGCTAGAAGAACAGCCGTGCCAGCTCGACACCCGGATCGGGCGCGCGCATGAAGGCTTCGCCGACCAGGAAGGCATGAACGCCCCGACCGCGCATCCGCGCCACGTCCTCGCCGGTCAGGATGCCGCTCTCGGTGACGAGCAGCCGATCCTCCGGAATCGCTTCCAGCAAACCGAGCGTGGTCTCCAGCGTCACCTCGAAGGTGCGCAGATTGCGGTTGTTGATGCCGATCAGCCGTCCAGGCACCGCGAGCGCACGCTCCAGCTCTTCGGCGTCGTGCACCTCGACCAGCACGTCCAGCCCCAGTTCATGCGCCAGCGCGTTCAACTCGCTCAGTTGGGCATCGGACAGACAGGCGGCGATCAGCAGGATGGCATCGGCGCCGATCAGCCGCGCCTCGCGCACCTGATAGGGGTCGACGATGAAGTCCTTGCGGATGACCGGAAGCGCACAGGCGGCGCGCGCCTCCTGGAGATAGGCATCGGCGCCCTGGAAGAAGTCCACATCGGTCAGCACCGAGAGACAGGCCGCACCGCCGCGTTCATAGCCCGCCGCGATCTCCGCCGGATGGAAGTCGGCACGCAGCACGCCCTTGCTCGGACTGGCTTTCTTGACCTCGGCGATCACCGCCGGCTCACCGGCCGCGACCCGCGTTTGAAGCGCGGCGGCGAAACCACGCACCGGCCCGACATCGGCCAGCGCCGCGCTCAGATCGGCGTCTGAGCGGCGTATGCGCCGCTCGCTGATTTCCTCGATCTTGCGCTGAACGATCTTTTTCAGGATATCCGGGGTATCGGTCATGAGCCTTTGCGTCATCTGTGAAGGGTCAATCGAAGCGCTTGGTCAGGGCGACCAGACGTTCCAGGCGTCGCTGGGCCTCACCGCTGTCGATCACCTGAGCCGCCACGGTCACGCCCTCGGCGAGCGAGCCGGCACGCCCGGCGGCATAGATGGCTGCACCGGCGTTGAGCCGCACGATGTCGCGCGCGGGTCCGGGTTCACCGGCGAGCACGCTCAGCAGCAGCGCCAGACTCTCGGCCGGACCCGACACGCGGATCGCCTCCAGCGGCGCGCGCTGGAGTCCGAAATCCTCGGGCCGCAGACTGTAGACACGGACTTCGCCATCGCGCAGTTCAGCCACATCCGTGCTGTCGGCGATGCTGATCTCGTCGAGTCCGTCGCGCGCGTGGACCACCAGCACGTGCCGGCTGCCGAGCCGTTGCAGCACCAGGGCGAGCGGTTCGAGCAACTCGGCGCTGAAGACGCCGAGCACCTGATTGGGTACCCGCGCCGGGTTGGTCAGCGGCCCCAGGACATTGAAAATGGTGCGCACGCCCAGCTCGCGCCGGGGAACGACGGCGTGCTTCATGGCGCTGTGATGACCGGGCGCGAACATGAAGCCGACCCCGACCTCGCGCACGCAGCGGGCGACCTGCTCGGCGGTGAGATCGAGCCGGAGCCCGGCCGCTTCCAGCACGTCGGCCGCGCCGGACTTGCTGGAGACCGAGCGGTTGCCGTGCTTGGCGACATGGCAGCCGGCGGCGGCGGCGACGAACATGCTGGTGGTCGAGACGTTGAAAGTGCCCGAACAGTCGCCCCCGGTGCCGACGATGTCGACGGTGTGATCCAGTCCGCAGAGATCGACCCCGGTGGCCAGTTCGCGCATCACGGCGGCGGCGGCGGCGATCTCGGTCACGCTCTCGCCCTTCATGTGCAGCGCGATCAGGAAGCCGGCGATCTGGGCCGGGGTGGCACCGCCGGTCATGATGCGGCGCATCACCGCGCTCATCTCGTCGCCACTGAGATCACGGCGTTCGATACAGCGCGTGATGGCGTCCTTGAGTTCCATGTCAGCGGTCCTCCAGGAAGTTCTGGAGCAGACGATGGCCCTGTTCGGTGAGGATGGATTCGGGATGGAACTGCACGCCCTGGATCGGCAGCGTGCGATGACGCACACCCATGATGCATTCGCGCGTACCATCCGGGTTCTGAGTCCAGGCCGTGACTTCCAGGCAGTCCGGCAGGGTCTCGGGTTCGATCACCAGCGAGTGATAGCGCGTGGCCCCGAAGGGATTGGGCAGAGTGTTGAAGACGCCTTGATCACTGTGATACACCGGCGAGGTCTTGCCGTGCATGACCTCGGGCGCCTTGACGATGCGCCCGCCGAACGCCTGACCGATCGACTGATGCCCCAGACAGACGCCGAGGATCGGCACCGCGCCGGCCAGACGCTCGATCAGGGCCACCGAGATCCCGGCCTCGTGCGGCGTGCAGGGACCGGGCGAGATCACGACCCGTTCGGGCGCGAGCGCGACCGCCTCCTCGACCGTCAGCTCGTCGTTGCGGACGACCTTCACCTCGGCACCCAGCTCGCCGAAATACTGCACCAGGTTGTAGGTGAAGGAATCGTAGTTGTCGATCATCAGCAGCATAGACAGGGCATCCTTGGATTCTTGGGACGACGCGGCATTCTCGCCGAAACGCCCCGCGAACGAAACCGGCGTGATACGGCACTCGCCCGAACGTTCGCGATTCATGTTTCAATACCGGCTCGACCCGAACCTCGTTCCATTCCGCAAGCGTGAGAACAACCGATGGATGTCGAACTGATCGAGATCCAGGAATTCCTGGCCAGTCATCCGCCGTTCGATCAACTGCCCGAGGAGACGCTGGCCCGTCTTCCACGACGTCTGTCGGTGCGCTATTTCCGTCGCGGCACGCCCTTTCCGCCCGAGGCGGCCGATTCGCCCTGTCTCTACATCCTGCGCCGCGGCGCGGTGGAGCTGCGCAACACGCGCGGCGAGTTGGTCGGCAAGCTGGCCGAGGGCGATCTGTGCGAACAGCACTGCCGGATCTCGGAGGACGAACCACGTTTCCAGGGCAACACCGCCGAGGACACGCTCGTCTATGCCCTGCCCTGCGCGGATCTGACCGAGCTGCGCGCCGCGCACCCCGCCTTCGCCGAACACTTCGAGCAGTCGACCTCGCGCCGGTTGCGCAAGGCGCTCGACGTGGTGACCGAGTCGCCATCCAGCGGCACCGGGCTGATGACGGTACAGGTGCGCGACATGGTCCAGCGCGCGCCCATCGCGACCCGTCCCGAGACCAGTATCCGTGACGCCGCGCGCATCATGTCCGAGCACCATGTCTCCTCGCTCCTGATCATGGACGGCGAACATCTGGCCGGCATGATCACCGACCGCGATCTGCGCAATCGCTGTGTCGCGGCGGGGCTGGCGACCGATCAGCCGGTGCGCGCGATCATGACCGAGAAGCTGACCACGGTCGACATGGATACGCTCGGTTTCCAGGCGCTCATCGCCATGACCCGGCTCAATGTGCACCATCTGCCGGTGGTGGAGAACGGACGGGTCGTGGGGCTGATCTCATCGACCGACTTCACCCGTTTCCAGAGCGCCAACTCGATCTATCTGGTCGGCGACATCCATCGCGCCGATTCCATCGAGACCCTGGCCCAGATCGGAGCCAAGATCGCCGAATTACAGGTGCATCTGATCCTGGGTGGAGCGACGGCGACCCAGGTCGGACAGGCGATCAGCGCCATCACCGACGCCATCACCCTGCGTCTGATCGAGCTGGCCGAGGCCGATCTCGGCGCGCCGCCCGTGCCCTATGCCTGGCTGCTGGGCGGCTCGCAGGCACGGCGCGAGCAGTCGGCGCATTCGGATCAGGACAATGCGCTCCTGATCTCCGACGAGGCCAAGCCCGAGGACGACGCCTATTTCGCCGCCCTGGCGCGCTTCGTCAACGATGGACTCCATGCCTGCGGCTGCGTCTACTGCCCCGGCGACGTCATGGCGAGCAATCCCAAGTGGCGCCAGACGCTGCGGATCTGGAACAAGTATTTCTCCAACTGGATCCTCAAGCCCGAGCCGATGGCGCTGATGCTGTCGAACGTCTTCTTCGACATGCGCTCGCTGCGCGACCCCAACGGACTGTGCGAGGAGCTGCACGAGCGCATCATCGAGAAGTCGCGCGCCAACCGCATCTTCATCGCCTACATGGCGGCCAACGCGCTCAAGAACCGTCCGCCGCTCGGCTTCTTCCGCAATATCGTGCTGATCCAGGGCGGCGATCACGACCATACGCTCGACATCAAGCATCGCGGTCTCATCCCCATCATCGATCTGGCGCGCGTCTATGCGCTCTCGGCCGGGATCATGGAGAACAACACCAACGAGCGCCTCCAGACCGCCGCCGAACGCGGGGCGCTCAGTCGCGACGGCGCAGCCAATCTGATCGACGCGCTCGAACTCATCGCCACGCTGCGCATGCGCCATCAGGCCCAGCAACTGCGCAACGGCGAGAAGCCCGACAACTTTCTCGCACCCGACGCACTCTCGCCGCTGGAGCGCGGCCATCTGAAGGAGGCCTTCGTCTTGATCAACACCATGCAGGAGTCGCTCGGCCAGCGCTATCAGACCGGGCGCTTCGCCTGATCGCCAGAGACTCGACACCATGCCGATCCTGACCGACTGGGGCCGACGCTGGCGCCACAGGCGCGCCCCGCCCGGCCCGTTGCGCGATTATCTGGCCCAGCCCCTGCCGAGCCCACGTGCCGACTATCGCGAAGTCGAGTATCTGGCCATCGACCTGGAGACGACCGGACTCGATCAGCGTCAGGATCTGATCCTGAGCGTCGGCTATGTGGTGCTCCATGGTCCGGAGATCGATCTGTCGACCGCGCGCCATCATCTGGTGCGTATCGACCGCTCCATCCCCGAGGCGAGCGCCGTGATCCACCAGATCACCGACGATCAGGCCGCCACCGGGCGCGAGCTGGAGGATGTCCTGGGTGAAGTGCTCGCGGCGCTCACCGGACGGGTGATGATCGCCCACCATGCCGGCATCGAGCAGGGCTTTCTGTCGCAGGCCTGCCAGCGCTGCTGGGGCCGGGGGCTGCCGCTGCGCCTCGTCGATACCCAGACCCTGGCTCATCGCACGCTGGAGCGACGCCAGATCCCGTTCAAAGCCTCGGACCTGCGTCTGCACGCGCTCACCAGCCGCTACAACCTGCCGCGCCACGGCGCTCACAACGCCCTGAGCGATGCGCTCTCGGCCGCCGAACTGTTCCTGGCCCAGGCGGCCTATCGCGACGACGGACGGCGGTTACGCCTGTCGGAATTTTTGTGCTGAGGACGGAGCAGGCGTCGACTCGGCTAGATCGTCGCTCAGTCGACGGTTTACTATTGTCGCGTTTCGACCTCGGGTCGACATCGTCGAGATTCCATCATCGGCGAGAAGCCGACTCGTGCAACACACCATCGAAGAGATCGAGGAGATCAGATCCATGTCGGAAGAAAAGGTCTATCCGGTTCCTGCGGCGATCGCCGCCAAGGCCCACATCAACGCCGAGCAGTATGCCGCGATGTATCAGCGCTCGATCGACGATCCGGCCGGCTTCTGGGCCGAGCAGGCCGAGCAGTTCGTGACCTGGAGCCGGAAGTGGGACTCGGTCATGGACTACAGCTATCAGGCCGACGATCTGCACATCAACTGGTTCCAGGGCGGCAAGCTCAACGTCTCCTACAACTGTCTGGACCGTCATCTGGCCACCCGTGGCGATCAGGTCGCCATCATCTGGGAAGGCGACGATCCGAACGTGGACCGCAAGATCACCTATCGCGAGCTGCACGAGGAAGTCTGCCGTCTGGCCAACGTCCTCAAGTCGCGCGGCGTCCAGAAGGGCGACCGGGTCTGCATCTATCTGCCGATGATCCCCGAGGCGGCGGTGGCCATGCTGGCCTGTACCCGCATCGGCGCGGTGCACTCGATCGTCTTCGGCGGCTTCTCGCCCGACTCGCTGCGCGACCGCGTGCTCGACTCCGAGTGCAAACTGGTCATCACCTCGGATGAGAGCGTGCGCGGCGGGCGTCACGTCCCGCTCAAGAAGAACGCCGACATCGCCATGCGCGAGTGCCCGAACGTCGACACCGTGCTCGTGGTGCGCCGCACCGGCGGCAACGTCGACTGGGTCGAGGGCCGCGATGTCTGGTATCACGAGGCTGTCGCCGCGGCCGCCACCGAGTGCGCGCCCGAGGAGATGGACGCCGAAGATCCCTTGTTCATCCTCTACACCTCCGGCTCCACCGGCAAGCCCAAGGGCGCCCTGCACACCACCGGCGGCTATCTGGTCTATGCCGCCATGACCCACAAGTACACCTTCGACTACCAGGACGGCGAGATCTACTGGTGCACCGCCGACGTCGGCTGGGTCACGGGTCACACCTACATCGTCTATGGCCCGCTGGCCAACGGCGCCACCTCGGTCATGTTCGAGGGCATCCCGAACTATCCGGACATGTCGCGCTTCTGGGACGTGGTCGACAAGCACAATGTCTCCATCTTCTACACCGCCCCGACCGCGATCCGCTCGCTGATGCGCGCCGGCGAGGAGCCGGTCAAGAAGACTTCGCGCCAGTCGCTGCGCATCCTCGGCTCGGTCGGCGAGCCGATCAACCCCGAGGCCTGGGAGTGGTACCACAACGTCGTCGGTGACGGACGCTGCCCGATCGTCGACACTTGGTGGCAGACCGAGACCGGCGGCCATCTGATCACTCCGCTGCCGGGCGCCACGGCACTCAAGCCGGGTTCGGCCACCCGCCCCTTCTTCGGCGTGGTGCCGGCGCTGGTCGATCCGTCGACGGGCGTGCGCATCGAGGGCGCGGCTGAAGGCGCACTTGTCATCTGCCAGCCCTGGCCCGGTCAGATGCGCACCGTCTATGGCGATCATCAGCGCTACGTCGACACCTACTTCAAGCAGTATCCGGGCTACTACTTCACCGGTGACGGCGCGCGCCGTGATGCCGACGGTTACTACTGGATCACCGGCCGCATCGACGACGTGCTCAACGTCTCGGGCCACCGTCTCGGCACCGCCGAGATCGAGTCGGCGCTGGTGCTGCATCCGCACGTCGCCGAGGCGGCGGTGGTCGGCTATCCGCACGACCTCAAGGGTCAGGGCATCTATGCCTATGTCACCCCGATGGCCGGTGTCGAGCCGACCGACGAGCTGAAGAAGGAACTGGTATCACTGGTGCGCGGCGAGATCGGCCCGATCGCCATCGTCGACATCATCCAGTGGGCGCCGGGTCTGCCCAAGACCCGCTCGGGCAAGATCATGCGCCGCATCCTGCGCAAGATCGCCGCCAACGAGATCGATTCGCTCGGTGACACCTCCACCCTGGCCGATCCGACCGTGGTCGAGGATCTGATCGAGAACCGCGCCGTCAAGTAAGACGCGCGCCGCACACGGCCCGGTTCGTCCGGGCCGCGTTCATCGTCTCGAAGGGATTGGGTCGCAAGACCAAAATGGATTCCAGTTGATTGATTTATAAAACGCTTCAAGCCGCGTCTCGCCCGCCGTTCGGCTCGGATACGAGACCGGGACACGGGACGGCACTGTTTTTTTCAGCATTGGACGCGGTTTGAACCCTTCATCTCCAGAGGTTCACTTTGTCATCGAGTTTTAGAGTTGGAGTCTTCGTCGACGCCGAGAACGTGCGCTACAACGGCGGCTATCAGATGCGTTACGACATTCTGCGCCGTTTCGCTGCACGTGAGGGCGGCGTGTTGCAACGTCTCAACACCTACATGGCCTACGATGCCGAGCGCGCACGCGAGGATTACGAATACAAGAAGAAGGCCCATGCCTATCAGCAGATGGTGCGCGACTTCGGCTGGAAGATCACCGCCAAGACCGTGCGCCGCTATACCGACGACAACGGCAACGTCACCACCAAGGCCAACGCCGATCTCGACATGGCCGTCGACGCCATGCTCCAGGCCAACCGGCTCGATCAGGTGCTGCTGGTGACGGGCGACGGCGATTTCCTGCAAGTCGTCGAGGCGCTTCAGAACACCGGCTGCCGCGTCGAGCTGATCGGCTTCAAGAACGTCTCGCGTCTGCTCCAGCAGCGGGTCGATGCCTTCTATTCGGGCTTCGTCATCCCGGACCTGCTGCCCGTCCACTATGAGCCGCGCAACGAATGGGGCAAGCCCGGTTCCTGCGTGCGCGGGGTCTGTACCAAATGGTTCCCCGACAAGGGCTACGGCTTCTTGCGGGTCATGAATCAGATCTCGCCCAATCTCTGGATCACGGACCCGCGTGAGCCCGACTCGCCCTATATCAGCGTCTTCTGTCACGCCAACGAGGTCGCCGACGAGGTGACGGAGGATCTGCTGATGAACCGCGAAACCGTCCTGGAATTCTATGTCAACGAGAGCGAGCAGAAGGACAACGGGTTGGTCGCCAACAACGTGAGGCTCGCGTTCTCGGTCAACCGTTAGCGGGCACGCACCACACGGAGCCGCCGATGTCGAAGGATCAAGCCATGCTCAAACCCTCCGGACTGGCCTGGCGACTGGTCAAGGACCAGCTCATCTCCGAGTCCCAGATGCAGGCGGCCTATCAGGAGGCACGCTCCAAGGGGCGGACCTTCGTGCAGCATCTGGTCGAAGAGAAGATCCTCGACAGCCGCCGCATCGCCATCGTGGCCGCGCAGGAATTCGGCGTCCCCCTGCTCGACCTGGAGTCCTTCGATGTCTCGAATCTGCCGCCCAACCTCGTCGATGAGCGGCTGATCAGCAAGCATCGCGCGCTGCCGCTGCTGCGCCGCGGCAACCGGCTGTTCCTGGCGCTCTCGGACCCGACCAGCGATCAGGCACTCGAGGAGATCCGGTTCCACACCGGACTGGCCACAGACCCGATCCTGGTCGAGGACAGCAAGCTCGGCGCGGCCATCCAGAAGACGATCCAGGCCCAGGACACCAGCACCATCAGCGAGTTCGCCGACGCGGATCTGGAAAAGCTCGAAATCGAGGGTGGCGAGGAGGACGATACCGAGAATCTGGACGCCACCATCGACGAAGCGCCGGTCGTGCGCTATGTCAACAAGATCCTGGTCGATGCCATCACCGCCGGCGCTTCGGACATCCATTTCGAGCCGTTCGAGAAGTTCTTCCGTATTCGCTTCCGTCAGGACGGTCTGCTGCGCGAGGTCGCCAACCCGCCACTCAATATCGCCAATCGGCTAACCTCGCGCCTGAAGGTCATGTCGCGCATGAACATCGCCGAGCGGCGCGTGCCCCAGGACGGACGCATCAAGCTCAAGCTCAGCCGCAATCGCGACATCGATTTTCGCGTCAATACGCTGCCGACCATCTATGGCGAAAAGATCGTGCTGCGTATCCTGGACTCCAGCTCGGCCCAGGTCGGCATCGACGCGCTCGGCTTCGAACCCGAACAGCGCAACAACTTTCTCAAGGCCATCAAGAAACCCTACGGCATGATCCTGGTGACAGGACCGACCGGCTCGGGCAAGACGGTCTCGCTCTACACCGCGCTCAACATCCTCAACGACCCGGAGATCAACATCTCCACCGTCGAGGATCCGGTCGAGATCCAGGTGCCCGGCATCAATCAGGTCAACCTCAATCCCAAGAGCGGTCTGACCTTCGCCGCCGCGCTGCGTGCCTTTCTGCGTCAGGATCCGGACATCATCATGGTCGGTGAGATCCGCGACCTGGAGACGGCCGAGATCGCGGTCAAGGCCGCCCAGACCGGACACCTGGTGCTCTCGACCCTGCACACCAACGACGCGCCCCAGACCCTGACCCGTCTGGCCAACATGGGCGTACCGCCATTCAACATCGCCTCCTCGGTGCTGCTGATCATGGCTCAGCGTCTGGCGCGCCGGCTGTGCATGCACTGCCGCGAAAAGGTGAATCTGCCGCGCGCGGCCCTGCTGGACGAGGGCTTCACCGAGCAGGAGATCGACGCGGGGCTGACCATCTATGGTCCGGTCGGGTGCGACAAGTGCAACAAGGGCTATCGCGGACGTGTCGGTATCTTTCAGGTGATGCCGATCTCGGAGGAAACCTCGCGTCTGATCCTGGAGGGCGGAAACGCCATGCAACTGGCCGAACAGGCCCGACGCGAGGGGATCGCTGACCTGCGCGCCTCCGGGCTGCGCAAGGTCAAGGCCGGCGTCACCAGTCTTGAAGAAGTCAATCGGGTCACGACGGACTGACCCTCTCACGGAGCGCATCATCATGGCACTTGTCACCACGACCAAGGCCAAGCCAAAGCCCAAAACCGAGGAGGCCAAGGTCTTCACCTGGGAGGGCACCGACCGGCGCGGGGCGCGGGTCAAGGGTGAGTCGCGCGCCGCCAACACCAATGCGGTACGCGCCGATCTGCGTCGCCAGGGCGTCAACCCGACCAGGGTCAAGGCCAAGCCCAAGCCGCTGTTCGGCGGCGGCAGGAAGAAAATCACGGGTCAGGATCTCTCCATCTTCACCCGCCAGCTCGCCACCATGATGTCGGCCGGTGTGCCCCTGGTGCAAGCCTTCGACATCGTCGGGCGCGGACACGAGAACCCGGCGATGCAGGACATCATCCTCGCGATCAAGCAGGACATCGAGAGCGGCACGGCCATGTCGATCGCCATGGCCAAGCATCCGCTCCATTTCGACGATCTGGTGTGCAGTCTGGTCGCGGCCGGCGAGCAGGCCGGTGTGCTCGACGTGCTGCTCGACAAGATCGCGACCTACAAGGAGAAGACCGAGTCGATCAAGGGCAAGATCAAGAAGGCGCTCTTCTATCCGGCCGCCGTCATCGTGGTGGCGGTGATCGTCACCGTGGTCATCCTGCTGTTCGTCATCCCGCAGTTCAAGGAGCTGTTCTCGAGTTTCGGTGCCGATCTGCCCGCCTTCACGCTCATGGTCATCGGACTCTCGGACCTGATCCGCGAATGGTGGTGGGCCTTCTTCGGCGGCCTGGGCGCACTCGTCTATACCATCGCCTATGTCTTCAAGCGTTCGCGTGCCTTTCGCGAGATCGTCGACCGCGCCAGCCTGAAGATCCCGATCATCGGCGCCATCCTGAACAAGGCGGCCATCGCCCGCTTCGCGCGCACGCTCTCGACCATGTTCGCCGCCGGCGTGCCCCTGGTCGAGGCGTTGCAATCGGTCTCGGGCGCGACCGGCAACGTCGTCTATCAGGACGCGGTGATGAAGATGCGCGAGGAGGTCGCCACGGGTCAGTCGCTGCAACTGGCCATGCGACAGCGCAATCTCTTTCCGCACATGGTCATCCAGATGACCGCGATCGGCGAGGAGTCGGGCGCGCTCGACGACATGCTCGGCAAGGTCGCCGACTTCTACGAGGAGCAGGTCGACAACGCGGTCGACAGTCTGAGCAGTCTGCTGGAGCCCATGATCATGGTCGTCATCGGCGGTCTGGTCGGGAGTCTGGTGGTGGCCATGTATCTGCCGATCTTCAAGCTGGCCGCCGTCGTCTAGTTCGCATCAGGAGCCTTGCCAACACCATGTCAACACCCGCCTGGCTGGAACTGCTCCAGACGAACCTCTGGCTGCTGTATACGAGCGCCGTGCTGCTCGGACTCATCTTCGGCAGCTTCCTCAACGTCGTCATCCTGCGTCTGCCGCGCATGATGGAGGCCGGCTGGCGACGCGATTGCGCCGAACTCCTGAGTCCGGACGGGACGGCGCCGGAGACCGATGAGCCGCCGCTCAGTCTGTCGAAACCCGCCTCGACCTGCCCGAGCTGCGGGCATCGCCTCCGCGTCCACGAGAACATCCCCATCCTGAGTTATGTGTGGCTGCGCGGGCGCTGCTCGAAGTGCAAGACACGGATCAGCCTGCGCTATCCGCTCGTCGAGGCACTCACGGCGCTCCTGACCCTGATCGTGGTGATTCAGTTCGGCCCGACCTGGCAGGCGGCGGCGGCCCTGCTGCTCACCTGGTCGCTGATCGCGCTCGCCGTCATCGACCTCGATACCCAGCTCCTGCCCGACAGCCTCACCCTGCCCGTCCTGTGGCTGGGACTGTTCCTGAGTCTGTTCGGGCTCTTCACCGACAGCCAGAGCGCCATCATCGGCGCCGTCGCCGGCTATCTGAGTCTGTGGACGGTGTTTCAGCTCTTCCGGCTCGCCACGGGCAAGGAGGGCATGGGCTATGGTGACTTCAAGCTGCTGGCACTGTTCGGCGCCTGGCTCGGCTGGCCGGCGCTGCCGCAGATCATCCTGCTCTCGGCGCTGGTCGGCGCGCTGGTCGGGGTTGGGTTGATCCTGAGCGGCCGGCACGAGTCGGGCAAGCCGCTGCCTTTCGGTCCCTATCTGGCCGCCGCCGGCTGGATCAGTCTGATCTGGGGCGAGGCGATCAATGGCGCCTATCTGCGTCTGAGCGGACTGGCGTGAGCGCTGTGGGTCTGGTCGTCGCCCTGACCGGCGGCATCGGCAGCGGCAAAACCACCGTGGCCGACCGGCTCGCCGAGCTGGGCGCCGGGGTCATCGACACCGATGAGATCTCACGGGCGCTGACGGCGCACGACGGCGCGGCACTGGAACCCATCACGGCCGCCTTTGGGCCGGACATCCGACTCGCCGACGGCACGCTCGATCGAGCGCGGCTGCGCCGGATCGTCTTCAGCGACCCGACCGCGCGCGCGCGGCTCGAATCCATCCTTCACCCGCTCATCGAAGCGGCCATGCTCGAACGCCTCGCGGCGCTCGAGACCGACTATGCCGTACTGGTGATCCCGCTGCTGTTCGAGACCGGGCAGGATCGCCACGCCGATCGTGTGCTGGTGGTCGACGTGCCTGAAGCAGTTCAGATCGCGCGCGTCATGCAGCGCAGTGGCCTGTCCGAGAGCGAGGTACGACGCATCATCGACAGTCAGATCCCGCGCCGGGAGCGCAACACCCGAGCCGACGATCTCATCGACAACAGCGGCACGTGCGTGGATCTGGAACCCCGTCTCCAGGAACTGCACGCGATCTACACCCGGATCGCTGCCAGACGATAGTTTCATATACACGCATCGCCATCAAAATTGGATGCTATTCGTGCTTTTCGACCCAAAAGACTTGCTCGACGTGTAAAATTGTTGTATAAATCGATTGGCGCCATACACGATTAGCTATGACGCCAGTCGCGCTTGCCGCACAGTCTGTTTCGACTCACCTGGCAAATCGCCAATGATACTGGCGAATCAAGCATTCACTCCTGAACCGCATCAATCACGAAACGAGCTTCAGCCAAGACCGTTCCGGCAAGGCAAAGACCACGATTCGAAGGGAGACTCAACGATGCACACATCACTGCCCGCGATCGCTCGCCCCACCCTGCTGGCCGCTGCGCTTCCACTGCTCGCCTTGACCTGGCAACCGGCCATGGGCGCCTCCGAATGCAAGGGACTGGCACAGGACGCCTGCATGACCCATGAGAACTGCCGCTGGATGGATGGCTATACCCGCAAGGACGGCATCCAGGTATCGAGCCACTGCCGTCTGTCCAAGCCACGCCAGAAAGACGCGGCTGAAATTCAGGCCAAAGCCGAGACTGTGACCGCAGAGGCCAAACCTGAGACGGTCAAGGCAGAACCCAAGCCCGAAACGGCGACACCGGACACTCCGGCCGAGACGGCGAGCAACTGATTCGATCCAGGTGCCCGTCTTGCGCGGCGGGTACCTGAATCAGGTTCGGCTCGCCGCCGCCTCGTCCAGCAATTCGAGCCAATGCACGACGGGCATTCGCGCCCCGCCGGCCAGATGGAGCTGACAGCCGATGTTGGCCGTAGCGATGATCCCGGGGGCATCCGATTCGAGTGCCGCGACCTTGTTATCACGCAATCGAGTCGAGAGTTCAGGCTGAGTAATCGAATAGGTTCCGGCCGAGCCGCAGCAGAGATGGGCGTCCGGAACCGCCGTGACCACGAAACCGAGGCGCTCCAGAATGGGTTCGACCACCCGCTTGAGCTGCTGACCATGCTGAAGACTGCATGGCGCGTGGAACGCGACACGACGCCCCGCGCCCGGCGTCCCGAGCGCCGCGAGATCCTCCGCACCCAGCACCTCGACCGGATCGCGCGCCAGGGCCGCGATCCGCGCCGCCCGCTCGGCATAGTTCGGGTCGTGCGCCAGCAAGTCTCCGTACTCCTTGACCATGGCCCCACAGCCGCTGGCATTGACCAGGATCGCTTCGGCGCCCGATTCAATCTCGGGCCACCAGGCATCGATGTTGCGCCGCATGGCCGCCAGTCCGGCCTCACGGTCGTCGAGATGATAGGCGACCGCACCACAGCACCCCGCCTCGGCCACCTCGACCAGATCGATCCCGAGACACGCCAGCAGACGCGCGGCGGCGGCATTGGTGCGGGGCATGGCCACCGACTGCACGCAGCCGGCGAGCGCCAGCATCCGGCGCCGACCGGCGGGCTTCGGCCAATGACCGGCCGGCTGGTACTGTGGCACCTTGGCGCGCAGGGTCGCCGGGAGCAACGGCCGCAGGAGACGTCCCAGCCGGACCAGGGGTGCCAGACGCCGTGGGTACGGCACGACCGCAACCAGTAGCCGCCGCAACCATCGCTGGCTCCAGAGCCGATCGACCCGAGCCTCGACAATGTGACGCCCGATGTCGACCAGACGCGCATAGCGCACGCCCGAGGGGCAGGTGGTCTCGCAGGCGCGACAGGTCAGACAGCGGTCGAGATGGGTCTGGGTGACGCGCGTCGGCGTCTGCCCCTCCAGTACCAGCTTGATCTGATAGATCCGCCCGCGCGGACCGTCGAGTTCGTCGCCGAGCAGTTGGTAGGTCGGACAGGTGGCGGTACAGAACCCGCAGTGGACACAGGCCCGCAGGATGGCATCGGCCTCCCGGCCCTCGGGGGTACGCAGGAATTCGGGCAGGATCTCGGTTTGCACGCCGGACCTCTCGTGGCTCAAAGATTGGCGTAGAGACGGCCCGGATTGAGCAGGCCATGCGGATCGAAGGCGGACTTGACCCGTCGATGCAACTGCATCAGCGGTTCGGGCAGTGGATGGAAGACCTCGCCGGTGCGATCCCCGCCGCGAAAGCACGTAGCCTGTCCGCCGAGCCGCTCGGCCTCGGCGCGGATGGTCGACTCCGACGCCTCGCTCCGGAGCCAGCGCTGAGAACCGCTCCATTCGATCCACTGCGCCCCCTCCAAACGCACGGCCGGCGCGCCCTGGGGCAGCGACAGACGCCAGAGCGGGGATTCGCCCTGGCTGAAAAAGGCGAACTCCTGCTCACGCAACCGCTGCCAGAACACTTCCGCCTCGTCGTCCGCGACCGGCTCGCCGCCGATCTGCTCGGCGGCCTCAGCGACCCCCTGAGCCGTACCGGACAGGCGCACCCAGAGCCGTTCGCCGTCGAAGCAGGTCGCGCTCAACGGCCAGGGCCGAGCACCCCAGCGCGTCATCCGCTCCAGCGCCTCGCCCTCGTTGCAGCTCAGCGCCCGCGTGCGGGTCGCCGCCGGGATCGGCAGCACCTTGAGACTGACGTCCAGCAGAATCCCGAGCGTCCCGAGTGCGCCGACCATGAGCCGTGAGACATCATAGCCGGCGACGTTCTTCATCACTTCGCCGCCGAACCGCAGTACCTCGCCACGCCCGGTGAGCACCCGCGCCCCGAGCACCAGATCGCGTGCCGCGCCCCAATAGGGCCGCGCCGGCCCTGAGAGACCACAGGCGATGGTTCCGCCCAGGGTGGCGCCCTGCCCGTCCGGACCGGCGAAATGGGGCGGCTCGAAGGGCAGCATCTGGCCCTGCTCGGCCAGGGCGGCCTTCAGCTCGGCGAGCGTCGTCCCGCAACGGGCGGTGACGACCAGTTCCGTCGGCTGATAGCTGATGAGCCCCGTGTGCCCGGACAACCCGAGCGGCTCACCCCCACCCGCGCGGCCGATGAACGACTTGGTATCGTTCCCCAGCAGTCTGAGCGGCGTCGCGTCGGCCAGGGCCGCGCGCACGCGCTCCTGGAGTTCCTGTGTCAGATCAGTGCTCACCGCGTTCCTCGTGGATCATCCGGGATTGGCTTGGGGCGAGACTTGTAGATAGGGACCGACAGGCCAATCGGCAATGCGGCCGGAATCCGGTCTGGGACGCGCGTGTCTTGGTGAGCGTTTGCAGCGCGGCTTCACAGCCGATTCAGTCTCCATCGGACTCCATGGAGCGACCGAGATCCCAGATCTCGACGCGATTACGTCCGGCCTGCTTGGCGCGATAGAGCATCTGGTCGGCCGCGTCGAGCAGGCGTTCGAGGGTCATGGCCGGTCCATCGGCGATGGCGACCACGCCGAGCGAAAGCGTCACCGAGACCGGGCCGCTCGGGGTTTCGATCCGCCGCTCAGCGACGGCGACACGCAGACGCTCGGTAGAGGCGCACGCCGTTTGCAGGTCGGTCTCGGGCAGCAGGATCACGAATTCCTCGCCACCATAGCGGGCCAGGATGTCGACCTGACGCAGGTTGTCATGAAGCGTCTGGGCGACGATGCACAGCACGGTGTCGCCGACGAGGTGGCCATAGCGATCGTTGACCGACTTGAAATGATCGATGTCGATCATGCACAGCGCCATCGGGTGATGGTAGCGGAGGAAGCGCTGGTATTCCTGCTCGGCCAGGGTGAAGAAATAGCGCCGGTTGAAGAGCTGCGTGAGCGGATCGAGGCGCGTGAGCTGGCGCAGATCCTCTTCCAGGCGCTTGGAGTCGGTGATGTCGCGGATGATCTCCATGGCGCCGACGACCTGACCGGCGGCATCGCGCAGTGGCGCGACCCTGGCCAGGATCCAGGCGCCGTGCCCATCATGGAGTGCGTTGCAGAACCCCTCGGCCGTGAGGGTGTCGCCCTCGCGGGTGACATGGGCATAGCGCCGTTCCAGGTCGGTGTCGGACTGGAAGACCAGATCCATCAACTGCGGACGCCGCTCGCCATAGAAGGGGACGGTGTAGGCATAGTCACCGCGCCCGAGCATGGCCTCCGGCGGGATGCCGGTGAGCTTGGCGACCGCCTTGTTCCAGATGATGACCCGCTTGTCGCGATCGATGGCCAGCAGGGCGTCGGGCAGAAAGTCGATGACATCGGCCAGTTGGCGCTGGCTGTCGCGCAGTGACTGCTCGATCCGCTGGTGGCGCTGGGTGATGTCGCGTCCGAGACTCTGGATCTGGACGAGCGTCCCGGCGCTGTCGCGCTGCGGGATGTGGGTGATCTCACAGAGGCGAGGCACGTCTTCGATGGTCAACCAGGTCTCATGCGTGCACGCCCGACCGCCCTGGAGTGCGGGCCAGTCGGGTTGCCATAGATTCCCGGCCACCCCCGGATCGAGCACATCTTCCAGACGCCGTCCGAGCAACCGCGACCGCTCGGTCTGTGCCAAACGCTCGAAGGCTGGATTGGCATCGAGACAGAGTCCTCGCGCGTCTTGTAGCCAGACCAAGTCGCCAATCGCATCCATGGGGCCTGTTACACCTCGGGCAGGAAGGTCAGTCGGGATGTTACGCCAAATACGACCAAATCTATGTCACTGCAACTGACTGGACGACGAACGGCTTGCTCAGACCGGATTCACGGAGCGCAGAGCGGCGCGGATGATCTCCTCGGCGGTCTTGGCCCCATCGTCGACGGCGCGCGCCATGCGGTTGGCGTCCGGCGGCTTGTAGCCGAGCGCAACCAGGGCGCTGACGGCATCGGCGAGCGCCTGATCCTCGGCAACCACATCAGCGGTGGTCGTACCGCTCGCCGGCTGTCCGGCCGCAGACGGCAACGCCGCACCGGGCGCGATCATCACCCCACCGAGCCGGTCGCGCATCTCGATGATGAGACGCTCAGCGGTCTTCTTGCCGATGCCCGGCAGGCGCGTCAGGGCCGTGGCGTCCTCCTGCTCGACGCACTGGGCGAAGCGTGCCGCGTCCATGCCCGAGAGGATGGCGAGCGCCATGCGCGCCCCGACGCCCGTCACCTTGATCAGCGCCCGAAAGAGCGCGCGGTCGCGCTCACGGATGAAGCCATAGAGGGTCCAGGCATCCTCGCGCACCGCCAGATGGGTCAGGAGCGTGGCCGTCTCGCCCACCGCCGGCAGGCCGTAGAAGGTGGACATGGGGGCTTCCAGCTCATAGCCAACACCGTTGACGTCGAGCAGGAGCTGCGGCGGATGCTTGGCCAGAATCCGGCCTTGAAGTCGTCCGATCATGCGTCAGGGTCTCCAGTCGCGCCAGGAGGCGGCGGCACGCTTGCGGGCCGGGATGCCCATCGAATGGGCGTGACAGAGGGCGATGGCGAGCGCATCGGCCTCGTCCTCGCCTGGGGTCTCGGGGAGCGCCAGCAGCACGCGCACCATGTGCTGGACCTGCGACTTGTCGGCCCCGCCCGAGCCGACCACGGCCAGCTTGACCGACTTGGGGCTGTATTCGTGCACGATCGCCCCGCCCTTGAGTCCGGCGCACAGCACCGCGCCGCGCGCCTGGCCGATCTTGAGCGCGGCGGTCGGGTCGCGGGCGAAGATGAGCTGCTCGACGGCCATCTCGTGCGGCTGATATTCGGCGACGATGGCCGCGACCTGATCGAAGATCAGGCCCAGCCGGTCCGGCCAGGGATGCTCGCCGACGCGGATACAGCCGCTGGCCACGCGCACGCTGTGATGCCCGTCGGTGTCGATGACGCCGAAGCCGGTGTTGCGCGAGCCGGGGTCGATGCCGAGGATGCGATGGCGTGGGGGGCGGGTGCCAGTCATGCACCCTCACACATCGAGCGCGGCCATGATCTCGTCGGAGATGTCGGCGTTGTGATAGACGTCCTGCACGTCGTCGAGGTCTTCGAGCATCTCGACCAGCTTCAGGAGCTTCTCGGCCGTCTCGGCGTCGAGTTCGACCTGGGTGGCGGCATTGAAGCCGATCTCGGCGACCTCGGTATCGAAACCGGCCTTGGTCAGCGCCTCCTTGACGGCGGCGAAGTCCTCGGGCGTGGTGACGACATCGAGCGAACCGTCGTCATTGACCACCACGTCCTCGGCGCCGGCCTCCAGGGCCGCCTCCATCACCGCGTCCTCGCTGGTGCCGGGCTGGAAGCTGATGATGCCCTGCTTGGTGAACAGATAGCTCACCGAGCCGTCGGTGCCCAGGTTGCCGCCGCGCTTGGTGAAGGCATGACGCACTTCGGAGGCGGTGCGGTTGCGGTTGTCGCTCATGCAGTCGACCATGATGGCCACGCCGCCCGGACCATAGCCCTCGTAGCGGATCTCCTCGTAGTTCTCACCCTCGGTGCCGCCGGCGCCGCGCTTGATGGCACGCTCGACGGTATCGCGCGGCATGTTGGCGCCGAACGCCTTGTCCATCGCCAGACGCAGACGCGGATTGGCGCCCGGATCACCGCCGCCCTCGCGCGCGGCCACCGTGACCTCGCGGATCAGCTTGGTCCAGACCTTGCCGCGCTGCTTGTCCTGCGCGGCCTTGCGATGCTTGATGTTGGCCCATTTACTGTGACCGGCCATGCGTGATTCTCCTGACTGTGAAAAGGCCCCGCGCCCGGCCCCACCGGGCGGCGCGGTGCGTTCGAATGTTGGCCGCGCATAGTAGCATCGCGCCTCGCCGGACGGCCAAACCGAGCGCGCGTCCGGCTGTGGTACTCTGGCCGTCCATCCACGGCGATGGACCCATTCGACGAGAGCCAGCGGCGAGAGAGTCTCCATGTACGCAACCCCCGAAACCGGCGACGGCTGGATCACGCGCCTCATCGCGCGCGACGACGAGGGCTTCGTCGTCAGTGCGCGCTTTGCCGTCACCCCGCGCTTCCGCGCCCTGATCGGCGGGCGCGAACGCGATCTGGTGTTCGCCGCGCGCAGTCGGCTGGCGCGGATGGGCATCAACATCCTGCCGCTCGGCGAGCTGGAACTCGACAGCGACCACGGCGACCTCCGGTTGCGCATCCTGGCGGCCATCGCCTCCTATGGCATCGGCGAGCATCTGGAGCGCATCGTGGTGCCCGGACTGCGCGTGGGGCGTCTGGTCTTCTGTCCCGAGGACAACCGGCTCGACTCGGCGGCGATCCACCGGCTCATCCAGGACAACGCGCTCCAGGTGCCGGCCGGGTTCTCGCTCGACGGCCGCGGCTATCTCATCCTGCGTCCCCAGCAGCGCCTCTATCGCTTCCAGAAACCGCTCACGCCCGAGGACGTCACGGCCATCGCCACCCATGCCGACGGCAAGGATCTGCTCAACCGCTTGCAGACGCGCGTCGAGGTCGAGCACATCGAGCTGCCGCCCAGGGACGGTCTGGTCACGGCCTGCTCGATGTTCCTGCACCGCCATTACGTCGTGTTGCGCAATCTCGACGAAGCGCTCGGCGTGCATCTCCAGGCCACGGTGCTCGATCCGGTCTCCACACGCGGCACCAACGTCTATCTCGAATTCGTCAACCGCACCGAACAGCTCATCATCAACCCGAGCGTGGCCGCCTCGGTGCACGAGGCCATCCGCGTCGACCCCAAGCCGCGTTACTGGCATGGACGCGCGCATCCCGAACCCGGCGCGAACGACGACGAGGCCACCGGCTGTCAGTCGCTGCTGGCGATCTTCGACCGGCTGGAGGCCGGCCCGGTGCGCGATCGTTACTCGCACCGCATGGCCGCCATCGTGCGCGATCCGGCTAAACTCCTGGCCGGCGAGGAACCGGAGCGGCTCTGGACTCAGCCGCAGACGCCGCGCGACCCGCGCGGCGGCACCGACCTCTCAGCCGGACTGGTCGCCGAGGGGCTAGATCTCACCGCGCGTCTGGAGTGCGGCACCCAGATTCTGGCCGACCTGCCGGACGGCGCGCGTGCCACCCTGCTCCTGGGCTACTTCCCCAATCTGATCGAGCACACCCAGATCTGCGAGGCGGCGCTCAGGGGGCGCGTCGGGCGCATCGTCTTCCGCCGCGCCTCCTTCGAGCACGGGCCTTTCCTGTCCTCGCGCGACCATGGCCGGCTGGCCGACTACGAGGGTCTGGGTCTCCAGGTCTTCTGGTGCAACGAGGCGCGCGGCCATGTGGTGCGCCATGTCTTCCGTGGACTGCGCGGCTACTTCACCACGCCCGACACGGTCGACCGCTTCCGTTCCTGTCTGATCTTCGCCGTCTATGGCTCGACCAAGCCGCTGGCTGAATCTGCCGTGGCACAGATCGAGCGGCTGCTCACCAATCTACGCGCGCTCTTCGGCAGCGACATCGGTATCCTGACCGGCGGCGGGCCGGGCGCCATGCAGCAGGTCACGGACGTGGCGCACCGGCTCGGACTCCTGGTCGGCTCCAGCTTCATCGAGACGGTCGACCAGACGCCCAACGAGAGCGCTGAGTTCTATCAGACCTTCCAGGCACGCAGCCGTCAGGCGCGCCAGCGCTGGTTCGAGATCGCCAGCTTCCATCTGTTCCTGGTCGGCGGCGTCGGCACCCTGGAAGAGATCGGACTGACGCTCACCGACATGAAGCTCGGCGTGATCGAGACCGGCCCGGTGGTCTTCTTCGACAGCTCGGGGGGTGAGTTCTATTGGGAGGGACTGCGCCGGCAGCTCGAAGAGATGAAGCGTCAGGGGCGCGTGCCGTCCTGGCTGACCGATCAGATCCTGATGACGACCGACCCGGACGCCGTGCCGCGTTTCTACAAGCAGGCGCTGCGTCTTGGTTGAATCAGCCACCCTTTCGGGCATCGCGCCGCGCCCGGCATCCATCCGACGCGCCACCGTTCATCGCGAAGACGGCGACTTCGCGCGCAAGACGGATGACATCCGGCGTCGAAATCGGGACAATTCCAGGCCAGCCCGGCATACCGCTGGATCCATGTCTCGTTCCGCCGCGCGCCGAGGTCACCCCCGGCGCGGGCCGGATCGGAGCCGCCTCAACAGTCACTGGGTCGCCTGGCGGGCCGCATCCGCCGGATACAAAACAAGGCCGTGTCAACATTGATTACCTTCGAACATCCGCTCAACGAACGTGTCCGCACCTTCCTGCGGCTGGAACACCTGTTCCGTCAACTGGAGTTTTTCATCCAGCAGGAAGACCCGCGCTCATCGCGCTGCGCCATCTGGGCGCTCTTGGATATCGTCGCCGTCACCACGCGCGCGGATGTCAGAAACGAGATCCTCAAGGAACTCGACCGGCTCACCGGCAACCTCAATCGGCTCGCGACCCAGCGCGGTATCGACACGGAAGCGCTCAATGAGGTACTGGACGATCTGCGCCGCGTCACCGAGGGCGTCCAGCAGCTCAACGGCCCCATCGGTCATCGCGCGCGCGAGGACGAATTCCTCAAGGCCATCGCCCAGCGCAGCAGTATTCCGGGCGGCACCTGTAGCTTCGACCTGCCGCACTTCCACTATTGGCTCATCCAGCCGACCGAGCAGCGCCAGACCCGGTTCAACGACTGGCTCCAGGATCTCAATCCGGCGATCGAGGCCATCCGGCTCGCGCTCTCGCTGATGCGCTCCAGTTCCGCCTCGCGTCAGGTGACGGCCGAGGGCGGCTTCTATCAGGAAGCGCTCGATGCCGTGGCGCCGGCGCAGATGCTGCGTGTGACGCTCGAAGCCGAGGCGGCGATCTTCCCCGAGATCAGCGGTCACAAGAACCGCTTCAGCATCCGCTTCATGAAGCCCGAACTCCAGGGACGCGCTACGCCGCACGCCGAGGACATCCAGTTCCGGCTCACCTGCTGTGTCTTCTGAGACCATGGTCAAGACGGTCGAGTGTCCGCACTGCGGCCGCCCCGTGCCCTGGACGCCGGACTCGCGCTGGCGGCCGTTCTGCAGCGAGCGCTGCCGGCTGATCGATCTGGGCGATTGGCTGGAGGAGCGTCATCGTCTCCCCGCCGATGACAGCGAGACGCCGGGTGAGGACGCCCCCGACTCGACGCAAGCGCCCGTTCGGCATTGAGCCGCTCCGGCAAGCTCGGCCGGTTCAGCCTGGGGTCTTCAGGAGATCGGCGAACACACCCGACCCGCCCCGGCCACCCTCGGCATCGATCCAGAGATGAGGGATGTCGAGCGACCGCAGCCACTCGATCCCGGCCCGCCCCCTGAGCATGGCGATGGTGCTGAGACTGCCGGCGACCAGACAGCTCGCCGCGATGACGCTGACCGAGACCAGTCCCAGCACCGGCCAGCCGGTCCTGGGGTCGAGGATGTGGCCGTAGCGCCGACCAGCGATGCGTAAGAAGCGGGCATAGTCGCCACTGGTCGCCAGCGCCCCGCCCGTCATGAGCACGCCCCCGAGCAGCGTCTCCGGCCGTTCCGGATCGCGAATACCGATGCGCCAGGGATCACCATCGGGGAGGGGGCCGATGACACGGACATCCCCACCCAGATTGATCAATCCGTTCCGGATACCGGCGTCGAGACAGAGCGCGGCCGCGCGATCGGCCGCGTACTCCTTGCCGATGCCGCCGAAATCGATCTCCATTCCCGGCCGGCCGAAGCTCAAGAACGGACGTTTCCAGACCACCCTGTCCCAGCCGACCCGATCGAGCAGAGCCGCGATCGCCTCGGGTTCGGGCGCGCAAGCATTCTCGAACCTCCAGGCGCGCCGCAGCACACCCGAGGTGATGTCGAACAACCCATCGCTTTCGCGATAACAGGTATCGGCATAGTCGAGCAGCGCGGCCGTTTCCGCATCGACCTCGCAACGACCGGAGACCGCCGCGACGCGATTGATGGCGCTCGTGAGGCTGTCGTCGCGGTAGCGCGAATAGCGCCGCTCCAGACGTTGGACATCCGCGATGACGGACTCGGCGACCCGGCGCGTCTCAGCCGCGTCCGGCCCGTGGAGATGCAGCTCGCAGGGCGAGCCCATGGCCTTGAATACCAGGTGGCAGGCCGGCATTCAGAACTCGAGGTGCAGATTCAGGCTGTAGACGGTGAAGCCATAGTCGGCGAACGCGCTGTCGGCATGTTCCTGAAGCCCATAGGCCGACTGACGATCGTAGAACTCGACCCCCAGATCCAGACGTGCCTGGCTCGTGACCTGTCGGGTCAGCTTGAGTCCGCCACCGAGGGCGCCGAATCCGGCCAGACGATAATCGCTGCTGTAGTCTCCACTGGCCGGCAGGGTCTCGAAATAGCTCTGGTAGAAGTCCGCTTCGCTCTGCGTGTAATAGCGTAGCCGTGGAATCAGGTGCCAGCCCTGCCCCAGCGGCTGGATCCAGGCGGCTTCCAGCGTATGCGCGTCGATGCCCCAGTCGCTCCGGGAGTAGCGATAGTCCAGGTGCAACGCCGCCTTGAAGGCGGTGAAATAGTGGTTGTAGCGTGCGAGCAGATTCCACTGACGACGGCTGTCGGGACGCGACTCGTCGATTGCTGCGTTGGTCGACAGCAGATAAACGTTCTTGTAGGGATCGGTCAGATAGCCCTGATCGTAGCCGAGGGTCAGATTGATTTGCAGCAGATCGTTGCGACCGAGCACCTGGGTCAGTCCCAGCAGGATTTGATGCGCGTCCTTGTCCCCGGAAAAATCGGGTTTGTTGAGTGGCGAAAAGGTATCGGAGGCCAGGCTGTAACCAAACGCCAGGGTGGTCAGCTTGTCGTTGATCTCGCGGCGCAGATCCAGTGACAAGAACCGCGAATCATAGTCCTGCTCGCGAGAGACTCCGGCCCCCAGTCCCAGGCTGGTATCGCCGCGATAGTAGTTGAGCTTGAAATCCCCGGCGCTACGCACGTCCTGGAAGGTGTCCTCCAGCATGACCTGCCGGGCCGAGCCGAGACGGCAGTCACCCGTGTTCAACGGCGGTCGCTCGGGGCGCGTCCCGCTGGGTTCGGCGTTACCGGACGCGCCGCTGACACTGATGACCGGCGCGGTGAAGACACGACCGTCCTGGCAGCGGATCTCGGGGACATTGTAGATGGGCGAGGCACCGGAGATGGTGTCGCGGACCGCGTTCAACGTGAGGTCCAGGGCGTCCCCGAGCGGCAGCACGAGGCTCTGCTTGAGACTCTCGACACGCATCCGCTCGCCGCCCTCCTCGTAGTGGAAATAGCCGACATCCCATTGGCGCTCCATCGGGCCGGCGGCCTGCACACTGGACGCCAGTCCCGGCAGCGCGAGTGCCGCGCTGGTCAGGGCCGAGATTGTCTTGTTGATTCCCGGTGCTCCGCCAGCGGCCGTGCGTACCGCTGAGGATCTCCGGACAGGGCGAGTGCCGTCGCCGCATTCAGCCGACGCCGTGATCGAACGCGGCCGGTCAGTTGCAGCCACAGCCACCTCCACCGACGCCATAGCCGCCGCTGACGGATTCCTTGGAGAAAAAGACGTGCTGGCGGAAACTCGCCTCCAGTGGATAGGGTTCCAGCGCCATCTCGGGACGCGCGAGATGACCGCGCTCCCAGGGCGCGACCTGGGTCGCGCAGCCGGCCAGCAAGGGCGTCAGGAGCATCAGGGATCTGGACAGGCGGCGCGCGTTCATGGCGTCGATCAGCGCTCGGAGAGCAGTGATTCGATCCGGGCACGCAGACCGGCTGCATCACTGGTCTTGAAACCTTCGTGGACCTCCCGGATACGCCCCTGGCGATCGATCAGATACGAGGTCGGCATGCCTCGGACTGCGTAGAGACGCGGACACTTGCCGGCCGGATCGGCGCCGATGGTGAACCGGACCGGATGCTGTTGCAGGAAGTCCAGGGCTTCCTGACGCTCTTCGTCCAGATTGATGGCGATGACCTCGAATCCACGCCCGCCCAACTCCGACTGCCACTGGTCGAGAACAGGAAAGGACTTGGCGCAGGGAATGCACCAGGATGCCCAGAAATCGAGGTAGACCACCTTGCCGGGGAAGGCGGCCGGATCGACGCTGGACTGGCCCGTCAGCGTTTGTACGCGACAGCCGGGGGCGGGTGCATTCAGCTCTGCGGCCTGAGTCGCCATGGAGCCGAAGGCCAGCAAGCACAGTGTGAGGGCTGTGATCTTCATCCGATCCTCCGCCAGAAAACAGCGCTTTTCAGGGGATTATGAATCGAGCGTGGGAGGACGCCTATTCAGCCCCCACTCGTGTTCGACGGGCGTCGACGGACACGGCCCAGGTCGACAGTCGAACAATGGCCCCAATCGGCCGAAAATCCAAGTCTAGCGCGCCGGCCACAGTCCCCGGATGGCGGCGATTCCCTGGGCGCCATGCTGGAAGGCGTCGTCCAGATCGTCCGTCGTCAGCCCGCCGAGCGCATAGACCGGCAGCGGCACGAGGTCGACCCAAGCGGCAAAAGTGTTCCAGCCGAGCGGGCTGGTCTCGGGATGGCTGGCCGTGGGTTTGACGGGCGAGAGCAGCGCGTAATCCAGACCCAGGTCGACCGCGCGGGCCAATTGGACCGGATCATGGCAGGATGCGCCGACCAGTTCGCTCGATCGGCCTGGACGCTCGCGGAGCGTCATCAATACCTGACTGTTCAGATGCAGACCATGACGCGGAACGCTCGCGACCTCGGCGGGATCGCGATTGAGCAGCAGTTTCGCGCCCGTTCGGTCACAGAGATCACAGGCCGCCTGCGCCAGATGCACATAGTCGTTCGCTGAAAGCTGGTGCGCGCGCAGTTGCACCAGACGCGCACCGGTCTCCAGAGCACGCCCCAGACGCGCCAGGAACGCATCGGGCCGGTCTGGTTCCTCGCCCGTGATCAGCATGAGCGGCGGCAGACGCAGCGAGGTGATGATGGGGCGGTCGGCGGCGGGAAAGGCGGCGGGATCCATCTCCTCGGGCGCCAGCCAGTCGAGCGGCTGGCCCTCACGTCCGTGTGGAACGCCCGCATAGTCGTCCACCCGATGCACGTCGAGCAGGATATGGCGATCGCCATAGTCGTGATGAACGCGGATCAGCGGACGGCTGGCGCGCACCTGGATGCCGAGTTCCTCGGCGAGTTCGCGCGCCAGACCGGCTTCGGGCGACTCGCCCGGTTCCAGCTTGCCGCCCGGAAACTCCCAGAGTCCGCCCTGATGCACATGATCGGGGCGCTTGCCGACCAGGATGCGCCCGCTCGCGTCGGCGATGGCGCCGGCCATGACATGGATGATTTCAGGCATGGGCGCGACTCCAGAGCGTCCGTCAGACGGCCGAAGCCGCGCCCATTCCGCGATCAACTCCGATATTCGGCGTTGATGCGCACATAGTCGTAGGAGAAGTCGCAGGTGAGCACTTCGGCGTCCACCGTGCCGCGACCGAGCGCGACCCGGATCAGGATCTCGGACTCGGCCATGACAGCAGCGCCGGCCTGTTCGGTGTAATCCGCCGCGCGACCGCCCGCTTCGACGATGCGCACCTCGCCGAGCCAGATGTCGACATCCTCGATGACTAGATTCTCGACACCGGCCCGCCCCACGGCGGCCAGAATCCGCCCCCAGTTGGGATCGGAGGCGAAGAGCGCGGTCTTGACCAGCGGCGAGTGGGCGATGGTATAGGCCACGCGCCGTGCCTCGTCGCGATCGCGCGCCTGCTCGACGCGCACCGTCACCAGCTTGGTCGCGCCCTCGCCGTCGCGCACGATGGCGGTGGCCAGTTCGACGCAGACCGACTCGACCGCCGCTTGCAGGGCCGCATAGTCAGTGCTGGTCTCATCGACGATGGGCGCATTGCCGAGCGCCCCGGTCGCGGCCAACACGCAGGCATCGTTGGTCGAGGTGTCGCCGTCGATGCTGATGGCATTGAACGAGCGATCGGCCGCCGCCTTGAGACAGCCTTGCAGCACCTCGGGCGCCACGGCGGCATCGGTGGCGATGAAGGCGAGCATGGTCGCCATGTCGGGACAGATCATGCCCGCGCCCTTGGCGATGCCGGTGATGGTCGCCTGACGCCCGTCGATCTCAAAGGTCCGCGAGCAGAGCTTCGGCACGGTGTCCGTGGTCATGATGGCGCGCGCCGCGTCCGGCCAGGCCGCCGCCTCGAACCGCTCCAGAAGTGCCGGCATGGCGGCTTCGAACCGCGCGACCGGCAGCGGCTCGCCGATCACGCCGGTCGAGAAGGGCAAGACCTCCTCGGGCCGACAGCCCGCCGCCTCGGCGAGCGCGGCGCAGCAGGCGCGCGTGTCGTCGAGTCCGCGCGCGCCGGTGCCGGCATTGGCGTTACCCGAGTTGACGAGCAGATAACGCGGCGCGGTCTGGCTCAGATGATGACGCGCCAGCATCACCGGCGCAGCACAGAAGGCATTGCGGGTGAAGACGGCGGCGGTCGTCGCGCCTGGAGCCAATTCGAGCGCAAGCAGATCGTCGCGCCCCTGATAGCGGATACCCGCCCCAATGGTCGCCAGACGCACGCCCGGAACCGGGAGAAAGGACAACTCGGTCTTGTTCTCGCTCATGACGTCATACGCCCTTCAGTCGACCTTGCCGCAGCACTGCTTGTATTTCTTGCCCGAACCACAGGGACAGGGTTCGTTGCGCCCGACCTTGCGCCCGTCGCGCACATAGGGATGATGATCCTCTTCGGCCCGACTCCGGCCACCCGTCGACTCGGACGACTCCTCGTCACCCTCGCCGAAGCCCTCGAAGACATCGTGCTTGAACTCGAACCCCTTGGGCGCGGGTTCCGGCGTGCGCCGAGCCGCGAAGTCGGCCTCCACACCGGCCTGGATCTCCAGCTTGGCGAGCGTCGTCACCACATCCTGCTTGATACCCGCAAGCATGGCCGAGAACATCAGGAACGCCTCGCGCTTGTACTCCTGCTTGGGGTTCTTCTGCGCATAACCGCGCAGATGGATACCCTGGCGCAGATAGTCCATCGCGGCCAGGTGGTCCTTCCAGTGGCTGTCGAGCGTCTGGAGCATGACCGCGCGCTCGACCTGGCGCATATTGGCCGTACCGATCAGATTCTCGCGTTCCTGGTAGCGCTGAGCCAGCGCGTCCTGAATGCGGCGGCGCAGGGTCTCCTCGTGCAGGTCGTGATCCTGGTCGAGCCAGCTCTGGATCGGCCAGTCACCGCCGAAGTGCTCGACGAGCGCCTCTGAGAGTCCGGCGATGTTCCACTGCTCCTCCAGGCTGTCGGGCGGAATATAGATGTCGATCAGCCCCTTGAGCACGTCGGCGCGCATGGCCTCGACGGTCTCGGAGACGTCGAGCGCATCCATCAGATCGCGGCGCTGACGATAGATGACCTTACGCTGATCGTTGGCGACATCGTCGTATTCGAGCAGCTGCTTGCGAATGTCGAAGTTGCGACCCTCGACCTTGCGTTGGGCGTTCTCGATCGCCTTGGTCACCCAGGGATGCTCGATGGCCTCGCCCTTCTGCATCCCGAGGCGCTGCATCATCTTGCCGACCCGGTCGGAGGCGAAGATACGCATCAGGTTGTCTTCGAGCGACAGATAGAAGCGCGAGGAGCCGGGATCGCCCTGACGCCCCGAACGGCCGCGCAACTGGTTGTCGATACGCCGCGACTCGTGACGCTCGGTACCGACCACATGCAGACCGCCGGCCTGGATGACCTGCTCGTGACGCGCCTTCCAGGCCGCGCGCAGTGCCGCGTGATCGGCGTTCGGGCCAGCCTCTTCCAGCTCGGCCTCCAGATTGCCGCCGAGCACGATGTCGGTCCCGCGACCGGCCATGTTGGTGGCGATGGTCACGGCACCCGGACGTCCGGCCTGGGCGATGATGCCGGCCTCGCGTTCGTGCTGCTTGGCGTTGAGCACCTCGTGGGCGATGCCGGCCTTCTTGAGCAGACCCGAGACCAGCTCGGAGGTCTCGATCGAGGCCGTACCGACCAGCACCGGCTGACCGCGCTGCACGCAGTCCTGCACATCGGCGATGATCGCCTCGTATTTCTCCTGCGGGGTCAGATAGACCAGATCGCCGCGATCGTCGCGCACCATCGGCTGGTTGGTCGGGATGACGACGACCTCCAGGCCGTAGATCTGCTGGAACTCGAACGCCTCGGTATCCGCCGTGCCGGTCATGCCCGAGAGCTTGGGATAGAGCCGGAACAGGTTCTGGAAGGTGATCGAGGCCATGGTCTGGTTCTCGGGCTGGATCGGCACCCCTTCCTTGGCCTCGACCGCCTGATGCAGACCTTCCGACCAGCGCCGTCCGGGCATGGTGCGCCCGGTGAACTCGTCGACGATGATGACCTGACCGTCGCGCACGATGTACTCGACGTTCTTCTGGAACAGCGTGTGGGCGCGCAGGGCGGCATAGACATGGTGCATGAGCACGATGTTGCCCGGATCGTAGAGTCCGTCGCCCTCTTCCAGCAGACCGATCTCGACGAGCATCTGCTCGACCTTCTCGTGCCCTTCTTCACTCAGATAGACCTGACGGACCTTCTCGTCGACCGAGAAATCGCCCGGCCCGAAGTCCGGCTGGCCCTCTTCGTTGGTGATGGGCGCCTGACGGGTGAGCCTGGGGATGAGCGTGTCGATCTGCTTGTAGAGATCCGTGCTGCCCTCGGACGGCCCCGAGATGATGAGCGGCGTGCGCGCCTCGTCGATCAGGATGGAGTCGACCTCGTCGACGATGGCGTAGAACGGATCGCGCTGCACACGCTGCTCGGGCGTGAACGCCATGTTGTCGCGCAGATAGTCGAAGCCGTATTCGTTGTTGGTGCCGTAGGTGATGTCGGCGCCATAGGTCTCGCGCCGGGTGCAGGGGCGCAGATGACGATGGCCCTGACCGGCCTCCAGCTCGAACTCGGGATCGAACAGATAGGAGGCCATGTCCGGCCCCAGTCCGCCCGAGGAATTGATGACGCCAACCGACAGCCCCAGGAAGTGATAGAGCCGCCCCATCCAGGCCGCGTCGCGCCGTGCCAGATAATCGTTGACGGTGACGACGTGCACGCCCTGGCCGGGCAGCGCGTTGAGATAGGCCGCCAGCGTGGCCACCAGGGTCTTGCCCTCACCGGTGCGCATCTCGGCGATCTTGCCGCTGTTGAGCACCATGCCGCCGACGAGCTGCACATCGAAGTGCCGCATCCCGAGCACGCGCTTGCCGGCCTCGCGCACGACCCCGAAGGCTTCGGGCAGCAGATCGTCGAGCGTCGTGCCCCCGGCCAGACGCTCGCGGAACTCGACGGTCTTGGCCGCGAGTGCCTGATCCGAGAGCTGCGCCAGTTCGGGCTCGAGCGCGTTGATGCGCGCCACCGTCTTCATCAGTGATTTGACCAGCCGCTCGTTGCGGCTGCCGAAGAGCTTCTTGAATGGATTGAACATCGCGGGATTCTTTAAGAGAGCCTGACGCGGAAAGCGGCGGATGATAACGGATTTCGCTGCGAACCGCGTCTGGGAATGCGCCCGAGGCGCGGGCGTTTGGCCGTGGAGACAGTCGGTCAGCGCAGCACGTCGGCCCTGGCGAGACGCTGGGCCGGCTGGCTACGCAGATAGGGCATGGGATCGACCGCCCGTCCGTTGCGGATCACCTCGAAATGCACATGCGGTCCGGTCGCCGTCCCGGTCGAGCCGACGGTCGCGATCTGCTGGCCCTGCCGGATCAGATCACCCTCACGGACCAGATTGGCGGTATTGTGCGCATAGCGCGTCACCAAGCCATCGCGATGACGGATGTCGACCAGATTGCCGTAGCCATTGCGACGCCCGCTGAAGACCACGAGACCATCGGCAACGGCCAGGATGGGGGAGCCGCGCTTGGTGGCGAAATCGACGCCCTCATGGAACTGACGCGTATTGCGAACCGGATGCACCCGGACGCCATAGGGGGAGCTGATGTAGCCGGAACGCACCGGCCAGCCGCCAAGTTGCGCGCCGGCGGCCCTCGGCTGCTGTTCCAGAACCCGGTCGGCGAGCCGGTCGAGCTTGCGCTCACGATCCTGCACCAGCACCACGAGCGTCGACAATTCGTCGGCCAGCTCCTTGATGGTGTAATCGCGGGCCATGGCCGTCTCGGGACCACCGCGCGGCGGTGCGTTCACGAAGTCGAACTCATCGGGATCGAGTCCCGAGACCTGGACCAGACGCTCGCCGAGCGCATTGATCCGCAGGAGTTCGGCCTGCATTTCGCCCAAACGGGCGGCAATGGCGCCGATCTCGCCGGAATCCGTTACCGACGGGTTGACGGGCACGGTTTCCATGGCGATGCTAGTGCGACCGGGTGCGCCGGCGCGATCACCGATCCAGAATCCGAATCCAACCCCGGCCAGGGCAAAACTGGAGACGGCCGAGAGCATGACCAGAGTCTGGCCGCGTTGAGTTTTTTTGCGAGCGATGTGGGGCATGACTGATCTCTTCTACTGGTCAGGCTCGACGCCAGGCGCGGCCGACGTCGGGCATGGCCCCGAGTCCCGTCCAGCTCCACAGGGGCGGGCGATACGACGGGTCGGTCTCGGGAAGTGTGGGAGAGGCTTGAGCGAAAAGAGGATGTTGCGATGAGACTGCGTTTTCGACACATCCGTGATCACCTGAGTCATCACGGATTCGCGCGCGAACGGCTCGAACAGGACCGACGCGAACAGACGCTCGTCGCCGAGATTCGGGCGCTTCTGCCTGGAAAGCTTGGCGCGCACTGCCTGGACCTGAGAATCGCCGATGGTCGCCTGACCCTGTTTCTCGATTCAACGGCATGGCTGACGCGCGCACGTTTTTTAGCGGGTGAGATTTTGACATCGCTGAAATCTTACCACGTCGACGCGGTCGGATTTCAGGTCAGACTGCCGGAGCGCGAATCGCCCAGGCGGGACGTAGCGAGCCGGCGTGCCCAGCTGTCGGAGACGGCGACGAGACATCTGCTCGAGGCGGCGGACCATCAGCGCGATCCATGCCTGAGCGAGGCACTCAGGCGACTCGCGCGGCATGGTCCGCGCGCGACGCCCGAGGGGCTGGATTGATCAGAGCGCCGGCACCGGCTGGGCATAACAGATCGGCGCGGCGGCAGAGTCCTCGAACACGACCTCTTCCCAGGCCGCTTCCTCGGCGACGAGTGCACGCAGCAGCAGATTGTTGAGCGCATGTCCGGACTTGTGGCCCTCGAAGGCGCCGATCAGGGTATGGCCCAGCAGATAGAGGTCGCCGATGGCATCCAGAATCTTGTGCCGGACGAATTCGTCTTCGTAGCGCAGACCCTCCTCGTTGAGGATGCGGTACTCATCGACCACCACGGCATTGTCCAGACTGCCGCCAAGGGCCAGATTCTGCTGGCGCAGCGCCTCGATGTCGCGCAGGAAACCGAAGGTCCGGGCCCGACTCAGCTCACGCACGAAGGACGCGGTCGAGAAATCGATCTCGGCCTGATTCGAGCGCGCCTGGAAGGCTGGATGGTCGAACTCGATCGAGAAGTTCACCTTGAAGCCGTCATAGGGCGTGAAGCGCGCGAACTTGTCGCCGTCGCGGACCTCGACCGGGCGCTTGATGCGGATGAAGCGCTTGGCCTTGGACTGCTCCTCGATCCCCGCCGATTGCAGCAGAAAGACGAAGGGCGCAGCGCTGCCGTCCATGATCGGCACCTCGGCGGCGGCCAGATCCACATAGGCGTTGTCGATCCCCAGACCGGCGAAGGCCGAGAGCAGGTGCTCGATGGTCGAGACCCGCACATCGCCATTGACCAGGGTGGTCGACAACCGCGTATCGCCGACGTTGAAGGGCGTGGCGGCGATGGTGACAGGTTGATCCAGATCGATGCGACGAAAGACGATCCCCGTATCGGGCGCAGCCGGGCGCAGGGTCAGCTCGACCTTCTCGCCCGTATGCAGGCCGACCCCGGTCGCACGGATGGCGTTCTTCAATGTGCGCTGCTTGAGCATCGATTCGGGATCTCCCATCGCAATCCACGACGGCCGTCAGGCGATCGGCCAGCCGTTCGACTCGGACACGGGCATCAACGCCTCGGATCCTTCTGATATCGCCCCACGCCCCCAGACAAAGAGGCGCTGGCGATAATCATATTAGGGTTTTCCCGAAATTTTTTCAAGCTCGACGACAAAAAAAGCAGGATGACTTTGTTTTGCCTAGAGTTATCGATACAGGGAAAGTCCTGATCAATCCGCTTGACGACGCAGGAACGCCGGGATGTCCAGGTAATCCAGGTCGTTGTCTTCGCTCTTGTCGGACGCGGCGGGCGTCGCTCCCCCCTTGCGATAGATGGCCGGACGACGATCCATCTCACGATAATCCGGGGCTGAGCTGTCCGAGTCCCCCGTGATCAGGCGCATCGCCGGCTCGCCCGCCGTGCGCTTGACCTTGACGCGCCGGTCGCCGAGTCCGGTGGCCACCACGGTCACGCGCAGTTCGTCCTCCAGCTCCGGATCGACCACGGTGCCCACGACCACGGTGGCGTCGTCGTCGGCAAAGTCGCGCACCGTGTTACCGACCTCGTCGAACTCGCCGATGGTCAGGGTCATGCCGGCGGTGATGTTGACCAGGATGCCCTTGGCGCCGGCCAGATCGATGTCTTCCAGCAGCGGACTCTTGATGGCGGCCTCGGCGGCCTCGCGCGCGCGGTTCTCGCCGCGCGCCGAGCCGGTACCCATCATGGCCACGCCCATGTTGGACATGACGGTCTTGACGTCGGCGAAGTCGACGTTGATCAGACCGCGACAGGTGATGAGTTCGGCGATGCCCTGGGTGGCGTTGAGCAGAACGTCGTTGGCGGCCTTGAAGGCGTCGAGCAGGCTCATGTCCTTGCCCAGCACCGCCAGCAGCTTTTCGTTGGGGATGGTGATGAGCGAGTCGACGTGCTGGGCCAGCTCCGTGATGCCTTCCTCGGCGATGCGTCGACGTCTGGTGCCCTCGAAGGGGAAGGGCTTGGTGACCACGGCGACGGTCAGGATGCCGAGTTCCTTGGCGACCTGAGCCACGATGGGCGCGGCACCCGTGCCCGTACCGCCGCCCATGCCGGCGGTGATGAACACCATGTCCGCTCCCTCCAGGGCCTCCTGGATGCGGTCGCGATCCTCGAGCGCCGCGTGCCGACCGACGTCCGGATCGGCGCCCGCGCCCAGTCCCTTCGTGATGCCGGCGCCCAGCTGCAGGATGGTCTTGACGTTGGAGTGACGCAGTGCCTGTGCATCCGTGTTGGCACAGATGAAGTCCACGCCCTCGATGGTCGAGGCCACCATGTGATTGACCGCGTTGCTGCCACCACCACCGACACCGATGACCTTGATGACGGCATTCTGACTGTGAGTATCCATCAATTCAAACATTTGATCTGCTCCCAGGCGCACCCCATGCGCCACCATAAACCTTGAATTCTAGCCGTGGACTCACGTCCAACGACCCCCCCGACTCGGTCGACGCGCTCGACACGCACCGACCGACCAACAAACTCGAACCGGTCTCGATAGGGAGTTGCCCCCATCGATCGAATCAGAAATTCCCTTGGAACCAATGGCGCAAACGAACCAGCATTCCCTTCAACCCTGGAGTGTCGGACGGCTCCGGACGACGCGAGAAGCGATGCTGACGTGCATACATCAAAAGCCCCACGCCCGTGGAATGGGCCGGATTGTCGACGACCTCCGACAGACCCAGCACGCGATTGGGCACCCCCAGCCGCACCGGCATGTGGAACACTTCCTCGGCCAGCTCGATCAGTCCGCGCATCTTGGCGCTGCCGCCGGTCAGGACCACACCGCCGGCGATCACGTCCTCAAAACCGCTGCGACGCAACTCGTTGTGCAGCAGGGTCAGCAACTCCTCGTAGCGCGGCTCGACGACCTCGGCCAGGGTCTGGCGCGAGAGCCGCCGCGGCGGCCGGTCACCGATGCTCGGCACCTCGATGTTGTCTCCATTGGCCGCCAGTTGGGTCAGGGCGCAGGCGTGCTGGATCTTGATCTGCTCGGCGTGCTGGGTCGGCGTGCGCAGTGCCACGGCGATGTCGTTGGTGACCTGATCGCCGGCGATCGGAATGACGGCCGTGTGCCGGATGGCGCCATCGGTGAAGACCGCCAGATCCGTGGTCCCGCCGCCGATGTCGACCACGCACACGCCCAGCTCCTTCTCGTCCTCGCCGAGCACCGCATAGCTCGAACTCAACTGCGCCAGCACCAGATCGTCGACCTCCAGCCCGCAGCGGCGCACGCACTTGACGATGTTCTGAGCCGCGCTGGCCGCGCCCGTGACCATGTGTACCCGCGCTTCCAGACGCACACCGCACATGCCGATCGGCTCACGGATGCCTTCCTGGTCGTCGATGATGAACTCCTGCGGCAGGATGTGCAGGATCTTCTGATCGGTCGGGATGGCCACGGCGCGCGCGGCCTCGATGACGCGATCGACATCGGCCTGGTTGACCTCGTGCTCCTTGATCGCGGTGATGCCGTGCGAGTTGAGACTGCGGATATGGCTACCGGCGATTCCAACATGGACCGAGTGGATCTCGCAATCGGCCATCAGCTCGGCGGCCTCGACCGCGCGCTGGATCGACTGCACGGTGGACTCGATGTCCACCACCACCCCCTTCTTGAGCCCGCGCGAGGGGTGGGTGCCGATGCCGATGATCTCGATCTGATCGTCGTCCTTGAGTTCGCCGACCAGACAGGCGATCTTCGAGGTTCCGATATCCAGACCCACCAGCAGACTCTTGTCGTTACGTCGCGACATCCAGATTTACCTTCGATTGCCCGCGCGCGCCGCCACGCGATCGGGATGCGCCCGGACCCCAGTGTCGGTATTCGGCGCCCATTTCACTGAAAAGCCATTGCTATAGCGTAGATCGACCGTCAGTGGCCGACCCGCCGCCTCCAGCTGGGACGCGCTCGCCAGATAGCGTGCCAGCCGTTCCTCCACCATCGTGGTCCCCAGACGCAGTTCGGCTCCCGAGGCGAGCTTGAGACGCCAGTCACCGCGCGGGTCGACCGACAGTCGCTGGATACCCCGGCCGACACGCTCGAGCGCGGCCTGCCACGCCTGATAACGGGCCGTGATCTCGGGCGCGCGTTTGTCGTCGCCCTCCAGCAGGGGCAGATTGGACGGAATGCTGCCACCCTGCGGACGGAAGACGATGCCATCGGCCGTCACCAGACCATCGAGACTCCAGCGCGCGATCGGCCGGTATTCCCGGACCTGCACCCGCAGGGTGTCCGGCCAGACCCGACGCAGCGTGGCCTGTCCGACCCAGGGCAGTTCCTCGGCGGTCTGCTTGAGATCGACCAGATCGGCCGTCAGGATACCGCCATGCAGTCGCTCGGTCAGCCGTTCCTGGAGTTGCTGCGAGGAGTGATGGTGCACTTCGCCCTCGATCTGAATGAGCCGAATCGGCAGGAGTGTCGGCTCCCAACGCAGAAACAGCCAGCCGGCACCGCCGAGCACGAGCAGGATCAGCACCCCGAGCAGGGCGCGCAGGCGCGTGCCCATCCGTGTTGGGCGAGCCGTCTGGCGAGTTTCGGTCTGGCTGGAAGCCGTGTTCACGTTCTAAAGACTCGTCTCGAGAATGCGCCAGACCAGGTCGTCGAAGTCGATCCCGGCCACACGCGCGGCCATGGGCACCAGGCTATGATCGGTCATGCCCGGAACCGTATTGATCTCCAGCAGGAAGGGCTGCCCTGTGCCGTCGAGCATCATGTCGACCCGACCCCAGCCGCTCGCCCCGACCACGTCGAAGGCTTCCAGGGCCAATGCGCGCAGACGCGCCTCGACCTCGGCGTCCAGTCCGCTCGGGCAGTGATAGCGGGTGCTGTCGGCGCTGTATTTGGCCTCGTAGTCGTAGAAGGCGTGCGGGGTCTCCAGACGGATCGTCGGTAACGCCTCATGACCGAGGATGGCGCAGGTGAGCTCCATGCCCTGAATCCAGCGCTCGGCCAGCACCAGCGAATCGAATTCGGCGGCCGCGCGCCAGGCGCGTTCCAGCCCCTCGACCGACTCCACACGCGCCATGCCGATGCTCGACCCCTCGTGCACCGGCTTGATCATGAGCGGAAAGCCCAGTTCAGCCGCCGCCGTCAGGTCGCTCTCGTCACGCAGCAGCACGAAGTCGGCCGTCGGCAGACCGCAGCCGGCCCAGGCCAGTTTACAGCGGTACTTGTCCATGCCGAGCGCCGAGCCGAGCACGCCTGAGCCGGTATAGGGCAGGCCGATGGTCTCCAGCGCACCCTGGATCTGGCCGTCCTCGCCGCCGCGTCCGTGCAGGATGATGAAGGCGCGATCGTAACCGCCGGTGCGCAGCCGCTCCAGGAGGGTTGCGTCCGGGTCGATCGGTTCGACGTCGACGCCGAGACGTTGCAGGGCTTCGTGCACCGCGCGTCCGCTCTTGAGCGAGATCTCGCGCTCGGCGGCCTGTCCACCCATCAGCAGGGCCACTTTACCGAAGCGTTCGGGTGCCCGGTTCATGTCAGTCGTCATGCCTGTTCTCCGGCGATACGCCGCACTTCGGGCATCAGGCGGATGCCGGTGTGACGTTCGACCGTCTCCTGTATCTGTTCGATCAGGCGGGCGATGTCGGTCGCCGTCGCTCCGCCCCGATTGATGATGAAATTGGCGTGGATCGAAGAGACCTCGGCCCCGCCGATGCGTGTACCCTTGAGTCCGAGCGAATCGATCAGACGTGCGGCATGGTCTCCCGGCGGATTGCGGAACACCGAGCCGCAGCTCGGCTGGCCGACCGGCTGGGTCGCGGCACGCTGGTCGAGCAGTTCGCGGATGCGCGCCAGACTCGCGGCGCCGTCGCCCGGCGTCAGCTCCAGTTCGGCGGCCAGGAACCACTCGCCCGCCGGTCCCCGGATCTCACGATAGGCCGGCTCGTACTCGGACGCCTCGCGTTCATGGATCTGTCCCTGTCGATCCAGGGTCCAGACCCGCCGCACGAAGCTCCAGGTCTCGCCGCCCCAGGCACCGGCATTCATCGCCAGCGCGCCGCCCAGGGTGCCGGGGATCCCGGCCAGGAACTCGATCCCGGTCAGATCGTGACGGGCGGCGAAACGGGCCAGCTTGGCGCTGGAGACCCCGACTTCGGCATAGAGGCGTCTCTCACCTCTAAGCTCCAGGGTATCCAGGGTGCCCTGGGTCAGTATGACGGTTCCCGGAAAGCCCGCATCGTCGACGAGCAGATTGCTGCCGAGTCCAAGCCAGAGCAACGGCTCGTCCGGGTCGAGCTGACGCATGAAACCGACCAGATCATCGGCATCGGCCGGCTGATAGAGCCGGCGCGCCGGACCGCCGACGCGCCAGCTCGTATGGCGCGACAGCGGCTCATCGAACTGCCATCGACCGCGCAGCGTCGTCATTGAGGGGTTCTCCGCGTCGTCTCGCAGCGCCCCGGCTCTGGGGTCCGATCCCGGCGACGTCCGCGCGCGAGCGGTGCCTTTGCCCCATCGGACTCGGAGCGGCCACCCGCCATCCAGCCCGACAGGGCACGCAATGACTCGCCACAGCCCATCGCCAACCGACTCATGAGTGATCGTCCATCCATCCGTTCGGCTCCCATCGGAGTTCAGAATCCCTGCTCGACGAGTCCGGGCAGACGGGCGGCCAGACCACCGATGTCACCCGCACCCGAGACGAGCAGGATGTCTCCGTCGCGAATGATATTGGCCAGCAGCCCCGGAACCGCGTCGAGTCCCTGGGCGAAGATCGGGTCCAGCTCGCCGCGCACCCGGATGGCACGGCTCAGGGCACGTCCGTCGGCGCCGGGGATCGGCGTCTCGCCCGCCGGATAGACCTCGCACAGCACCAGGGCGTCCGGGGTCGAGAGCACCTCGACAAAATCCTCGAACTGCTCCTGGGTGCGGCTGTAGCGATGGGGTTGGAAGACCAGCACCAGACGTCGCCCCGGCCAGCCCTCGCGCGCGGCGGCCAGGGTCGCGGCCAGCTCGCGCGGATGATGACCATAGTCGTCGACCACCAGCAACCGGCGTCCCTGTGGATCGACGACCTCACGCGCCACGAAACGCCGGCCCACGCCCTGGAAACCGGCCAGGGCGCGCACGATGGCCTCATCCTCGACGCCCAGCTCCAGCGCAACGCTGATCGCGGCCAGTGCATTGAGCACGTTGTGGCGTCCAGGCAGGTTGAGCGTCACGGCCAGCGGGCGCTCGAACTCGGCGCCGTGCACCAGGAAGGACGTGCGCATCCCTTCCTGCCGGATGTCGCTGGCGCGCAGATCGGCCTCGGGCCGGGTGCCATAGGTGCGCACCGGGCGCGGCACCTCGGGTACGAGTGCGCGGACCTCGGGATCATCGATACAGAGCACCGCCAGCCCATAGAAAGGCAGATGGTGCAGGAACTCCATGAAGGTCTGGCGCAGCCGGTCGAAGTCGTTGCCGTAGGTGCGCATGTGATCGGCGTCGATATTGGTGACGATCGACACCATCGGCTGGAGATAGAGAAAGGACGCATCGCTCTCGTCGGCTTCGGCCACCAGATACTTGGTGCTCCCCAGACGCGCGTTGGCTCCGGCACTGTTGAGCCGTCCGCCGATGACGAAGGTCGGATCCAGCCCGCCCTCGGCCAGGATGCTGGCCACCAGACTGGTGGTCGTCGTCTTGCCGTGGGTGCCGGCGACCGCGACGCCGTAATAAAAACGCATCAGCTCGGCGAGCATCTCGGCACGACGCACGATCGGAATCCGCCGCTCGCGCGCCTGCTGGATCTCGGGGTTGGTCTCGTCGATGGCGGTCGAGACCACAACGGCATCAGCCTCGCTCACCTGCTCGGCACGATGGCCGATGAAGACCTCGATGCCGAGATCGCGCAGACGGTGCGTCACCTCGCTGTCGCGCAGGTCGGAGCCGGCGACCTCGTAACCGAGATTGGCCATGAGCTCGGCGATGCCGCTCATGCCGGACCCGCCGATGCCGATGAAATGCAGACGCCGCACCCGCCCCATGTTGGCCGCTGTGTGCTGGAGGTGGGGACTCATGGATGCGTTCCTCGGGCAGAGAGTTCCAGACAGGCGCGGGCGATGTGGTCGGTCGCCTCGGGCTGGGCGCGACGCCGCGCGGCCTCGGCCATGGCGAGCAGTCGGGCACGATCGGCGAACAGCTCGCTCAGGATGTCGGTCAGACCGGCGGCCGTCAGATCGCGCTGGAGGATCAGACGCGCCGCGCCGGCCTCGGACAGATAACGGGCGTTGCCGACCTGATGATCGTCGACCGCGAATGGATAGGGCACCAGGATCGAACCGACACCGGCGGCGGCCAGTTCCGAGACCGTCAGGGCGCCGGAGCGACAGACCACCAGATCGGCCCAGGCATAGGCTTCGGCCATGTCGCGCACGAAGGCGACGACCTCGGCCTCGACGTCGGCGTCGCGATAGGCGTTGCGGGCCAGTTCGAGCGTGCGTTCGCCCGCCTGATGGCGCACCAGCGGACGCTGCTCGACCGGTAGCCGGGCGAGCGCTTGGGGCACTGTCTCGTTGAGTGCCTGAGCACCCAGCGAACCGCCGACCACCAGCAGCCGCACCGGACCCGAGCGACCGGTCAGCCGTTCAGCGGGCGCGGGCAGATCCAGGATCGACCGGCGCACCGGATTGCCGGTCACGATGGCCCGACGCGCGGGCGGAAAGCTGCCCGGAAAGGCCTCGAACACCTGGGTGGCGACCCGCGCCAGCCACTGATTGGTCAGTCCGGGCACGAAATTCTGTTCATGGATGACCAGCGGAATCCCGAGCGCGCGCGCGGCGAGTCCTCCGGGACCGGAGACGAAACCGCCCATGCCGAGCACGACCGTCGGCCGGCGTCGGCGCAGGATGGCGCGCGCCTGACCGAAGGCGCTCGCCAGCCGGAAGGGCGCCTTGAGCCACTGAAGCCCGCCCTTGCCGCGCACGCCCTCGATCGACACCCATTCCATCTCGAAACCATGCTCGGGCACCAGGCGCGATTCCATGCCGGCCTGGGTGCCGATCCAGAACACCTCGGCCCCCTGTCCGCGCAGAGACTCGGCGACGGCGAGCGCCGGAAAGACATGACCGCCGGTGCCACCGGCCATGACGGCTAGGCGCGCGACCATGGCGTACCTCGCTTGAATTTGGCCTCGGACTCCACGCGCCTCAGCATGACATCGATCCGCAGCAGGATGGCGACCGCCATGCAGCCGACCATCAGACTGTTGCTGCCATAGCTCATGAACGGCAGGGTCAGTCCCTTGGTGGGCAGGATGCCGACATTGACCCCGAGATTGACGAAGGACTGGAGCCCGATCCAGAGACCGATGCCCTGCGCCACATAGGATTCGAAGGGCCGCTTGAGCGCCTCGGCGCGCACACCGATCGACATGGCACGCCAGCTCAGAAAGACGAAGGCGGCGATCAGCACCAGCATACCGGCCAGCCCCAACTCCTCACCGATCACTGAGGGCAGAAAGTCGGTGTGTGCTTCGGGCAGGAAATACTGCTTCTGGATGCCATTGCCCAAGCCGACGCCGAACCACTCGCCACGTCCGAAGGCGATGAGTGCCTGACTGAGCTGATAGCCCGAGTTGAAGGGATCCTCCCAAGGATTGAGGAAGGACACGACCCGCTCGAGCCGGTAAGGCGAAAAGATGACCAGGGTGACGAGTCCAGCCCCGACGATCGCCAGCAGCACGATGAACGGCAGTAGACTGGCGCCGCCCAGGAACAGCATCCCCATCACGGTCGCCAGCATGACGGCCGTGGTGCCGAAATCCGGCTGCATCAGAATCAGCAGCGCCGCCGCTCCGATCAGGATCAGGGGACGGATGAAGCCCGAAAGCTGATTGACCACCTTGTCGGCATGACGCACCAGATAGCCGGCGACATAGAGGATCGCAAACAGCTTGACGAACTCGGAGGGCTGGACATTGAGCGGCCCGAGCGGAATCCAGCGCGTGGCGCCGTTGACGGTGCGGCCGATGCCGGGGATGAGTACCAGGATCAGCACCAGGGCACTGGCGAGAAAGAGCCAGACGCCATGACGCTCCCACCAGTGGGACGGCACGCTATAGGCCATGAGTCCCAGCATCAGGGCCAGTCCGAGCGCGATGGCATGCCGGATCGAATAATGGAAAGGATTCTGACAGCAGGCCTCGGCGATCGACATCGAGGCCGATGTCACCATCACCCAGCCGAAGGCCAGCAGCCCGAGCGCGCACAGGAGCAATGGGTAGTCCAGCGGATAGGCCTGACGCACGCGCGGCGTCCGGGGCAGCGGTTTCGAGGGTGCGGCGGCGGTCATCCGGGCAATCTCCGCACGGCCTCGGCAAAGACCCGGCCGCGATGCTCGTAGTTGTCGAACATGTCGAAACTGGCGCAGGCCGGCGAAAGCAGGACGCAATCACCCGGCTCGATGTGCTCGGCGGCCAGAGCGACGGCCGCGTCCATGTCTGTGGCCCGTATCAGGGGCACCGTACCGTCCAGCGCCGACGCGATCAGCGGGGCATCGCGCCCGATCAGCACCACGGCGCGCGCGGCGCGTTCGACGGCCGCGCGTAGCGGCGCGAAATCAGCGCCCTTCCCTTCACCGCCGGCGATCAGCACCACACGACCGGAACCATCTTCCGGGATCAGCCCCTCCAGGGCGGCGATGGTCGCGCCCGGATTGGTACCCTTGGAATCGTCATACCAGCGGGCGCCGGCGCGCTCGGCGACGAATTCGCTGCGATGCGGCAAGCCCGGAAAGACCCGCAGTGCTTCACAGGCGCCGGCCATCGGGATCGCGCTGGCCTGGGCGAGTGCCAGAGCCGCGAGCGCGTTGGCCAGATTGTGCCGGCCGGGGAGACGTATCGCGGCGGTCGGCAGGATCGGCTCCTCGCCCTGGCAGATCCAGGATTGGCCTTCGAGCACGCGCACCCCGAAGTCCGAGCCTTCGGGCACGCCGAGCGTGAAACCGATCTCGCGTTCGGGATCGCGCGGCATGGCGGCCACGATCGGATCGTCACGATTGACGACGGCGATCCGCGCCCCCTGATAGATCCGTGCCTTGGTCCGGGCATAGTCGTCGAGACCGGCATAGCGGTCGAGATGATCGGCCGAGACATTGAGCACCACGGCGGCGTCGGCGCGCAGGCTCGGCACCGTCTCCAACTGGAAGCTGGAGAGTTCGACCACATAGCGTTCGACGTCCGGCGCCAGCAGATCGAGCACCGGCTCGCCGAGATTGCCGCCGACCGCGACCCGCTGTCCGGCCAGACGCGCCATGAGTCCGACCAGGGTCGTCACGGTGCTCTTGCCGTTGGAGCCGGTGATGGCGCACAGGGGCGCGTGGATCTCGCGCGCGAAGAGTTCGATGTCGCCGACCGCCGGCACGCCGCGCGCGATCGCCTGCCGGATCAGCGGCTCGGCGAGCGGCACGCCGGGGCTGACCACGAGTTCGGTGGCCGCCGCGAACACGTCCGGATCGAAGCCGCCGACGAAGACCGCGACCTCGGGCAGCTCCGACTGGAGCACGTCCAGACCGGGCGGCCGTTCGCGGCTGTCGGTCACGGCCACGCGCACGCCGCGCGCGCTCAGATGCCGCGCGCAGGACAGCCCCGTCTTGCCCAGACCCACGATCAGGGTCTTGGACTCCGGAGAGCGAGAGCGCTCGGTGGCTGTGGAAGGAGACGTCATGGCGTTCACCGGATCTTCAGGCTCGCCAGACCGATCAGCACCAGCACCACGGTCATGATCCAGAAGCGGACGATGACGCGCGGCTCGGGCCAGCCCTGCAACTCGAAATGATGATGCAGCGGCGCCATGCGAAAGATGCGCTTGCCGGTGAGCTTGAAGGACATCACCTGGAGCATCACCGAAATGGTCTCGGCGACGAAGACGCCGCCCATGATGAAGAGCACCAGTTCCTGACGCGCCGCGACCGCGACCACGCCGAGCGCCGCGCCGAGTGCCAGCGCGCCCACGTCGCCCATGAAGACCTGCGCCGGATAGGCGTTGAACCACAGGAACCCGAGTCCGGCCCCGACCAGGGCGGAACAGAAGATCACCAGCTCACCGACCTCCGGCAGATAGGGGATGAGCAGATAGTTGGCGATCTGAGCATGCCCCGCCGCGTAGACAAAGATGGTCAGGGCGCCGGCGACCAGCACGGTCGGCATGATCGCCAGCCCGTCGAGTCCGTCGGTGAGATTGACCGCATTGCTGGAGCCGACGATGACGAAATAGGTCAGGAGGATGAACCAGGGACCGAGCTGGATGGAGAGATTCTTGGCATAGGGAATCAGCAACGCGGTCTCGGCCGGCGAATTGGCGGTCACGTAGAGTGCGACAGCCGCCGCGAAACCGAAGACGGTCTGCCAGAAATATTTCCAGCGCGCGATCAGGCCGCGCGGGTCGCGCTTGACCAGCTTCTTGTAGTCATCGACCAGCCCCACGAGTCCGAAGGCCATGGTCGTCAGCAGCACGATCCAGACATAGCGGTTCTCCAGATCCGACCACAGCAGCGTCGCGATGCCTACGGCCACCAGGATCAGGGCGCCGCCCATGGTCGGGGTGCCGGATTTCGACAGATGGCTCTGAGGGCCGTCGTCGCGCACGGTCTGGCCGATCTTGTAGGCGCGCAGACGGCGGATCATCGGCCGGCCGACCAGGAGCGCGATGGTCAGCGCCGTCAGCACGCCGAGGATGGCGCGCAACGTCAAATAACGAAACACCGAGAAGCCGTTGTAGTACTCGGTGAGCCAGTCGGTCAGATACAGCAACATCTTTAAAGTGTGTCCTCGGCGCACAGCGCCTCAACGATGCGTTCCATCCGGGCCAGACGCGAGCCCTTCACCAGGACACGGTCGCCAGGTTTCAAGTCGGCCTTGAGCCGGTTCAGGAGTGCGTCCTGATCGGCGAAATGTTCGGCGCCCGCGCCGAAGGCGCGGCTGGCCTCGGCGCTCAGGGTGCCGACCGTGAACAGACGGTCGAGTCCGGCGGCATGGGCCTGTTCACCGATCTCGGCATGAAGACGGGCCGCATCCGCCCCCAGCTCGCCCAGATCACCGAGTACCAGCGTGCGCCGCCCGGTGAGTCCGGCCAGCACCGCGATGGCGGCGGCGATCGAATCGGGGTTGGCGTTGTAGCTGTCGTCGATGACCCCGATTTCGCGACAGAGCCTGGGATAGAGTCGCCCCTTGACCGGGGTCAGGCTCTCCAGGCCGGCCGCGATGGCCGCCCGGTCGAGACCGAGCGCCAGCGCACCCGCCGACGCCGCCAGTGCATTGCGGACGTTGTGCTGTCCGGCCAGGGACAGCGCCAGCGGCCAGTTTTCGTCCGCGACGCGCGCCGTGAAGGTCGTGCGAAAGCCGGCGGCCCCCCACTCGACCCCGATCGACTCGGTGCCGGCGGTCAGATCGGCGGCGCCGTCCAGGGCGAAGGTCAGCATCCGCCGCCCCTCGGCCAGTTCGCGCCACAGTCCGAGATAGGGCGAATCGCCGCTGACGACGAAGACGCCATCCTCGGGCAGCCCGCGCGCGATCTCACCCTTGGCGCGCGCCACACCCTCGACGCTGCCGAAGCCCTCCAGATGCGCGCGCCCGGCATTGGTGATCAGGGCCACCTCGGGGCGCGCGATCTCGGTCATGTAGCCGATCTCGCCATGATGGTTGGCCCCCATCTCCAGCACCAGAAAATCCTCGTCACGTGCGCTCAGCAGCGTCAGCGGCATACCGATGTCGTTGTTGAGATTGCCGCGCGTGGCCCGTACCCGCCCGGCCTGGGACAGGATGGCGGCAACCATCTCCTTGACCGTGGTCTTGCCGTTACTGCCGGTGATGGCGATCACCCGACCGGGGAAGCGGTCGCGCCAGGCGGCCGCCAGCCGTCCCAGACCGAGCCGGGTGTCGTCGACCACCCACTGCGGCAGATCGAGCGGTAGCGGCTGATCGACCATGGCCGCTACGGCCCCGGCGGCCTGGGCCGCCGCGACATATTCGTGCCCGTCGAAGCGCTCGCCGCGCAGGGCGACGAAGAGCTGTCCGGTGCAATCGGCGCGTGAATCGGTCCCAACCGAGGAAAACGCGACATCGGATCCATGCAGTACACCGCCCGCGCGGGCGATGGCCTGAGCCAGTGTCCACATCAGTGCTGTCCCTCCATAGCGCGATGACCGAAGACCGGATCGAGCGTCAGCCCTGCCCTCATGGCACGTTCCCCTGCAAGTGTTGCGCGAGCATCATGGACGGTTCGGGGTCGTCGGGCGGGACGTTGAACAGCCGCAGCGCGCCTTCCATCACTTTCTGGAAGATGGGCGCCGCGACCACGCCACCGTAATAAGCGCCGGCGCCCGGCTCGTCGATCATGACTGCCATGACGAAACGCGGCCGGCCGGCCGGCACGAACCCGGCGAAGACCGACTGATAGCGATTGCTTGCATAACCGGCCTTGCCCGCCGATTTCTTGGCCGTTCCGGTCTTGCCGGCCGCCCGATAGCCGGCAATGATCGCCTGCTTGGCCGTGCCCTGCTCGGAGACCACGGTCTCCATCATGGCACGCAGCCGGCGGGTCGTTTCCTGACTCAGGAGACGCACGCCCTCGGGCGCCGAAGCGGTTTGCATGAGTGAATTGCGTTTGAAGAGGGTCACGGGCCGCTTCACGCCATCGGCGGCCAGCACCAGATAAGCCTGGGCCAGTTGCAGCGGTGTGACCGAGAGACCATAGCCAAAAGAGTGCGTGGCATGTTCGAAGGGCCGCCAGGTCGAATAGTGGCGGAGAAGACCGCGACTCTCGCCCGGAAAACCCACGCCGGTCGGATGACCGAATCCGAGCCGGTCATAGAGGCTCCAAAGATCCTCGTAGCTCATCTTCTGGGCAATCTTCACCGAGCCGACGTTGCTCGACTTGGTGATGATGCCGGTGACATCGAGCGTGCCATAGTTGTGCACGTCGCGCACGACGTTACGGCCGATGCTGTAGGGTGCGGTCGAGAAGCGGCTCGCCGGCGTGATGACCCGCCGCTCGAGTGCGGCGGCGACCACGAACGGCTTGAGCGTCGAACCCGGCTCCATGACGTCGGTGAGCGCGCGATTGCGCCGGCGCTCGCTGCCCCCGCTGCGATCGCTGTTGGGATTGAAGCTGGGCTGATTGACCATCGCCAGGACTTCGCCCGTCGCCACGTCGAGCACCACCAGACTGCCGCCCTTGGCCTTGTGCTCGGTCACGGCGGCCTTGAGCTCGCGATAGGCCAGATACTGCAGGCGCCGATCCAGACTCAGAACCAGATCACGCCCCTGATGTGCAGGACTGATCTGCTCGACCTGCTGCACGGTGCGCCGGCGTCCGTCGCGAATGACGCGCTGAAGACCCGGCTCGGCCTTGAGCACCCGGTCGTAGGCCAGCTCGAGCCCCTCCTGCCCGCGATCCTCAATGTTGGTGAAGCCGATGACATGGGCGAAGACCTCGGCGCCCGGATAGAAGCGCCGGTATTCGCTCTCGAAGTCGAGTCCCTCGATCTTGTACTGGGCGATCGCCGCGCGCACCGCCTGTGCCTCATCGAAGGTCACGCGGCGCTTGACATAAAGAAAGCCCTTGTCGCGATTGGACTCGATGCGGTCGCGCAGAAACGCCGCATCCATGTCGAGCGCCTGGGCGATCGCGGGAATCCTGTCGAGATGCTCGACCAGCTTGCGCGGCTCGGCCCAGACGGTCTCGACTGGCGTACTCACGGCCAGCGGCTCGCCGTTGCGATCCGTGATCATGCCGCGGCGGGCCGGAATGACGGCATCGCGCAGATAGCGCGCCTCGCCCTCACGTTGCAGAAACTCGGTTTGGATCACCTGGCGATAGAAGACCCCGGCCGTCAGCATGACGAAGGCCAGCGACAGGGCCGACATCAGCAACCGGCGGCGCAGCGCCGGATTGGGCGCGCGGCGCGGTTTCAGCGACGGCAGAGGCTTGCGAGCGCGACGACTAGGGTTGGGCATGAACGCGCTCCTCGATCAAGAGTACGTCGCCCGCACGGGGGGCGAACATACCAAGTTCACGGCGGGCCTTGCGCTCGACGAGTCCATGGGTCGAGAGCGCGGCTTCTTCGAGACGCAGACGGTTCCATTCGACATCGATCGCATCGCGCTGGGCGCGCAGATCCTGAAGATGGGCGAAATGGAGACGTGTCAGGTATTTGGTGTGCACGACGACGACCGCCGTCAGGATGACGGCGAGCATGAATCCGGCGACCGTGACGACACGGGCGCGTGTCATGGCAGACGCTCCGCCACGCGCAGGATGGCACTGCGTGCTCGCGGGTTCAGCGCCTCCTCGGCGGTGGAGGGCCGCACCGACTTGCCGACGGGACGCAGACGCCCCTGGACCTCGACGGCCCGTGCCGGAACGCCCTTGGGTAGCTCCGGCCCCTTGGCTTCACGCCGGATGAAGCGTTTGACCAGGCGGTCTTCGAGCGAATGGAAGCTGATGACCGCCAGCCGACCGCCGACCGCCAGCCGATCGCAGACCTGATCGAGACAGCGGCGCAGCGCCTCCAGCTCGCCATTGACCTGGATGCGCACGGCCTGGAAGGTGCGGGTGGCCGGATGCTTGCCCGGTTCGCGCCTGGGCACGGCACGCGCGACCAGCTCGGCCAGCTGGGCTGTCGTGCGGATCGGCGTCTGGGTACGGGTCTCGACGATGGCGCGCGCGATACGGTTGGCGAAACGCTCCTCGCCGAACTCATGCAGCACGGTCGCGATCTCGCCCTGCTCGGCGCGCGCGAGCCATTGTGCGGCCGATTCGCCGCTATCGGGATCCATGCGCATGTCCAGCGGACCCTCGGCCATGAAGCTGAAGCCACGCTCGGGGGTATCCAGCTGCGGCGAGGAGACGCCGAGATCGAGCAGCAGGCCGTTCAGGCGCGCATCGACTCCGGCCTCATCGAGCAGCCGGCCGATGTCGGCGAACGAACCCTGATGGATCGAGAAGCGCGGATCCTGGGCCGCGAGCGCCCGACCGACGGCCACCGCCTCGGGATCGCGATCGAAGCCGAGCAGACGCCCGGCTGCACCCAGACGCGCGAGGATGGCGCGACTGTGCCCACCTCGTCCGAAGGTGCCATCGACATAGATTCCGTCCGACTGCACCAGCAAGGCGGACACGCTCTCCTCCAGTAATACGGGCTTGTGCGACAAAGGCTGCTTCTCTGAGTGACGCCCGCGGGGGGACGCCTGCTCCACGTCGGTCGCCTCCTGTCCATCCATACGTTTGAACGGGCGAGGCAGTTTCATAGCATTGAAAATCGTTGAAAGACCCAGATGTTCCAGACCCACACGGTTCACAGCGTCAGGCTGCCGAACCCCGATTCCGTGGCCAGTTCGGCAATGGCCAAGTCGTTCAGCGCAGCCTCGGTGCGTGCGCACCAGGCTGACTCGTCCCAGATCTCGAACTTGACGCCCAATCCCACGAAGGCGACCCGTTTGTCCAGCGAAGCGAACTCACGCAAATGAACGGGTAGCAGGATCCGCCCCTGCGCATCGATATCGACTTCCTGTGCATTACCGACATAGAGACGCTGCAGCGCGCGTGCGGTGGGGTCGAGTGCAGGGAGCGCGGCGAACTTGCGCTCGATGATGTCCCACTCGGACTCCGGATAGAGGAGCAGGCAGCGATCGCGATCCACGGTGACGACCAAGCGCGTGCCGGACATTGCCTCCAGCCGCTCTCGATACCTGGAGGGAATCGCCAGACGGCCTTTGGAATCTAGATTGACGATGGTCACGCCGCGAAACACTGGCGCCCCCTGAGGATGGCTCGTCCTGGTGAATCCCCCCGACTCCCCACGCTCTCCCACTTCGATGACCATGTTAGAGAGGGACTGGAGCAACGTCAAGAAATGCTTGGCCTTTATTCTTGCAGAGTCAGCAACTTACGGGCTGAACCTGAGACAGGCTTGTAACAAGCGAAAAAAGCTATGGATTCAGAGTCATGAGCTAATGACCTCATAAAAGGCGTGAGCTATATGAGCCAAGTCGACGAAGAACAAAGGGCGTTCGTATCGCCCTGTGTCGAAAGACGGGAATCCAGTCCGGTCGGGTGGGGGTCTAAGGAGTTGGCCGATAAGCCGGGTTCTGTCGAGGACAGTCATTCATCTGGGACGCGCGTCACCGCACGCCTCGTGCGACCTACCCAGGAACACGCGCGGGCCGCGCGCTGCCGCTCGTGGCGGCTTGTTCCTCTATTTGGTCTTGCTCCGGGTGGGGTTTACCCTGCCACTGATGTTGCCACCAGCGCGGTGCGCTCTTACCGCACCTTTTCACCCTTACCGGCGCGAGCGGAGCCCGAACCGGCGGTATCTTTTCTGTGGCACTTTCCGTGGACTCACATCCCCCAGGTGTTACCTGGCACCCTGCCCGATGGAGCCCGGACTTTCCTCCCCTTCCGAATGGAAAGAGCGACTGCCTGGCCAACTCCTTAGCGCGCCATCTTAACAAAGTACATCGAGATCTGTCGCGCCCCGTTCACCGCCGCTCGGTCGGGCCGGTCAGTCAGCGGGACTCGCTGCCGAGTCCCAGCTCCAGACCCAGGCGGTAGAGCGCGTTCTTCTTGGCGCCGGTCAGGCGGGCGGCTAGGGCGGCGGCCTGACTCAGTGGCATGGATTCACCGAGGAGGCGCAGCACGCGGATGGATTCGTTGTGCGTGGCATCGGTCTCTGAGTCCGGACAGCCCTCGACCAGGATCACCATCTCACCGAGCCGCTGCTCCGGGTCGGACTCTAGGCGCGCGATGAGCGTACCGGCCGAGCCGAGCAGAAAGGTTTCGAATTGCTTGGTCAGCTCGCGCGCAATGACGAGGCGTCGCCCGTCGCCCAGGACGGCCTGCAAGTCGCGCAGCGTATCCAGCGCCCGTTTGGCGCTCTCGTAGAGGACGAGTGTCCCCGGCTCGCGGGCGACCGCCTCGATCCAGGCACGGCGTCGCGCCTGGGTGCGGGGCGGAAAACCGAGGAAGAGGAAGCGGTCGCTCGGCAGCCCGGAGGCCGAGAGCGCGCAGATGGCCGCGCTCGCGCCTGGAATGGGCACGACGGTCAGCCCGCGCTCGCGTGCCGCGGCGACCAGGGTGTAGCCGGGATCGCTGATCAGCGGCGTGCCGGCGTCCGAGACCAGGGCCAGATTCTGCCCCGACTCCAGCGCCTCCAGCAGACGCGGCGTGAGTTCGGACTCGTTGTGATCGTGATAAGCGATCAGCTCGGCCGAGATGCCGCAATACGCCAGCAGACGCCGCGTCTCGCGTGTATCCTCGGCCGCGATGGCATCGACCTCGGCCAGCACCCGGCGCGCGCGCTCACTGAGATCACCGAGATTGCCGATCGGCGTGGCCACCACGTATAGTACCCCGGCCTGTTGTCGCATCTTCCGCCCCTCCGGCAGACTCTCACAAAGAATACGGACACGGAATCATGCCCAAGAATCGCCTCGACCGTGCGGTTTTTTTCTCGCGTAGACGGCTCGGACCGCTGCTCGTTGTCTCGGCCCTGTCGGGCTGTGCCGTCCAACCGCTCCAGGACCCATCCAGCCTGCTCACGAGCGTCCCCGCCGCTGAACTGAGCCGCGCCTCCACCCTGGAGGCTCAGGGCCGAGTCGACGAGGCCGCCCGGCTCTACCTGGAGTCGGCGACCCGTGCCCAACCTCCGGCCGGGGCCGAACTCAGACTCAAGGCCGCCCAAGCCTATCTGGCCGGCGGCCGGACCGGCCAGGCTCGCGAGACACTCGCCGGCCTCGCGTCGGCCGAACTCATTGGCGGCCAACTGGAACGATCGCGGCTGCTCGAATCCGAGCTCGACCTGGCGGCGGGACAGCCCAAGGCCGCCATCGCCAAGCTGAAGCGGTTGCCCGCCCTCGCCAAACCGCTTGCGATCCGACGCCTCGGCCTGCTCGCCGCAGCGCAACGCCTCGACAACGATCCGATCGCCTCGGCCGAGTCGCTGGCTGAACTCGACGCCCGACTCGACGGACAGGCGCGCGTGACCAATCAGGTCTCACTGGTCGCGACACTGGCCCTGACCGGCGAGGACGACCTGCTGCAGCTCACCCGCGCCGGGCGCGGCGCCATGAAGGGCTGGGCCGAGATCGCCCAGCTCGTGCGACGTCATGGCGCCGATCCTCGGCGGTTGGACGACGCCTATCGTCAATGGCGCCAGCGCCGGACGAGCCATCCGGCGCTCCCCGAGCTGGCACGCGCCTATACCGGCAACGGATCGAGCGGATACGCGAATGGTCAGCGTGTGACCGTGATGCTGCCCAGCGGCGGGCGTTTCGCGGCGGCCGCCAAGGCCGTGCGCGACGGGATCCAGGCCGCCAGCCGCCTGGATCCGGGCGATCGGCGTCCGTCACTGGACTTCGCCGACAGCACCAACGCCGGCCGGGTGCGCACGTTACATGCCGCCGCCATCACGCGCGGTGCCGACGCCGTGATCGGACCGCTCGAAAAACCGGCCGTCGACGCACTGATCGAGGCCAGGACGGCCCAGGTTCCCACGCTGGCACTGAACGAATCCACCGAGGCCGAGCGTCGCGCCCTGAACCTGTTCCAATTCGCGCTCTCGCCCGAGAACGAGGCCGCGGAGGCGGCGAACAAGGGATTCGCCCTGGGCGCCAGACGCGCGCTCGTGCTCCATCCGAACGATGCCTGGGGTCAGCGTCTGGCGAATGCCTTCAGTGCGCAGTGGCGCGCTCAGGGCGGAACCCTGGCCGGTCAGGCCGGCTTCGATCCGAGCAGTTCGAATTACGACACGACCCTGGGCCGACTCATGAATGGCCAGAGAGCCGACCTGCTGTTCCTGGTCGCCACAGCCGAGATGGCGCGCAAGATCCATCCCCAGATTCAGACGGTCGCAACCAAACCCTCGATCGTCATCTCGACCTCCCATGTCTATTCGGGTCGCTTCGATGCCGCCGCCGACAAGGCGCTGGTCGGACTCTATTTCGTCGATATCCCCTGGATGCTCGATCTCGGTGGCGAGGGGCCGCTGGCACGTCGCACGGTCATGGGCCAGACGGCCAGTGCCTCGGGTCCGCTCGCCCGACTCTATGCCATGGGCCTGGATGCCTATCGGCTGACACCGCATCTGACCGAGCTGGCGGCCAATCCCGGTGCCTACTTCCCCGGCCAGACCGGCGGTCTGGCCATCGATCCCCTGGGCCGGATCACCCGTCAACTGGCGCTCGGACGCTTCACCGAGAACGGACCACGCCTGGCCAATGGCGTGGAACCTTCGAGCGAGACGCGCGTCGAACCCACCCGCACCCTTGGTCCCGAATGAGCACCAGCCCCCGCAGCGGCCGATCGCGCCCGGATACGCGCGCGATCGGTGAGGCCAAGGAGCGTCTCGCCGAGTCGTTCCTGATCGCTCAGGGGCTGAGGCTAGTCGCGCGCAATCAGCGCTCCCGCTTCGGCGAGATCGACTTGGTGATGCGCGATGAGGCCATCCTGGTGTTCGTCGAGGTCCGCTACCGGCGTTCGACCCGCTTCGGCACCCCGGCAGCGACCGTAGATGCACGCAAACAGCAGCGCCTGATCCTGGCCGCCCGACACTATCTGCATCGCCACCCGACCCAACTGGCCTGCCGGTTCGATGTCGTGGCCATCAGCGCCGAGGACGACATCCAGTGGATCCGGCAGGCTTTTACGCTCTAGACTGGTCCGCTCGTCACCCGATCCAAGCCCGAACGACGGCCATCGGCGCCTCGTGCATCGGTCATCAACGCCCTTCATTCCAATCGCAATGAACAGAACGTACCCGAAGCTGATCACCCTGACGAGCGCCATGCTCGCGTTCGCGCTCTCGGCGGCTGGATGCGCGCCCCTGGTCGTGGGCGGCGCGGCAGTCGCCGGCGCCTCGGCCATCCACGATCGTCGCCCCGCCCAAGCGCTCCTGGACGATCGACAGATCGAGTTTGCCGCCACCCAGGCGATCTTCCAGGACCGCGACCTCAGTCGCGGCGCGCGCCTCGTCGTCACCAGCTACAACCGCACTGTCCTGATCACCGGACAGGCCGAATCGGCGGAACTCGCGCGGCGCGCCAGCAATCGCATCAGCCGACTGCACAAGGTCGCGCGCGTGATCGACGAAGTCCGCGTTGGGCCGCGCATCGGGATGAGCCGTCAGTCGGAGGATGCCTATATCGCCTCGCGCGCCAAACTGGAGCTGGCCGGCATCGGGTTGCCCGATTTCGATCCGACCCGCGTCAAGATCGTGGTCGAGGATGGAGACCTCTATCTGCTCGGGCTGGTCACGCCGCGCGAGGCCGATCTCGCCGCCGAGCGCGTGCGCTATGTACCGGGCGTGCGCAAGGTGGTCAAACTCTTCGAATACTGGACGCCCAATGCCTGAACTCACCGCTGGACTGCGCGCCGAACTGGCGCGAATCGCCGGCTCCGGCGCCCTGCTGACCGATCCGGCCGACTGCTGGCCCTACGGCTATGACAACAGCCGCCGTCAGGCGCTGCCCCAGGCGGTCGTCTTCGCACGCGACGAGGATCAGATCGCCGCCCTGGTCCGGCTCTGCGCCGAGGCCGGGCTGCCGCTGATCGCCCGCGGCCTCGGCACGGGCACCACGGGGGCGACGGTGCCCGATCGCGGCGGCGTCGTGCTCTCGTTCGAACGCATGGATCAAATAAAGCGCATCGAACCCGGCGACCGGCTGGCGGTGGTCGAGCCTGGCGTGACCAACGCGCGGTTGCAGCAGGCCATCGCGGCTGAGGGCTTTTTCTGGCCGCCTGACCCGACCAGTGCGCCCACCTGCACCATCGGCGGCAATCTGGCCTACAACTCGGCCGGTCCGCGCGCGGTCAAGTACGGCACGCCGCGCGAGAACACGCTGGGTCTGCGCGCGGTGAGCGGCACGGGCGAGGTCTTCCATACCGGAGTGCTCACCACCAAGGGCGTGGTCGGCTACGACCTGACGCGGCTCATCATCGGCTCAGAGGGCACGCTCGCGCTCGTCACCGAGGCCACGCTCAAACTCACCCCGCTCCCCGAGGCCAAGCGCACCCTGCGCGCGACCTATGCCGACATCCACAGCGCCGCGCTCGCCGTCTCGGCCATCATGGCCCAGCCGGTCACGCCCTGCGCGCTGGAGATCATGGACGGCTCGGCGATCGAGATGGTCAGCCGCTATTCCGAACTCGACCTGCCGGACGGGGCCGGGGCATTGCTGATGATCGAGGTCGATGGACCGGCGGCCTGTATCCAGGAAGCGCAGCGCGCGGTCGGTGAGGCGGCGCGTGTCGCCGGTCTGCTGGAACTGCGGCTCGCCGAAACGGCGGATGAGGTCGCCGCGCTCTGGAAGACGCGCAAGGCGCTCTCCCCGGCCCTGCGTCACATCGCGCCGAAGAAGATCAACGAGGACGTGGTGGTGCCTGTCTCGCACATGGGCGCGTTCATCGATGGACTGGAGCAGCTCGCCCGCGAGACCGGCATCCGGATCGTCAATTTCGGCCATGCCGGCAACGGCAACATCCATGTCAATCTGCTGATCGATCCGGACGACGCCGAAGAGGTCGCGCGCGCGGCGCACTGTCTGGACGCGGTCTTCGCCCTGGTTCTGCGACTGGGCGGGACGCTCTCGGGCGAGCACGGCGTGGGACTGGAAAAGCGCGATTTCGTCGACCGTGAACTCGACCCGGTCGCGCTGCGGCTCATGCACGCCATCAAGGCACAGTTCGACCCGGCGGGCATCCTCAATCCCGGCAAATCGCTGCCCGGCTAACGGCCCGGTCGCACCAGACCGCCCAGACCGACGGTCTCCAGCGCGTCGAGCAGCAGTCGGCGCACCGAGCCGGCATCCTCGCATTGCAGGGCGACCTTGAGCACCTCGCGCGCCCGCGCTCGGCTGATGCTGCGGATGACCTTCTTGACCCGCAGCAGACTGCCGGCTCCCATGCTGAGGCTGTGCACCCCCATCCCCAGCAGCAGGAAGGTCGCCAGCGGGTCGCCGGCCATCTCGCCGCAGACGCTGACCTCCTTGCCGTGGAGTCGCGCCCCGGTCAGGATCTGGAGCAGCGCGCGCAGCACCGCCGGGTGATATTCGTTGTAGAGCTTGGCCACATGCGGATTGTTGCGATCGACGGCCAGTAGATATTGCGTGAGATCGTTCGTCCCCACCGACAGGAAATCGACCCGGCGCGCCAGGGCCTCGGCCTGATAGACGGCCGCCGGCACCTCGATCATGACGCCGACCGGCGGCATCCGCACCTGATAGCCTTCCTCCAGCAGCTCGTTGTGCGCACGCTGGATCAGGAGCAAGGCATCGTCGACCTCGCCGACGGTGCTGACCATGGGCAGCAGCAGTTGCAGGTTGTCGAGTCCGATGGACGCGCGCAGCACCGCGCGCACCTGGCTCAGGAAGATCTCGGGATGGTCGAGCGTGATGCGGATGCCACGCCAGCCCAGGAAGGGATTGGCCTCCTGCATCGGAAAGTACGGCAACGGCTTGTCACCGCCGATGTCGAGCGTGCGGATCGTCACCGGACGTGGCGCGAACAGCTCCAGTACATGCCGATAGTTGGCCATCTGCGCCGCCTCGCTCGGAAAGCTGTCGCGCACGATGAAGGGCAGCTCAGTGCGGTAGAGACCGACGCCGGCCGATTCCTCGATGCCGAGCGGACGGCTCTCGGACACCAGACCGGTGTTGAGATAGAGCGGAATCACATAGCCGTCGGTGGTCTCGGCCGGCAGATGGCTCAGGGCTTGCAGCTCGCTGGTCAGGGCCGCGTCATCATCGGCCAGACGCTGGTACTCCGAACGCACGGCCGGCCCAGGCGAGACATAGACACGCCCGCGATAGCCGTCGACCACCATCTCGCGGCCCTCGACGCGCCCCACCGGCAGATCCGATACACCCATGGCTGCCGGGACGCCCATCCCACGCGCCAGAATTCCCACATGGGACGACCCGGAACCCGAGGTCGAGACGACGCCGGCCAGCTTCTCGCGCGGCACGTCGGCGATCTGCATGGCGCTGATCTCATCGCCCACCAGAATCGTGCACGGCGGATACTGAATCGGCGCACTGGCCCGGTTCTGCAAGTGCATCAGGATGCAGCGCCCCAGATCGCGCACGTCCGTGGCCCGTTCGCGCAGATAGGCGTCGTCCATGGCGTCGAACACCCGCGCATGTTCGGCGATGGTCTCGCGCAGCGCGCCGGGCGCCCAGTTGCCGGCGCGAATCCGCGACAGGGTGCCATCGATCAGGGTGTCGCTCTCCAGCATCAGCCGCCAGGCGTCGAACAGGGCCATGTCCTCGACGCGCAGATGGACCTGCGTGCGGCTGGCGAAGCGGTCGAGATCCTCGGCGACCTCGCGCACGGCGCGGCGGAACTCCTCGGCCTCGGCCTCCAGATCCTCAGGGCGGCGATCGGGCACGGCATCCAGGTCGGCGGGCGGATAGACCACAACCGCCTGCCCGAGACCGATACCCGGCGAGGCGGCCAGCCCCGGCAGGAAGCGCTGCGGGATGCCGTCGTCCTGCAAGCGCGCCAGCTCGCCACTGGTGCGGGCAAAGGTGATGGCCCCGGCCAGTTGCGAGGCCAGGGTCATCACGAAGGTCACTTCGTCCTCGCCGAAATGACGCCGCCGGCGCTGACGCAGCACCAGGACACCGAGCACCTTACGGTTCTGGATGATGGGCGCACCGAGAAAGCCGTGATAACGCTCCTCGCCGGTGTCGATGATGCACTCGTAGCGCGGATGATTGGCCGCGTCGTCGAGGTTGATCGGCTCGGCACGCTCGCTCACCAGTCCGATCAGCCCGCGTCCGAGTTCGAGCCGCACACGCCCCACGGCGTCCTTGCGCAACCCCTCTGTGGCCTGCAGGACGTGACGATGGTTGTCGTAGTCGTTGAGATAGACTGAGCAGACGTCCGCTCCGACGGCCTGCTTGACGCGCTGGACGATGATGGAGAGCGCCTGCTCGAGATCGCGGGCATTGTTGACCTCCTGAACGATGCGCCTGAGTGATTCGAGCATGCTGGGCGAGTTGAGCAGACCTGGGGCGGATGGGATCGCGGACGAATGGGTGCCTGACTGCATGCGGATCTAGGCCACTGTCTCAGCCCTGGCACGGCGCAAGGCGTTCATGGATATCCCTGGCGCAGCAACCTGGAGGGGCTGGCATAGACATGCCGGCGATCCGGCACGCCTTCCGGATAGAGGGTCGGCGCCAGCTCTTCGAGCGCCTGCTGATAGACATGGCGCTTGAAATACACGACTTCGTAGAGCGGCTGCCAATATCTGACCCAACGCCAGGCGTCGAACTCGGGTTTGTCGGTGCGATCGAGGCAGAAGGCTTCTTCGCCGCAATTGACCCGCAGCATGAACCAGACCTGTTTCTGGCCAATGCAGATCGGACCCGGCCCGCAGTAACGGTGCCGGATGTAACGCTTAGGAAGGTGATAACGCAGCCAACCGCGTGTGCTGCCCAGGATCGTGACCTGCTGCTCACAGAGCCCGACCTCCTCCTCCAGTTCGCGGAACATGGCCTGCTCGGGCGTCTCGTCGGGGTTGATCCCACCTTGTGGAAACTGCCAGGCATTCTGGCCGACGCGGCGCCCCCAGAATAGGCGACGGTCCCGATTGCTCAGGATGATGCCGACATTGGGTCTGAAGCCGTCGTGGTCGATCAAGGATGGGTCTCTCCCTGGCTGGTCGCTGGCTCATTCTTCCATAGAGCAGTCGTTTCCGGCAAGCCGGCGCATGTATAAGCGATTTCCAATCAAGAGCTTGGTTGTACGCACTTGAAACCTGCGCGCCGATCCCGGAGTATCGCACTCACAGGCGCAAGATCCGCGCCAGACTTCCCTTCAATCTTTCAGACTGGAATCAAGCGCGTGCCACTCGCTATCTTCGATCTCGACAACACACTCCTGGACGGTGACTCGGACTATCTCTGGGGCTGCTATCTCGCCCGGCATGGACTGGTGGACAGTGCGGAGTACGCGCGCGAGAACGAGCGATTCTACCGCGAATATCAGGACGGTACCCTGGATATCCAGGAGTTCCTGCGTTTCTCACTGCGTCCGTTGCGCGAGCACCCGCGTGAGCGCCTAGAGGCATTGCGCGCGCGCTTCCTCGAAGAGCAGATCGAGCCGATCATGACCCCGGCGGCACGCGCACTCGTCGAACGGCACCAGTCCGCTGGCGATACCCTGCTCATCATCACCGCGACCAACGCCTTCGTCACCGCGCCCATCGCCGAACGCTTCGGCGTACCGCACCTGATCGCGACCCTGCCCGCCGAGCGTGACGGCGTCTATACCGGCGAGGTCGAGGGCGTGCCCTCCTTTCGCGAAGGCAAGGTCGAGCGGCTCGAACACTGGCTCGCCGAGCAGGGGCTGGATCTGGCGGGCAGTTGCTTCTACAGCGACTCGCACAACGATCTGCCGCTGCTGGAGCGGGTCGAGCGCCCGATCGCCGTCAACCCGGACGCCCAGTTGCGCGCCACAGCCGAGACACGCGGCTGGCCGATCCTGTCGCTGCGGGCCTGAACGCGCAGCCGCCTTCACCGAGCTGTCATCCGCCCCACATCAGGCCGCAACACTCGCCGCCTAAGATAACCCTCCAGGCATTCTTCACCTGTGAGGGCATTCGATGGTCGCTTCGGCTTCCGCGTCGCTCGCCAAGCGCGGCGAGCGTCTCTATGTCGAGATCGCAACGTCCGAATCCGAGGTCCGCGAGGCGCAGGCACTGCGCTATCAGGTCTTCGGCGAGGAGATGGGCGCACGGCTCAAGGGTGAGCCCGGCTACGATCACGATACGTTCGACGACCATTGTCAGCACCTCCTGGTTCGCGATTCGCGCACTGGACGTGTCGTTGGTTGCACTCGTCTGCTGACCGACGCGAGCGCCGCGCGCATCGGTGGCTTCTATTCAGAGAGCGAGTTCGAGCTGGACGCCATCAAACGGCTCGACGGACGCCTGCTGGAGGTCGGCCGCACCTGCATCGCGCCCGAGTTCAGACAGGGACCGGCGATCGCCGTGCTCTGGTCGGGGCTGGCCGGATTCGTCCAGCTCAACGGCTTCGACTATCTGTTCGGCTGTGCCAGCGTCCCGCTCGGCGAGGACGACATCCAGGCCGCCGCCATCATGAACCGACTGCGCCGTCAGGCATTGGCGCCCGAGGATCGACGCATCACACCGCGCGCTCCGCTGCTCACGACCCAGGTCGATGACGACGTCCTGGACGCGCCGCTGCCGCCGTTGCTGCGCGCCTACGTCCGCTTGGGCGCCAAGGCGTGCGGTGAACCCTGTCGTGACCCGGATTTCGGCGTAGCGGACGTGCTGATGCTGCTCGACATCGACGCCATGAGTCCGGCGTACTCACGCCACTTCCTCGACAGGCACGGTCTTTGAGTCAGGCTGAACGACGCTCGAGGATCATGATCACGCGAACACTCTGGAGAAGCTGGCGGGTCGGCGAGCATCTGGCGACCGGAACGCTGGTCGGCCTCTATGCCGTGTTCCAGGGTCGCGCACGACGGCAACCTGGCTGGCTGCCGCGCGCCGTACGCTGGTGGCATGGGCGGCTGGTACGCGCCCTGGAGGTCGAGGTCAGGATCGAGGGCCGGTTGGAAGCAGGCTGTCTGCTGGTCGGCAACCATGTCTCCTGGCTCGACATCCCCATTCTGGGCGCTCAGGGTGAGATCGGGTTTCTGGCCAAGTCGGACGTCCGGCGCTGGCCGCTGATCGGCTGGCTGGCCGGCTTTGCGGGTACTCGCTTCATCGAGCGCGGTGCGCATCAGGCGGAATCCGTGATCCATCGACTCCTGGCGGATCTGGCCTCGGAGCGCACGGTCATGATCTTTCCCGAAGGCACCACAACGGATGGCCGGACGCTGGGGCGTTTCCATCCGCGACTCTTCGCCATCGCCCAGCATCCCGAGGTTCGCGTACAGCCGGTCGCTATCCGTTACCGGCGTCGCGATACCCTCGCCCTCGATCAGTCCGTGCCCTATATCGGCGACGACAGTCTGATCGCCAATCTCAGCCGACTCGTCCGGCATCCGGGTCTGATCGCCTGTATCCATTTTCTGCCGTCCATGCAGGCTCTGGAAGGGGAATCACGCCGTGCACTCGCCGAGCGCGCCCGCGCGGCCATCCTCGAAACGCTCGACGTCTCGGAGACCGCGCCCGTCATGACCACCAGAGACGTGGCTGTATCCGTGCGCGACGAGGATGCAAGCCCCTGCTGGCTGGAGCCTGGAGCCGTATGAATCATGTCCAGTGAAACGCGGAGCACCGCTCAGTCCACAGGCGATCGGCTCAGAATCGCCATTGTCACCGAGACCTACCCCCCCGAGATCAACGGCGTGGCCAACACCATGCGTCATCTGGCCGAAGGCATGGTCGCGCGCGGACATGGCGTTCAGTTGATCCGGCCACGGCAACCGGCCGATCCGAGGCATCCCGAACAATCCGATCGGCTCGATCTGCATCTGGTGCCGGGCCTGCCGATCCCCGGCTATCGAGGTCTGAGGTTCGGGCTTCCGGTCTACTGGCGTCTGCGGCGTCTCTGGCACCGCCGCCCGGCCGATCTGGTCTATATCGCCACGCAGGGACCGCTCGGTCATGCCGCGCTCTCGGCGGCACAAGCGCTCAAGATTCCGACGATCACCGGTTTTCATACGCATTTCCAGCACTATAGCCGGCATTACGGACTGGGAGCCCTGACCCGTCAGATCGCCGAGACCCTGAGACACTTCCACAATCGCTCTGATGCCACGCTGGTTCCGACCGCCGAGTTGCGTGACAGTCTGGCCGCCGAAGGATTCGAGAACCTCCATGTCTTTGGGCGCGGAGTGGACGTCGATCAGTTCGCGCCCGACCGGCGCTCCGCTGAACTGCGCCGCTCCTGGGGCTGCGCGGAGGACGATCTGGTCGCCCTGTATGTAGGTCGGATTGCCGCAGAGAAGAATCTCGCCCTGGCGCTCGCTGGGTTTCGCGCCATTCAGCGTCAGTGTCCGAACGCACGTTTCGTGCTGGTCGGTGATGGCCCCGAACGCCCGCATCTGCAACAGGAGCACCCGGATCTGATCTTCGCCGGCGCGCGTGTCGGCGACGAGCTCGCCGCACACTATGCGTCGGGCGATCTCTTCCTGTTTCCGAGTCTCACCGAGACCTTCGGCAACGTCGTCACCGAGGCCATGGCTAGCGGTCTGCCTGTCATCGCCTTCGACTATGCAGCGGCGCACGCAAACGTCCAGCCTTGGGTCAATGGCGTGACCGTACCGGTCGATGCTCAGGAATCATTCATCGACATCTGTCTGGAGTGCGTCGGCGATCGGGAACGACTGCGACGAATGGGACTCGAAGCCAGGAAGCGCGCATTGGATATTGGCTGGGAGCGCGTTCTGGGGCGTGTCGAAGAACACCTGTTCGCCGTGATCCACAGAAAACGAGGTCAAGCGGAGTCCTGTCATGCAAGCCTGGCTACGACATCTGAATGAATTGGAAGTATCCGTCTGTCGCCTCTGGAGCCGTTCGGGGCAACGTCGCTGGATTCGATACCCCTTCGCGTTCATCAGCCGGCTGGGGGATGGGGTGTTCTGGTACAGCCTCATGGCTGCCCTGCCCCTCGTCTATGGATTGAAGGGTTTGCAAGCCAGTCTGCACATGCTGGCGACCGGCGGTATTGCGTTACTGCTCTACAAATCACTCAAAGGTGTGACTCGGCGGTCTCGTCCCTGCCATCATGCCAGCGACATCACGGCCCTCGTCCCGCCACTCGACCAATACAGCTTTCCTTCGGGTCACACGCTCCACGCTGTCGTCTTTTCGAGTGTCGCCATCTACTACTTTCCTGTACTGGCCTGGATACTGGTTCCTTTCACAGCGCTGATTGCGTTGTCTCGCATCATTCTCGGGCTGCATTATCCCAGTGACGTTCTGATGGCGACGTTGATTGGTCTAGGGCTGGCTTATGCGAGTCTCTCCGCCTTCATATGAGATTGGCGAACAGATCGAAAACGCGCAAAGCCAAAACCCCCGCCACGGTTAGGTGGAGGGGGTTTTGAGGGAATAGGGCCCTGGCGGTGCCCTAGGTTCGCATGGGGAGGCCCCACACTAGGATCGGCGAAGACCTGTTTCACGTCTGAGTTCGGGACGGGATCAGGTGGTTCCAAGTCTCTATGGCCGCCAGGGAAAGGGTGGGAGCGCCGGGTGTGTGGTCCGACGGTCCGCGAAACGGTGAGTGATCGTAAGGGTAACGCACTTGGGTGTTATATGGTCAAGCCGCACGGTCAATTAGTACGGGTTAGCTGCACGTGTTACCACGCTTCCACATCCCGCCTATCCACGTTGTGGTCTTCAACGGACCTTCAGGGGCATCGAGTGCCCAGGGAGATCTTATCTTGGGAGGGGCTTCCCGCTTAGATGCTTTCAGCGGTTATCCCGTCCGTACATAGCTACCCGGCAATGCCACTGGCGTGACAACCGGAACACCAGGGGTACGTCCACTCCGGTCCTCTCGTACTAGGAGCAGCTTCCCTCAAATCTCCAACGCCCACGGCAGATAGGGACCGAACTGTCTCACGACGTTCTAAACCCAGCTCGCGTACCACTTTAAATGGCGAACAGCCATACCCTTGGGACCGACTTCAGCCCCAGGATGTGATGAGCCGACATCGAGGTGCCAAACACCGCCGTCGATATGAACTCTTGGGCGGTATCAGCCTGTTATCCCCGGAGTACCTTTTATCCGTTGAGCGATGGCCCTTCCATACAGAACCACCGGATCACTATGACCTACTTTCGTACCTGCTCGACGTGTGAGTCTCGCAGTCAAGCACCCTTATGCCATTGCACTCAGAAGGTTGATTTCCGACCAACCTGAGGGTACCTTCGTGCTCCTCCGTTACACTTTGGGAGGAGACCGCCCCAGTCAAACTACCCACCATGCACGGTCCCTGACCCGGGTAACGGGTCGAGGTTAGAACGTCAAACAGACCAGGGTGGTATTTCAAGGATGGCTCCACGGCAACTGGCGTCACCGTTTCACAGCCTCCCACCTATCCTACACAAGTCGGTTCAACGTCCAGTGCAAAGCTATAGTAAAGGTTCACGGGGTCTTTCCGTCTAGCCGCGGGGACTCGGCATCTTGACCGAGAATTCAATTTCACTGAGTCTCGGGTAGAGACAGTGCCGCCATCGTTACGCCATTCGTGCAGGTCGGAACTTACCCGACAAGGAATTTCGCTACCTTAGGACCGTTATAGTTACGGCCGCCGTTTACCGGGGCTTCGATCAAGAGCTTCTCCGTGAGGATAACCCCATCACTTAACCTTCCGGCACCGGGCAGGCGTCACACCCTATACGTCCGCTTGCGCGTTTGCAGAGTGCTGTGTTTTTAATAAACAGTCGCAGCGGCCTGGTCACTGCAACCTCCTTCGGCTCCGGCCGCAGGGCCTTCACCTACACAGAGGCGCACCTTCTCCCGAAGTTACGGTGCCATTTTGCCTAGTTCCTTTACCCGAGTTCTCTCAAGCGCCTAGGGATTCTCACCCAACCCACCTGTGTCGGTTTGGGGTACGGTCACACACCACCTGAAGCTTAGAGGCTTTTCTTGGAAGCCGGGCATCAATCACTTCATGTCCGTGGACACTCGTCATGGGGTCTCGGGATTGTGCGCCCGGATTTGCCTAAGCACACTCCCTACACCTTTGAACCGGGACAACCAACGCCCGGATGACCTAGCCTTCTCCGTCCCCCCATCGCAGTGGTGTCTGGTGCGGGAATATTGACCCGCTTCCCATCGACTACGCCTTTCGGCCTCGCCTTAGGGGCCGACTCACCCTGCGCCGATGAACGTTGCGCAGGAACCCTTGGGTTTTCGGCGAGGGGGACTCTCACCCCCTTTGTCGTTACTTATGTCAGCATTCGCACTTCCGATACCTCCAGCCAGCTTTACAACTGACCTTCGACGGCTTACGGAACGCTCCCCTACCATGCTAGTAAACTAGCATCCGCAGCTTCGGTACATGGCTTAAGCCCCGTTACATCTTCCGCGCAGGCCGACTCGACCAGTGAGCTATTACGCTTTCTTTAAAGGGTGGCTGCTTCTAAGCCAACCTCCTGGCTGTCTGGGCCTTCCCACATCGTTTCCCACTGAGCCATGATTTTGGGACCTTAGCTGGCGGTCTGGGTTGTTGCCCTTTTGACGACGGACGTTAGCACCCGCCGTCTGTCTCCCGTGGTCGCACTTGCCGGTATTCGGAGTTTGCCTCGGTTTGGTAAGCCGGGATGGCCCCCTAGCCGAAACAGTGCTCTACCCCCAGCAGTGATCCACGAGGCGCTACCTAAATAGCTTTCGGGGAGAACCAGCTATCTCCGAGCTTGATTAGCCTTTCACTCCGACCCACAGCTCATCCGAATCTTTTTCAACAGATCCCGGTTCGGGCCTCCAGTGAGTGTTACCCCACCTTCACCCTGGCCATGGGTAGATCGCCCGGTTTCGGGTCTACTCCCAGCGACTCAAAACGCCCATTTAAGACTCGCTTTCGCTACGCCTCCCCTAGTCGGTTAAGCTTGCCACTGAGAAGTAAGTCGCTGACCCATTATACAAAAGGTACGCCGTCACCCCTTACGAGGCTCCGACTGCTTGTACGCACACGGTTTCAGGTTCTATTTCACTC